>CAKNLF010000038.1 GCA_930989305.1 uncultured Roseburia sp. | reverse complement strand
TATAAAATTTTCAATGTTCATCAATTTAGCCTTGACTTTTTATTTGCAGGCTGTGTTGTAAAATTATTATTTTTAAATTTTTTAACCTCTCTTATAGCATCAATATTCAAATACCGCGGCTTCCTCATCCGTTTTTCTCTCCGGCGCCTCCTGCAGCCTTTGCAGCTTCCACAGCCGCAGCATCCACGTAAGGCGCTTTCGGATGGAAAATTCCCTGATTTAAATCACTGACTATTTTGTTATAATTAGTCTGGTTCAACCGATAAAACAGCATAATCACAAAAATGATCGCGGAAAATACCAGCGGAAGCCAGAGATATACCGTAGAAATCACATTCATGGCAGAAGCGGACTGCACCTCTTTTGCTCCGTCATAGCCGGCCATTCCCAGGATGATAGGACACAGGCCGCCTCCAAGGAGCACGCCCAGTTTATTTCCCAGCCCCTGGGACGCATATGTAGTACCTGGTGCCCGGTGGCCGGTTCTCCAGAAACCGTATTCCACCGCATCTCCAACCAAAGCATGTATCAAAGCCGCCAGCAGTCCCATTCCGAAAGCCCGCACTACCGCGGATACCATCAGTACAGGAAGATTTAACGGCGCTAGGATTCCGATCACGGATCCTATAATGGAAATCACCATTCCTGCCCGGATAATCAGCAGCGTATCTACTTTTCTGCAGAGCCATAACACAAAAAGCGCTGTAGCTCCCATTGTGATCATCTGAGAATTGTTGATATATGTGGTATACATCGTATTATTCAGCGCATAAGTTGAATAATACGGCAGGAATGTTGAAAAACAGGTGATAAACGTATTGTAAAGTCCGATAATCGCAATGCAGTACCACCAGTATTTATTTCGCAGTACCGAGGGTATGTCATGCTTGCTTTTTTCTGGCGTAACAGTATCTTTTACACGTTCTTTTATATTAAAAACGCATACCATGTTTATGATAATACACACAACAGCAAAGATGGACATAGCCTGGATCCAGGCTCTCTGGGTTCCTCCGAAAACACCCACCAGATTCAGAGCGATGGTAACGCCTACGGCTCCGGCAAGAGGGCTTCCCACCATACGCAGTGAAGACAGCTGAGAACGCTGTACCTTATCCCTTGAAATCAGCGTGGAAAGTGTTCCCCATGGAATATTCTCAAAAGTATAACAAATGGAAGTAGCCAGATTATATGTAATGATAATATAGATCCACTGATGCGTAGCTGACCATCCTGCAGGTACGCAATAGATCAGCAGCATGGAGATTGCATATGGCACTGTCATGATCAGACACCAGAATCTCGCTTTTCCAAGCTTTGACTTTGTCCTGTCTACCAAACTTCCGATGACCAAATCCGTCAACGCATCGCAGCATCTTGAAACTACAACGATAATACCTACTGTAGCAGCACTCAAATGCATGACATCTGTATAAAAAAATACCGAATAAGTAAGCACCAGATAATAAATAATGGACTGGCTTCCGAACTCTCCGAAAAAGTAACAGAATTTTTCTTTTACCGGTACCTTTGCAAATTCTGAAAATGTTTTCACTTCACTTGATGCAGACCGCATTTTTCTCCCTCCGTACATTATAGTTTCCCATTTTTCCTATCAAATCTCTCTTGCGACGGCATTTGCATTTCTGATTCCATACATCAGGTTGGAAGCAGACAATGCGTCTCCGATACGCCATACTTTTTTTGGAATATTCTGATAAGCTTCTTTGTAAAGTTTATCGTTTTCCGCAAGTCCCAGAGACAGTATCACCCGGTCCGCCTCCAGTACCTGTTCTTTTTCCCCACAGTTTACAACTACTTTATTCCCTTCAACCCTGTTCAGCATACAGTTCAATTTCACTTTTATATTCTGATGCTCTAAAAGATCTGCAATCATCAACCTGTTTGCAACAGGCTGGGGCTCAGCTCCCCCTGACATCAGCCTGTCCATCCCCTCGATAATGGTAATGTCCTTGAATCCTTTTTCCTGTGACAGCCACAGAGCCGTTTCACATCCCACAAGACCGCCCCCTACGATTACGATCCTGCTGCCCTCCGGAATCGTCTGCTTCTGTGTCAGTACTTTTACGGGATCCAGTACGTTATCCTGATCTACTCCCGGAATCTTTGGAATCTTAGGCACATTTCCAACTGCGATCACAATCTCGTCCGCATCGATTCTTTCAAGATCCTGCTCCGATATTTCACAATTAAAACGGATCTTCACTCGGGCTTTTTCCATTTCCTGCTTATACCATGCAAGCAGCCGCTTTGAAGCAGATTTGTCTTTTGGAACAGAAGCAGATATAAATGTTCCGCCAAGTTCGCTGCTTTTTTCATAGATGATCACATGATGTCCTCGATGGGACGCGATTCTAGCGCATTCCATGCCGGCGATTCCTGCTCCAATAATTGCCACTTTCTTTTTCTCCCTTGCCGGGATCAGCACATCCATTTCTTTCTCGCGCATAACGTTCGCGTTTACGGCGCACTCCTGAGGCAGACCTGCGAAAATGTGTCCAACGCAGGCAATGTTGCATCCGATACATGGGCGTATTTCCTCTTCTATACCCAGTTTTGCCTTATTGGCCCATTCCGGATCAGCCAGAAGGGCTCTTCCCAGCGCTACTGCCGTAACTTTCTTATCTTTAACAGCATCATTTGCCATTTTAGGCGTCAATATCTTTCCTGCACAGAACACAGGAACCTGGACCGCTTTTGTAATTTCAGCGGCATCATCCAGCCAGAGGCCTTCCTTCTGATACATGGGCGGATACAGCCAGTAGAACGCGTCATAAGTTCCGTCTCCCAGATAAATTGCGTCGTACCCTGCCTCTTCCAGCTTTTTCGCCACATAAATACTTTCTTCCAGCGTCCTGCCGTATTCTATATACGCTTCTCCTTCCAGATGAGTCCGGCCTTCCCCTGTCATGTGCTGTCTGGCTCCAAGTCTGCAGCTAACCGGGAAATTCTTTCCGCATACATTTTTAATGCCTTTTACGATTTCCGACATGATCCGGATTCCTCCATCCAGTCCGCCGTATTCATCTTTTCTGTCATTAAAACAAGGCTGAAGGAACTGATCCAGCATATATCCTCCGTAACAGTTAATGTCAATGCCGTCACATCCAGTCTGCAGACAGACAGCTGCCGCAGAAACCGAAGCGTCTATGAGCCTGCGGATCTCCTCCACAGTTACTGCCCTGTGATGGATGGACGAATCCCATCTGTTGGCGCTGTCAGCCGCTGCTACCCCTTCGCCCGGTATCCACTGAGGGAAGTCAACACGACCGCCACCATATCCAAACTGTATAAACAGTTTTGTACCATAGGAATGCACACGCTCCACTAATTTTTTATGCTGGGAAATAAATGTTCCGGGATGACGGAAGGGATTGTTCATAATGACCCCGTTATCATATTGAAAATCCGGCTGATTTGCCCCTGAAATAATAAGGCCCACCCCTCCTTTGGCCCTGGCCTCAAAATAATCAATGACCGCATCTGTAATAACTTCGTTTTCATCCTTCCAACCGATATTGTGCATACCACTCATAACGATCCTGTTTTTAATTTCCAGCCGCCCAATACAAAAAGGCTCGAATAAATAAGGATATTTCAAAGCCATTTTTTTCTCTCCTTTCATTTTTGGTTGATTTTATTTTAACGATTTCCCATCGGAAATTGAATTTACAAACGCTTTAAAACATACTCATATAAACAAACCTGGTCAAATATCTTTTTTTAGACATTTTTAACATTTCGTCAATTTTCCATATTATTTTTATTAATCTTATACATGGACAAAAAATATGAAATTTGTTATTTTTATTATATATTTTTATTCATATTGGTGCTTTATTTGAATAAAAATGACAGAAATAGTCTATTAAGACAAAAGGGAGGAAAAGATGGCGATAAATATCAAAGAAATGTTCGGAGATCATCTTTTAGAGCTGGTAAATACAAAGAAACTGGAAAAAATCACTATTAACGATCTGCTTTCCAAAACAGGCGCCAGCAGACAGACTTTCTACAATCATTTTTGCGACAAAAACGATCTGATCCAATGGATCTATTCCCATTATATTCTGACAGCTTTTCCGGAACATGCAGATACAATGTTCCAATACAATCTCTGCCTGGTAGATTATTACAATCGGATTTTAAAATATAAAAAATTTATGACCCAGGCCATACAGATGACCTGTCAAAATAATCTGAAGGGCTTTATGCAGAATTATCTGATCAACTGGGAAAAATCATGGATGAAAGATTTATATGTTTATAAATACAAATCTTCTCCTCCTGATAATTTTTACTTTATTGTTGAATATCACAGCGTTGGCTGTGTAAATATGGTCCTGAAATGGATCGAACAGGATTTTCCTCTCAGACCGGAAGAATTGGCTAATCATATTACGAATCTGCGTCTTTCAATCTTAAAATACTGGAATATGGATGACGTTCTGCAAAATTTTCAGGATATAGATATTGACTGTATTACGGTTGCAGAATAATTTTTCTTTTGTTCTGTTGAATGCATTTCTTGATAAAAACAAAAAAACGTCTGTTTTCAGAACAATAAATTATTTTGTAAATTGAAAAATCTCCTGACACATCTAAAAATGATACTATCAGGTAAACAAATTTTATATGTATCAGGAGGTTTTATATGAAAATCAAAGCAGCGCTGTGCAACACACAGCAAAATCCCCCTGAATTTAAAATTCAGGAAGTTGACATTATCGAACCGAGACAAAATGAAGTCCGGATAAAAATTGTCAGCGCAGGCATCTGCCATACGGACATTGCATATGCCACAGATGAATGGGGCATTCCCATTCCCCTTCCAATGGTCATGGGACATGAAGGAGCAGGTATTGTTGAAAGCGTCGGTCCGGGTGTAACAAAAGTAAAGCCCGGTGATCATGTGGTAATCTCCATTCCCTCCTGCGGCTGCTGCGAAGCATGCAATACTGGAAAATCGTGGTTCTGCGCCAAAACAGCAGATCTGTCCCTTCTGGCAGGCGGTTTCGATTTCTTTGATACCACTCCTCTAAGCAAAGACGGCGAACCTGTACACATTCTGTTCCAACAGTCTTCTTTTGCGGAATACGTTGTTACAAATCACAGAAGCGTTGTCAAAATTCCGGATGATATGGATCTAAAAGATGCAGGTCCTCTCAGCTGCGGACTGCATACTGGAGCCGGAGGTGTATACAGCGTATTAAAACCTCAGATCGGGGAATGGGTACTTGTTACTGGAGCCGGCGCGGTAGGACTGGCAGCCGTATGGATGGCCAAAGCAATGGGTGCCAAAGTATGTCTGGCGGATATTGCGGATGATCGTTTGCAACTTGCAAAAGAAACAGGCGTTGATGCTATAGTCAATACAAAAGGTATGTCCCAGGAAGAAATGACCGTTGCGCTAAAGGAAACTATGGACGGAACAGGGGCCCACTGCCTTCTGGAAGCCTGCGGTGTAACCCCAGTGATCAAAGCTGCCATGCTGGCGGTAAGAGCCGGGGGACGTATCTGTCAGGCTGCCGTAGGCGGCAAAATAGAATTTGACAGCTGGTTCTTCGGGGAAGTAGACAGCAAAGAGATTACATTTTCCAGAATGGGAAATGTCTCCAGCGGGCTTATCATCCCAATTCTCTGCGAATTATATAAAGAGGGGAAATTCCCAATCAACAGAATTTATACTTACTATTCGTTTAACGATATCCAGAAAGCTGTAGATGAATATATGGCCGGGAAAGCAGTAAAGCCTGTTTTACTGTTTGACTAATGAAACCAAACAGATAGACCGTCCATTCCCGGACCTATAATATTTTCAACTTTTATTACTTTGCCAAAATCTTAACCCTTTTTGATACCCTTAAAGAAGATGTCCCGGAAACTGCAGATTTGCAGGACGGGGCATCTTTCTATTTTGTCTAAAAAATATGTCCGCAAAAAAGCCCGCATAAACTGCGGGCTTTTCTGAGAGCTGCCTAGGGGACTTGAACCCCCGACCTCCGCCTTACCAAGGCGACGCGCTACCGACTGCGCCAAGACAGCACTGACAATGTTTTAAATCATCGACCTGTAATACTATACTATATCAAATGATTCTTGTCAATCACTTTATTTTTAAGTTTGCTATTTTTTATAAATCCCATTCCAGTTATATTCTCTGTCAAAAGTTTCCCGTTAATAAGGCCACATATTCAAGACAAACATAAATGCGCAGGCTGCAATGTATAACAGCATTCCAGGGGTTGTCACCATCTTTTTCAGCGCCTGCCCCACTGTAAGATTCATCTCGCCCTTTTTCAGCATAAACCGCTTTCTCATACGAATCAGCAGCACCAGTCCGGCAATGGCAAATCCGATAATGGCGATTTCATACAGGGCCAGCAGGAGCAGTCTGCCAAGACTGTTTATCAACTCTTGGGAAAAAATTCCCGGAGCCATACTGTAATACTGCAGCTGATATATATCCAATCCGTTCAGGAGCATAACCGACAGAAACCCGCCGAAGAAATTGACAGCCATATGCAAAAAGATGCTGTAACGCAGTTTTCCGCTCCGTATATATACATAGCCAAACAGCAGGCCTACTCCAAAAGCATAAAAAAGCTGTTCAAAGTTGCCGTGCATGATCCCGAACATAAATGCGGAAATAAAGATCGCTGCCTTGTCCCCGAAAACGATCAGACGGTCTATCAGAAGTCTCCGAAACAGCAGCTCCTCCACAATGGGGCCTACGATCACAACAACCAGCAGCAGGATAAGCGGATTTGTGGATAACATCAGGGTATCCAGGGAAGAATCCGTATAAAGCCCCGATGTGTTTGATATGGCAGTAGATACAATCGTTCCTATGATGCTTCCGCAGATCAACAGACACATTGTCATAAAAAACAGCAGGATCAGCTGGCCAAACCGGATATCGCTGCGATAAAGCTCCCGTTTTGGAAGTTTCTTCATAAGCAGCGAGCACAAAGGTGCCGCTACAAGATACATGGGAATAAAGGATACTGCCCATACCACGATCATCCTTGTCATGGACAGGGGCCATATCCAATTTACGATCAGTGACAGAACAAATTGAAGTCCCATTGCCACTGCTATATATAGAAAAAACGCATATCCTGTTCTGTTAAAATATTTTTTTACACTCATATCCATCTGTTTCCTTTCTCTGCAAATTCCGGCTTCCTATGAAACAAATATACCTTTTATCGCGAAAAAGATAATCGGCACTGCCAGTGAAGGAAGCATGTTCAGTGATTTCAGATTTTTAATGTTTAATATGTTAAGTCCTGTGCTGGCGATCAAAAAACCGCCTACTATACACAGTTCACAGACCAGTTCATCGGAAATCAGGGATGCCGAAGCATACTTTGCGATGAGATAAATCGCTCCCTGCCAGCAAAACAGAACCGGAGCGGCCAGCACCATGCCTATGCCGTATGTAGATGCCAGCACCATGGATGTGATCAGATCCAGTGTGGCATTGGTAAACAGAAATGTGTGGTCTCCGTACAGTGCGCTCATTACCGGCCCCATAATGGACAGCGTTCCGATACAATAGATCAGTATCCCTGCCGACAGCCCCTGCCCCAGATTGGATTTGGAATGTTTATTCACCAGATTCTGAAAACGGTCTTCCAGATCCAGTTTTGTGCCGATCAGACTTCCCACAGCCAGACTTACAATAAACAGCACCGGCACAGTACTGTCCGGCATATGGCTGACTACAGCGTTGATGCCCACTCCGCAGGCCGCAAGACCGCAGGCTGTATACAGCGCTTTCTGATATTTCTCCTTCAGTCCTTTTTTCAATGCACTCCCCACCAGACTTCCAATGAGGATCGTGCAGGTATTCGCAATTGTTCCTATCATATACTATTCTCCCGGTTGTTTTATAAAAAGGGCAGGACGGATCCCCGTCCTGCCTAAAAATTCATCATCTCCGACATCATACAGACTCCCAATGCCCCTGCATCCAGTACCTGTCCTATATTGCCGGGATGGATCCCTCCGATTCCGAATACGGGTACCTGTACAGTTTGACATATATTCTTTAAAAAATCAATCCCCCTGGGGGCAAGACCTTTTTTACAGTCTGTCGGGAAGATATGTCCCGCAGTCAGATAATCCGCTCCCAGAGACACAGCTTTTAATGCCTGTTCCCTGGAATGTACGGAAACCCCGATGCAGTCAAAGTTTTCTTTTTCTTCTGCCGGCATTTCCTCCAGCACGGAAAGAGGCAGATGGATCCGTCTCCATCCCAGCTCTTCTGCTGTTTTCCAGAATGTATGGAGCATACAGGGGACATTCTGTTTTTTGCATATAGCCAGCACCCTTTCCGCCATTTCGCGGTATTCCGGTTCAGACAGATCCTTTTCGCGGAGGATCAGCCCCTGGACTTGATTTTCCCCTATCTTTTCAATCTGATGAAAAAAATCTCCCCGGCACAAATGCCGGTTTGTTACCGCAATGACTTTTTCCCAGGGAATTTTTTCCCTAAACATAAATGTAATCGCTCATTACCGGCTGCAGCCCCATTTTTTCAATGGCATCGTACATTTCCCGGTAATCCCTTCTGTCGTCGATTTCAAACTGTTCGTCCCCTTGTTTCTCTTCCTGAATATTTTCCTGGGAATGTCTGCCGATTCCCGTATCTACCCCGGCGGATACTTTGGTGGCGCAGATATTCATCAGATTGTTCCGTACTCTTTCGCATTCTCTGGAAGATACGATGATCTGGGCGGAAGGCAGCAGGAGACGGTAAGCGCATACTACCTGGAGCAGCTGCGTCTCATGTACGTCCATAGGATTTATTTTGTCATTGTTTATGATCGGTCTGAGACGCGGACAGGAAAAGCCGATCTCAGCCGCCGGATATTTCTGCTGCAGATAATATCCGTGGATCCCGGTTGCAAAAGCGTCCTTTCTGAAGTCATCCAGCCCCAGCAGCGCAGCAAATGTTACCCCCCGCATACCGCCCCTCAGAGCTCTTTCCTGGGCGTTTAAACGATATGGGAAGATTCTTTTGTGTCCTGCCAGATGAAGAGTCTCATACTTAGCGGAATTATAGGTTTCCTGAAATACTGTCACATAATCCGCGCCGCATTCATGAAGATAACGGTATTCCTCTGTATTTACCGGATAAATTTCCAGACCAATGACGCGGAAATATTTCCGGGCCAGTTTCACGGCATTTCCTATATATTCAACATCGGACATTTTCCGGCTTTCTCCTGTAAGGATCAGGATTTCTTCCAGACCTGTCTTCGCAATGGCTTTCAATTCCCGTTCAATGCTTTCTTCATCCAGTTTTGCCCGGTCTATTTTATTGTGGCAGTTGAATCCGCAGTATATGCAGTAATTTTCACAATAATTAGAAATATACAGCGGCGTCATCATATAGATACTGTTTCCGAAATATCTCTGTTTTTCCGCTCTTGCCTTTGCTGCGATCTCCTCCAGAAACGGCTGAGCCGCCGGAGACAGCAACGCCTTAAAGTCTTCCACGGAAATACGTTCATGATCCAGCGCCCGCCTTACATCCGCTGCCGTATAGCTTTCCGGATCATAGGCATGCATCGCAGACAGGACCCGGTCCTGGATATCGGAATCTATGATCTCCATATCCGGCAGATAGGTCATGTGGTCGATCCTGTTCTCTTTCATATGTTCCCGGATTTCATCCGTAACAATACTTTCATTTATTTTCTGATCAGACATTGTACTTTCCTTTCCACTGTTCATCCTGTTTTCTTTTCCTGCTTCTTGTCCATTCCGCTGACCGGTCAGTCCCTCAAGAATCCGGTAAGCGGAGAGGAAGCTGCCGCTCCTTTATGCATTACCCGTCCAAGGCCTGCCAGATATGCTTTTCTTCCGGCTTCAATAGCAAGTTTAAAGGCTTCCGCCATTTCCGGGATATTTCCCGCAGTGGCAATGGCTGTGTTTGCCATAACTGCCGCCGCGCCCATTTCCATGGCCTCGCACGCCTGAGAAGGTTTTCCTATGCCGGCGTCTACGATCACCGGCAGATCGATCTCATCGATCAGGATCTGGATAAACTCTTTTGTACACAGGCCTTTGTTTGTACCGATAGGCGCAGCCAGAGGCATTACGGTAGCGGCTCCCGCATTATAGAGGTCTCTGGCGGTATTCAGATCCGGATACATATAAGGCATTACCACAAATCCTTCTTTTGCAAGGATCTCCGTTGCTTTTACCGTCTCCTCATTATCCGGAAGCAGGTATTTCGTATCCCGCATGATCTCAATCTTTACAAAATCTCCGCATCCTAATTCTCTGGAAAGTCTGGCGATCCTGACTGCCTCCTGAGCGTTTCTGGCTCCTGAGGTATTGGGAAGCAGTGTGACTCCTTCCGGGATATAGTCCAGAATGTTGGCCTGACCTCCCTGATTTGCCCGGCGCAGAGCCAGAGTAATAATCTGCGCTCCCGCGTTTTTCACTGCCGCTTCTATGAGATCCAGGGAATATTTCCCTGATCCCAGGATAAATCTGGAATCAAATTCATGTCCGCCTATGATCAGTTTGTCTGTATTCATCTTTGTACGCTCCTTTTTCTCATCACTTTTGATCCAGTATCAGCTGTATGGCCTTGTTGGCCGCATGACCGGCGCAGACGCTGACTCTGGATGCGAAAAGGGTGCCTTCGGTCTCTACTCCGGCTCTTCCGTCTCCGCATATATAAAAATTTTCAGTTATCTTTCTGGTTGTGATCTTATTGGCATCTGAATAGCCCGCCATTCCCGAGCAGGCGATCACTTTCTTTTCCGGGAAACGCTCCAGCAGCTCGTTGACCAGCATGGCCTTTGCGTTTGGGTCGTCAAAAGCTTCGATCACAATATCCGCGTCGCCCAAAAGTTCCCCGCAGTTTTCTTCTGTTACTCTGCATTCAGAGATACTAATCTCCAAAAAGGGATTGATTTCCAGCAATATGGACTTTAATGCTTCCACTTTCATCATTCCCACATGCCGCATAAAATACTGCTGCCTGTGCAGGTTGCTCAGATCCACCCGGTCAAAGTCGATCAGATGGATATGCCCCACTCCTGCCCTTGCCAGCGCCACAGCTGCATGGGAACCCATACCTCCGGCGCCTGCCACAGCAATATGAGCGGCATACAAAAGCCCCTGATTTTCCTCTCCATGCCTTTCTTTCAGGCACCTGTCCACATCCTGACGCAGTTTCTTTTCATCAGCCCCCGCCCACAAAACTCACTACCTCCAGTACATCTTCAGCCTGAAGCAGCACCTGGGAATAAGAACTTCTGGGAACGATCTCCCCGTTTCTTTCCACCGCTACCCTTGTGAGCTGATAAGCTTCTTTTTCCAGCATTTCCTGTATGCTCTGTCCAATGTATTCATTCTTATCCTCACCGTTTATCCGCATCTGTTCCTTCCTTTCTTTCATAAAAAAATGTGCAGAGCATCCATGAATCCTACACCCGCGGTGGTGTACCCCTTCATGAATGCCCTGCACTCAATCTGTCCGCTATTATAGCACGGAAGAATCCACACTGTCAATTTATCCGGGCATTCTTTTTTTTGCAAATCCGGCGGCAGATATTGTTATCCTGCAGTCCGGCTGTCAAAAAACTCTTCAAAACTGCGAATCCGAAAGTCTCCATAAGTTCTGATGATCTCTTCTTCCTCTAATGCCGACGGATCATATACAGCGCCGGTCATGCATCCGGCCCCTTTTGCGCTCTTTATGGCAAAAGGCGCGTCTTCAAATACCAGGGTATCTTTTGGACTGCTCCCCATGAGCGCCGTTACATGCTGATAAATATCCGGAGACGTCTTCACCATTTTCAGCTCACTGCAGGTAAAGATACGCTCGGGATCGATCCAACGGTCCAGTCCTCTGTGGGCCACGGCCCCTTCCACACATTTCCTTATAGTGGTAGTCAGGATACAGACCTTCTTTCCGGCATTAGACACCGTCTCAACAAACTTTGCCGCGCCGGGCTTGAGCTCCAGTACATTTTTATATTTATCATACACCAGATCATAAATATCCCGGATATACTCATCTACTGTCTTTTTCAGCCCCAGCTCTTTGATATAATACATGCCGCTTTGTTCCAGCGTCATAGTCACCAGTTTTTCATCCAGATCCGAAGGAGGCGTAATGCCCTGAGACATAATGTATTCCGATCCCAGATGTTTCCACATAGGCATGGAATCTAAAAGTGTGCCGTCAAAATCAAATATGATCAGTTCTTTCTCTTTCCAGATGACGTTCAGCTCATCAGGCGATAAAAATTCTTTCATGTGCCGCACACCTATATCATTCATCAAAAATACTTACGATTTCCCCGTCTAGGATACGGTTTGTATTTTTAACGGCACAGAAATTACCGCACATGGAGCAGGTATCTTCTTTTTCCGGTTTGGCTTCCTCACGGTAACGCCTTGCTTTTTCCGGATCAATGGCAAGTTCGAACATTGCCTCCCAATCCAGTTTTTTTCTGGCGATATCCATTTTATGATCCCAGTCCATAGCGCCTTTTACGCCCTTTGCTATATCCGCCGCGTGAGCCGCGATCTTAGTAGCAATGATACCTTCTTTGACATCGTCTACATTCGGAAGACGCAGATGCTCCGCAGGAGTTACATAACACAGGAAGGAAGCCCCTGCCGCAGCCGCGATGGCTCCGCCGATGGCTGATGTAATATGGTCATAACCCGGAGCAATATCGGTTACGATCGGTCCCAGCACATAGAAAGGTGCGCCTTTACAGATTGTCTTCTGGATTTCCATATTAGCCGCGATCTGGTTCATCGGCATATGTCCCGGTCCTTCGATCATCACCTGTACGTCTTTTTCCCAGGCTCTCCTTGTCAATTCGCCCAGTGTAACAAGTTCTTCGATCTGGGCAATATCTGTGCCGTCTTCCAGACATCCCGGACGGCATGCGTCTCCCAGACTCATAGTTACATCATATTCCCGGCAGATATCCAGGATTTCATCGTAATGCTCATAAAAGGGATTTTCCTGTCCCGTCATTTCCATCCAGGCAAACATAATGGAGCCGCCCCGTGATACGATATTCATCAGACGCTTGTTTTCCTTAAATTTCTGGGCTGTCTCACGGTTCATGCCGCAGTGGATCGTCATAAAGTCCACACCGTCTTCCGCATGCATTTTCACAATGTCGATCCATTCCTGAGATGTGATCTCTTTTAATGCTTTGTGGTAATATACAACCGCGTCATAAATCGGCACAGTCCCGATGATAGCAGGACATTCGCTGGTCAGTCTTTTTCTGAATGTTCTGGTATCTCCAAAAGAGCTCAGATCCATAATGGATTCCGCGCCCATTTTTACAGCATTATTTACTTTTTCGATCTCCATGTCCATATCTCTGCAGTCTCTGGAAATACCAAGATTTACGTTGATCTTTGTCTGCAGCATGGAGCCGATCCCGTAGGGATGGATACTGGTATGATTTTTATTGCAGGGAATACAGATCTGTCCCTTTGCCACATATCCTCTTACTTCCTCAGCATCCATATGCTCATATTCTGCAACTGCCTGCATTTCCTTCGTTATAATGCCCTGTCTGGCTGCATCCATCTGTGTTGTATACACGATTCTCTTCTCCTCTCTCTTCCCGGGTCCGGCAAAAATAAAAGACATATCCCATTTTACGGATATGTCTGTCTTATTTTCAGTCTATCTGTCCCACCATACATGGAACCGATTCATTTTTTTCATATCTTCCTACGCCAGCATTATCCGTATCAGGTATTATGGGTTAAAACCATGGTTTTTCTCAGCCTTTTACAGCACCCCAGATATTTCTTGTTCAATTTTTGTATATTATACGAAAATATATCGGAAATGTCAAAATATTTTCCCGGAATATCTCTAAAAATCATGTGTTGCCTTGTGATTTTCTCCTTGACTTTTCGTATTTTTTATATTATACCTATGGTATACCAATAGTATTTACATTGTATTCTATCCTTGAAATGAAATGCTATTACTTATTCTATTACCCACCATTTGAAAAAAGATCGGTTTTGGAAGGAATCCCGGTCTTTTTTTCATATTCTGCTTTCCCCGGGCATATATTAAAATAGCAGCCCTCAAAAAAACTTCCAGGCTGCCTCGGGAAAGGAGACCCAGCTATGTATTTCTCTTTCAAAAAATACACTTGGATTGGTATCGTTTTTTCCATAACCGCAGGCGTACTGCTGCATTTTCTGTATGAATGGACAGGCCGTAATCCTGTCGTGGGCGCTTTCAGTCCTGTTAACGAATCAGTATGGGAGCATCTGAAACTTTTGTTTTTCCCCTGTCTTATATTCTTTTTATGGGAATACAAAAAAGACAGACGCCATGGAGGGGGACTGATCACCCGACAGATACGGGGCCTTCTTTTGGGACTTTTGCTGATCCTATGCGGCTATTATACCTACAGCGGGATCCTTGGACATGATCTTGTTCCCGCAGACATACTGCTTTTTGTCGGATCCGTACTGATCACTTATCTTTACGGCTGCAGGGGATACGCTCAGCACCAGGGGGATTTCTCCCTGTCCGCCCCTTTTCTTTTGATCCTCCTGGTACTTTTGGCGTCTTTTATTCTGTTCACCTATTTTCCCATACACATTCCCCTGTTTATGGATCCCCAAACCTTTACCTTTGGCATTTCCTCCGGCCTTCTGACTTATTGATCCTGCAATAAAGATGTTTTTTTAAATCATAATACCGGCCCAAAAAGAGCCGGTATTTCCTTATGTATATGTTCTTATTATAAATTATGTACGTTTTGAGACTGGCTGTCTCTGCCACATTTTAGTCCACAAGGGCTTTCATTTTTGTTCTGGAATTTACGCCAAAGATGCCGTCCACGGAAATTCGTACCTTTTTCTGGAATGTCCGAACTGCTTCCCTAGTCTTTGTTCCATATATGCCGTCTACATCCAGTTTGGTTCCCAACACCTGATTTAAAGCGCACTGAACCCATTTTACATCATTTCCGCTGCTGCCGGATTTCAATGTTCTGGTTGGCACGGTATATTTGGATAAAGTTGATGAGCTTGCAGAACTGCCGGATGAAGTACTTGTACCGGTTCCGTTCAACATGCTTTTCAGCTTGCTCAGTGAGTTAGTGCCGAAAATGCCATCTACCGAAATTCCTGCTTTCTTCTGCAGCGTACGCACTGCGTTTTTCGTAGCGGTTCCGTATATACCGTCCACATCCAGTTTGGTTCCCAATACGCTGTTCAAACTGCTCTGGAGCCATTTTACATCATTTCCGGTACTGCCGGATTTCAGTGTTCTGGACGGTACCGGGTAAGAGGAGGCAGAAGTGCCTCCGCCCCCGGATGTACCAGACGATTTTGATGTAGTGATCGTCTTATTAGTTACATATTTTCCATTAACTGTCAGTTTGGAATCTGTACGATACGCTTTTACTGTATAGTAATATTTCGTTCCTGCCTTCGGCGTTTTGTCGGTATAGCTTGTTACCGAAGCTCCCACTGTCTTCAAAAGCTTCCAGGAGCCTCCGGATGTCTTCCGGTATACTTTATATCCGCTGGCGCCGCTTACCTTGCTCCACTTGATAGTATTCTGACCGTTCTTTGTGCTCAGTGTCACTGTGGGCTTGGAGCTTTGCACGCTCAGCAGCGTTTTCATCTTATTCCGTGAATCAGTGCCGAAAATACCGTCTGCGGACAGTCCCGTCTTTTTCTGGAAATTCGTTACCGCCGTCTTGGTTCCACTTCCGTACTGACCGTCCACTTCCAGAGTCGTACCCATCAGATTGTTCAAGTTGCTCTGAAGCCATTTTACATCGCTTCCGCTTGTTCCGGATTTCAGTGTTCTGGTGGGAACTGTATAACTGCTCGAGCTGGTAGAGCTGCTGCTTCCTGAGGAAGATCCGCTCTTGCTGCTTGTAGTTATTTTTGCGTTTGTAACATATTTTCCGTTTACCGTCAGACTGGAATCCGTACGGTAAGCTTTTGCCGTATAGTAGTACGCTGTTCCCGCCGCCGCTGCGGTATCCGTATAGCTTGTCACTGACGAACCTACTGTCTTCAAAAGCTTCCAGGAACCTCCGGATGTCTTCCGGTATACTTTATATCCGCTGGCGCCGCTTACCTTGCTCCACTTGATAGTATTCTGACCGTTCTTTGTGCTCAGTGTCACTGTGGGCTTGGAGCTTTGCACGCTCAGCAGTGTTTTCATCTTATTCCGTGAATTGGTGCCGAAAATACCGTCCGCGGACAGTCCTGTCTTTTTCTGGAAATTTGTTACCGCTGTCTTGGTTCCGCTTCCGTACTGACCGTCCACTTCCAGATCCGCTCCCATTACTGTATTCAACGCGTTCTGAAGCCATTTTACATCATTTCCGCTTGTTCCGGATTTCAGTGTTCTGGTAGGTTCCGTATAATTGCCGGAACTGGTGGTGCCGCTGCCGGAGCTGCTGCTTCCTGAGGAAGATCCGCTGCTCTTGCTGCTTGTAGTTATTTTTGCGTTTGTAACGTATTTTCCGTTTACCGTCAGGCTGGAATCCGTACGGTAAGCTTTTGCCGTATAGTAGTAAGCTGTTCCCGCCGCCGCTGTAGTATCCGTATAGCTTGTCACTGACGAACCTACTGTCTTCAAAAGCTTCCAGGAACCTCCGGATGTCTTCCGGTATACTTTATATCCGCTGGCGCCGCTTACCTTGCTCCACTTGATAGTATTCTGACCGTTCTTTGTGCTCAGTGTCACTGTGGGCTTGGAGCTTTGCACGCTCAGCAGTGTTTTCATCTTATTCCGTGAATTGGTGCCGAAAATACCGTCCGCGGACAGTCCTGTCTTTTTCTGGAAATTTGTTACCGCTGTCTTGGTTCCGCTTCCGTACTGACCGTCCACTTCCAGATCCGCTCCCATTACCGTATTCAGGGCGTTCTGAAGCCATTTTACATCGTCTCCGGTACTGCCTGAATTCAAGGTTCTGGTGGGTTCTGTATAGCTTCCGGAACTGGTGGAGCCGCTGTTTCCGGTACTGCCTGAATTGTTGCTGCTTCCGGATGAAACACCGGGAACATAATATCTTCCCGCATTTACGATTTTTTCCATAACAGCGTCAATGGTATTATATCCGACAAGCCCGTCCACAGTCTGACCGGTAGCTTTCTGAAAATCTTTCACCGCTTCTATGGTGTCTGAATCATATTTGCCGGTCACCGCAAGTTCTGTTCCCGTATATTCATTCATCGCCCACTGCAGCCATTCCGCTCCCGTACTGTTGGAAGAGGATAAGGTAGCGTAAGGAATGATCGTATCATTGGCATTGTGGTAACGCCAGCCCACAGCAGCGGAATATCCGTATACCCTGGCTCTTCTCGGACGAAAATCCATCTTTTTGCTTGCCCAATATCCCAGCACATCATCTGTAATGGCGGAAATATACAGTTCGTTTAAGGTTACCTTGGAATAACTTCCCACAAGGTTGTAGGCATTCGCCGCTACTCTTCCGGCACCGCCTGTTCCGCCCTGATTTGCCAGATCGGCATAGTACACAAGGGCCGCCGCATTGCGCAGTCCCTTATTGATTCCGTGATTTACATAGCTTGCTATGTAGGAACGCTCAATTTTATCCTGAATAGTCTTACTCTGAGAAGTCCCCAGAAGGGCCTTGATCTTCGAAGCCTCTGATGAGGTCAAGATCCTGCTGCTCCAGTTCGTGGACGTACTCATTGCTTCATTATAAAGAGCTGTTCCCAGAAGTTTTTTCGCTTCCGCTTTATCCTGCTGGATAATCTCACGAAGTACGGTCAGCGCAGACTGTCCGTGCCACTGGATCTTTCCGATAGACAGAGCGCCTACGTCATTTGGAGAAACAGTGGTATAACTTCCCTCATTTTGGGAAATGATCCCTACCGCCGCGTCTACTACATCAGAAGCTTTTACGCTGGATGGAGATAACGTCACGCTGTCATTTGGCTGGACATAGTTATAAGAACCACTGTACTCCGCTGCTCTGCTCTTCAATGCAAAGGTAGTAATCTGTGATTCTTCCTCGATCAGTTCTTCTTCCTGTATATCTTCTGTATCTTCCGCTTCTTCTGTACTCTCCGACTCTTCTGTGCTTTCCGTTTCTTCTGTGCTTTCTTCTTCCTGGTCGGTTATTTCTGTCTCTTTATCATTTTCCGGGAGCTGTCCCTCTTCTTCCTCCGGCGTTTCGCCGTTCTCTCCGTTATCCATATCGGTATCGGAAGGATCTGTTGGCTCTGCGACACTGTCATCTATATTATTTTCTGTACTGCCGGTGCCGGATGTATCTGACTGCTGTCCGTTTCCTGTATCTTCAGCAACAGCAGCGGCATCGCTTTCTATCTGCCCCGCATTTTTTTCTGATACAGTCCCCGGCTGAGCGGCCAGTGCCTCTCCGGAAATCATTGTGCCAACAATGGTGATCGCCATCAGCTGGCATAACAATTTTTTCTTCATCTGATTCACCTCATATATTCATTTTACTCTCTTTTTTTGTTTTTCTTTCGTTTTACATAATTCGATTATAATTGAGACTTATGTAAATTACAAGCCGAATTTTCAGCAATTTGCATGTAAATCTCTATCATTCCATGTATGATATTCCTAAAATGCATATATTTTCATGAATATATAGTGTCCTGTTCTTATATATTCTATATTCTGCCAAACCTACTATATATAGTGACGAAAAAAAACAGTATCACATCCCGGCAATACTGTTTTTCCATTTTTTACCATATATGTTATTTTTTTCCATTTTTTATTTTGGAAACCTTACTTTTGATCCTCTGAAGGGCATTGTCAACAGATTTCTCTGTTTTTCCAAGTTTCTCCGCGATCTGACGGTAATTCATCCCTGACAGATAAGCATCCAGTACTTTTTTCTCCATGCTACTGAGATTCTCCTCCAGAGAATCCCAAAATATGTCCAAATCCTCCTGACTGATCAAAAGATTCTCAGGATTTTTGTTCTGATTGATCAGACCGTTTCCAAAAAGCACTGCGTCCGCATCCTCTCCGTCTTCCCCGGACAGAGAAACATAAGAATTCAACGGGCCATGCTTTTTTCTTGCAGCGGCTTCCACTGCGGAATAGATCTGCCTGTTTACACACAGATTGGCAAAGCCGAAAAAGTTTCCGCCTTTTTTTGTATCATAGTCCCGGATGGCTTTAAACAGACCGATCATCCCCTCCTGGATCAGATCGTCTGTATCCCCTCCCAGCAGGAACATGGCGTTTGCTTTCTTCCGCACAAGATTTTTATACTTTTCCAGTAAAAAATCCATAATTTCACTCTGTCCCGCCCGCAGCATTTCTATAAGCTCTTCATCTGTTTTGTCCTGAAATCTTTTCGTTTCCATAATTGGTTTTTTCCTATTTTTTGTTTAAACGCTGGCGCAGGATTTCATATGCCAGCACTCCCGCAGCAACTGAGGCATTGAGAGAGTCTATATCTCCCTTCATGGGAATAGACGTCACAAAATCACAGTTTTCTTTTACCAGCTTGCTGACGCCTTCTCCTTCATTTCCGATCACCAGTCCGATGGGGCCGGTAAGATCCTGACGATACATGATCTCCCCTTCCATGTCCGCGCATACGAACCAGATTCCTTTTTCTTTTAATTCTTTCATTACAGCGGAAAGATTGGTCACTTTAGCCACCGGGGTATAATTCAAAGCCCCTGCGGACGCCTTTGCCACTGTAGCTGTCAGACCCACAGCTCTGCGTTTCGGAATGATCACCCCGTGGGCCCCTGCCAGATTAGCAGTACGGATAATAGCACCCAGATTGTGGGGATCCTCGATCCCGTCCAAAAGAATCAGGAAAGGAGGTTCCCCTTTCTTTTCCGCGTTTTCCAGCATTTCCTCCACAGTGCCGTAATCATAAGCCGCCGCTTTGGCGATTACGCCCTGGTGTTTTTTTGTTTCCGACATACTGTCCAGACGCTCCCTGGAAACATACTGAAGCAGCGTCTTCTGTTTTCTTGCCTCTCTGACAATAGTCCTTACCGGTCCGTCCTGGCATCCGTCCAGCACGTAAAGCTTATCTATCGTCTTTCCGGAGCGAAATGCCTCCAGTACGGCATTTCGTCCTTCGATGGTCAGTTCTTCACCGTTCATATTTATTCTTTCTCCTTATCCAGAGCCTCCAGCCCGATTTCTATCAAATCCAGCATCCTGTCTGTCTGATCCGTCAGATACAGGTATCCCATCAGCGCTTCAAATCCGGTTGCTCTGCGGTAATCTGTCATTGTAGCGTTTTTTGCCATAGTAGGGGATTTTGCGTTTCTTCCCCGTTTGTAGATATGCTCTTCTTCTTCTGTCATATGGGGGAGCATATGCTCGATCATCACAGACTGGGAATGGGCCTTTACCAGATGGCTGGTGTGCTGATGGAGCTGACTGGCTCTGGTATTGCCCTTTCCTACTATGATCGTCCGGATGATCAGGTCATAGATCCCGTCTCCGATAAATGCAAGGGTAAGGGGAGAATATGTCCTGATATCCGTATCCGGTATCTGAAATCTCTGTCGTATATAGGAATCTATGCCCTTTTCCATGTAACACCTTCCCTTGTGTCCTTCAGGATGATTCCCATTTCCTGCAGCTGATCCCTGATTTCATCGGCCCGTTTAAAATTCTTTGCCTTTCTGGCTTCCTGCCGTTCCCGGATCAGAGCTTCAATGTCCTCATCCAGCATCTCTGTTTCTTTTTCAACGATAATCCCCATTACATCGCACAAAACAGCAAGTCTCTGATACAGAGCTTCCAGATATTCTCTGCTGCATGTTCCGGACGCGTTGGTATTAGCGAATTTTACAAATTCAAAAATTGCGGCGATAGCGTCTGCGGTATTGAAATCATCTTCCATAGCGGCTTCATATTTTTTTACAAACACTGTCGTGGAATTAAACAGCGCTTTTTCTTCTTCTGTCATTTCACCGGAAGCGTTTTCAGACAGTCGTTTTAAGTTCTCCGCTGCCGTACAGATCCTCTCCAATCCGTTTTTCGCCGCTTCCATAAGATCTGCGCTGAAATTCAGCGGACTTCTGTAATGAGCGGAAAGCATGAAAAACCGCAGCACCTGAAGATCGTATTTCTCAGCGATTTCTCTTACTGTAAAGAAATTGCCGAGAGATTTGGACATTTTCTTATTGTCAATATTTAAAAACGCGTTATGCATCCAGTATCTGGCAAACATTGTTCCGTTGGCCGCCTCGCTCTGAGCGATCTCGTTTTCATGATGAGGGAAGATCAGATCTTCTCCGCCGGCGTGGATATCGATCTCGTCTCCCAGATATTTCTTAGACATTACCGAGCACTCAATATGCCAGCCGGGACGTCCCTGGCACCAGGGAGATTCCCAGTAAGGCTCTCCGTCTTTTTTCGGTTTCCAGAGTACAAAATCAAGGGCATCTTCCTTTAAATCGCCGGTCACTTTAATCTCTCTGTGTCCCGCCTGAAGATCATCAATGTTTTTATGGGAAAGCTTTCCGTAATCTTTGAACTTTCTGGTCCGGTAAT
This sequence comes from uncultured Roseburia sp., assembly GCA_930989305.1. Lineage (GTDB taxonomy): Bacteria > Bacillota > Clostridia > Lachnospirales > Lachnospiraceae > Brotonthovivens > Brotonthovivens avistercoris. The sequence goes on along the minus strand of CAKNLF010000038.1, from coordinate 408 downwards.
ATACAGTGCCGTCCTGGGCCGCATAAGCGTATCCTTTTTCGATCAGTGTAGTGATCATTTCCAACATGCCCGGAATTTCTCTGGTTGCCAGAGGATGTGTCGTAGCAGGTTTTACGTTCATTGCCGCCATATCTTTCTTACATTCTTCGATATAGCGCTGAGCCACTTCCTGAGCCGGGATTCCTTCTTCAGAAGCCTTTTTTATGATCTTGTCATCTACATCGGTAAAATTGGATACATAATTCACTTCATATCCTTTGTACTCCAGATAACGGCGGACCGTATCAAATACGATCATCGGTCTGGCGTTTCCGATATGGATCAGATTGTATACGGTGGGGCCGCACACATACATTTTTACCTTGCCCTCCTCAAGAGGAACAAATTCTTCTTTTTGTCTGGACAGTG
>CAKNLF010000037.1 GCA_930989305.1 uncultured Roseburia sp. | reverse complement strand
ACCTACAATTCCATCATTATGCCGCAGATAGCGGATCACAGCCTTGGCATCCGCCACAGTCACCGGAGAGTGATTCCAGTTTCCATCCTTGTCCGTCTGACCTCTGGAACGAAGACCTGCCATTACAACTACATATCCCTCTTTCAAAGCCAGAGCCGCCTGATTGCCTTTTCCATCCTGAGAAGTAGAATAGGAACTGCCGTTACTCAACAAATTCTTATAAGCGTTTGACAGCCAGCCGCTGTTATCCACCATATAAAAGATCGGACTGTTCTCATCTGCTCCGTCTGGAACAATCACCGCCACCTTCGCATTTTCAAACTGCTCATCAGAAAGAGATGTCTGATCTTTATTCAGATAATAATCCTCATAAACCCTGGCATACAGTTTTTTCCCATCTACCGTATATGTGGCCTTCGTTACAGACGCATCCCCAATACTCCACGGATCATACTCCTGCGGTTCCGCTGCCATGACCGGCACACAGGAAAATGCCATAAGCGCCGTCATTGTCAGTGACAAAAATCTTTTTCTCACCTTCCTCTTTTTCATACCTTTTGTTCTCCTTGTGCATTTTATATATAAAAATGAATCCGGTTCTGTATCCCCATTCTGCAGGAAGTATTGCTAACCCCCTGCACTCCCTCCTTTCTGCTTTTTCAACCGTTCATTTTTATCCCCTTTTCGTCTTATTTGCTTCTCTGCAGTTCGCATCTCTTATCCGCACTTTTCACAATTTTCCTGTCTTTCATTATAAGGGTGTGTAGCACATATATAGCAATCATCAGAATTAACATTTTTTTGCACATTTTCGTCAAATATTTTAATTTTTCTTTGGTCAAATTGTTTATTTTCTCCATCCCTCATGGAATACATTTCATAGAACTCCCGCCAATAACAAAAAAACACCGCAAACTTTCCTTGCGATGTTAAATGTTCAGGATTTTTTCCGCTGTTATCTGATTTACCTTTTTTAAACAAAAGCAATCATAACAGCACGCAAAATCCTCTTGTTTTATTTTTTCAATGGAGTATACGGGAGTCGAACCCGTGGCCTCAACAATGCGAATGTTGCGCGCTCCCAACTGCGCCAATACCCCATGGCCGATATTATATCACTTCCCATGAAAATATCAAGCTTTTTGTACGCGCCTGTTATTGTCATACCGTTAACCAGATGAATATATAAAACAAAGGTGAAAAGCTCATTTTAAGCCTTTCACCCAGTCCCGTCACAGAAGAATCCTTTATTCTCCCTTTTATTTCGGCGCAAAATATGTCTTATTCCTCAGAACCTGCATTCGCTTTCTCGATCTGAGCAATTGCCGCACGCTGCATAGGAATACGACAGTTTTTATTATTACCGAATTCCACGATTACAGTATCATCTGTAATATCAATTAAAGTGCCGTAAAAACCGCTTGTAGTTAAAACGGTATCTCCCGGCTCCATCTGAGACATCATATCTTTCTTTCTCTGCTGCTCTTTTCTCTGGGGTCTGATCATAAAAAAGAACATAAATGCAACTAAAATTACAACCCAGATGATCAGTGTACCGTACTGACCTGCTCCACTTGCGATAATGGACATTTCATTTCCTCCTAAATAAGCATTATTTCTTTGATAATCAAATCTTTTTTATTTTATCACGAATTCCCTGCACTCTTCAAGCTTTTTTTTATAAACAAAGCCCTGCGTTTTACCGATGCCCCTGGGTCATTCTGTAAATCTTTTCATCTTTGTAACTCTGATATCTGTCTTCCTCAATAGCCTGGCGGATTTCTTCCATCATTGTATTGTAGAAATACAGATTGTGGAGCACGCAAAGCCGCATGCCCAGCATTTCCTTTGCTTTCAGCAGGTGCCGGATATATGCCCTGCTGTATGTGCGGCAGGCCGGACACTGACATCCTTCCTCTATAGGACGCATATCCTTTTCATATTTTTGATTGAAAAGATTTTTCTTTCCTTCATTGGTATAAACATGGCCGTGGCGTCCGTTTCTGCTTGGATATACGCAGTCAAAAAAGTCCACGCCCCGGTCAACCGCTTCCAGAATATTTGCAGGCGTACCCACTCCCATCAGATAGGTGGGCTTGTTTTCCGGAAGATGCGGCACTGTCACATCCAGAATATGATACATTTCCTCATGGCTTTCGCCTACTGCCAGGCCTCCGATGGCATATCCGTCCAGTTCCAGCTCGCTGATCCTTTTTGCGTGATCGATTCTGATATCATCATAAATCGCCCCCTGATTGATTCCGAACAGAAGCTGATGTTTGTTGATCGTATCCTCAAGACCGTTCAGCCGGTTCATTTCCGCCTTACAGCGTTTCAGCCAGCGGTACGTCCGATCTACAGAATTCTGCACATAACTCCTTTCCGCCACTGCGGAAGGACACTCGTCAAATGCCATGGCGATAGTAGATGCCAGGTTGGACTGGATCTGCATACTTTCCTCCGGTCCCATAAAGATCTTTCGGCCATCTACATGAGAGTGAAAATACACCCCTTCCTCTTTGATCTTTCGCAGTCCTGCCAGAGAAAATACCTGAAATCCGCCGGAATCCGTCAGGATCGGCTTGTCCCACACCATAAACTTGTGCAGTCCTCCCAGTTCTTTGATCAGCTTGTCTCCCGGCCTTACATGGAGATGATAGGTATTGGACAGCTCCACCTGGGTCTTGATCTCCTGCAGATCCATGGTAGATACCGCTCCCTTGATTGCCGCCGCCGTGCCCACATTCATAAACACCGGCGTCTGTATCACACCGTGTACGGTATGAAACTCTCCTCTTTTTGCACGTCCGTCTTTTTTTAATAATTTATACATAAATAACATCCTCTCTTTGCTTTCCCCATTATAGCGGACCCTTTGGTTCTTGTATAGAGCAAAATATATTTTTCTGTTGTCACGTTCCTTTTTTACTTTTATAATGATGTATAAAAATAAAAAGCAAAGGGAGGCATTGATTATGGCCGGTTCAGACTTCGGTTCCATTTTTAAAATAACTACATGGGGAGAATCTCACGGAGCAGGCATAGGCGTTGTAGTAGACGGATGCCCGGCAGGACTTCCCCTTTCCCAGGAGGATATCCAGCGTTTTCTGGACAGACGCCGCCCGGGTCAGTCCCCTTTTTCCACTCCCAGAAAAGAAGCGGACAGAGCCCAGATCCTGTCCGGTGTTTTTGAAGGAAAGACAACGGGGACTCCTATTTCCATACTTGTAAAAAACGAAAATCAGCAGTCCCGGGATTATTCTGAGATTGCCTCTTATTATCGTCCCGGACACGCGGACTATACTTTTGACGCTAAATACGGATTCCGGGATTACCGGGGCGGCGGCCGCTCTTCCGGCCGCGAAACCATCGGCAGAGTGGCAGGGGGAGCGGTGGCTTCTCTTCTTCTGTCCCGTCTCGGCATTGAAATCACCGCATACACGAAAACCATCGGCCCTGTCTGCTGTGATATGGACCGTTTCTCCCAGGAAGAGATCAGCCGCAATCCCGTATGTATGCCGGACGCTGCAGCGGCAAAAAAAGCGGAAGAATACCTGAAAGAATGTATGAAAGCGCAGAATTCCTGCGGCGGCATTGTGGAATGTGTGATCACAGGCGTTCCCGCAGGCATTGGGGATCCTGTTTTTGAAAAACTGGACGCCAATCTGGCAAAGGCGATCTTTTCCATAGGCGCGGTAAAAGGCTTTGAAATCGGCGAAGGTTTTGAAGCAGCCGCCCTTACAGGGCTTGAAAATAACGACAGCTTCTGTGCCGGCCCCTTTGGGCAGATCACAAAAGAAACCAATCACGCCGGCGGGATCCTGGGAGGCATCAGCGACGGATGCCCTATTATTTTCCGGGCCGCATTCAAACCCACTCCCTCCATTGCCGCGCCTCAAAAAACCGTAAAAAAAGACGGCACGCCCATTACTGTCAGCATTAAAGGCCGTCATGATCCCATTATCGTTCCCCGGGGGGTTGTGGTAGTGGAATCCATGGCAGCTCTCACACTTGCGGATATGATGCTGGCGAATATGGGGACCCGGCTTTCTTCTATAGAAGATTTTTATCGCCGGTAAATAATTTATCCGCAGATTTTAAGAAAAATAAGGATCGGGATTCCCCCTGCGCTGTTACGCACCCGGAAATTCCGATCCTTGTCTTTTCCCATTAACTCCTTTACTGCCTCTGTTTTCTTTCTGTCATATCCCGAATCAGGATTCCTTTACCCGGATCACTTTCCCGGGATTGAGAATATAGCGATCGTCAAAGGCGCACTTGATCCCCCGATACAGATCGATCATATCCTCGCCCATAAAATTTTCCAGATATCCGGCTCTCGCATGGCCGATGCCGTGTTCTCCGGACACCTGTCCCCCTGCTTCTTTCGCTTTTGCATACAGATCGTTCATCAAAAGAGGTGTCTGCTCCTCAAATTTTTCTTTCGGCATATCATCACGGCAAAGCTGGATGTGGGTGTTTCCGTCTCCCGCATGACCGTTGATCATCAGACGAATGCCGTACTCACGGCTTTTTGCGTCTGCATACTGTACAAAATCCGCAATGGCATTTCTGGGCACTACGATATCACATTCGTCACTGTCTGTCGTAGACGCTTTGATCGCTTCCAAAGCAGCGGAACGCACGCTCCATACTGCTTCCTTCCGTTCTTCTGTATTACACAGGAATACATCCTCGGCTCCTGCTTCAAAACAGATCTGGGCAGCCTTATCGCACTGCTTTTCCACATCCTCCTTTGTCATGCCGTTAAACATCAGGATCAGATAATAAGCGGATGTCTTGTGGGGCATTACCTTGCCCAGATATTTTTCCGCATCCAGAAGGAGCTGCTGAGGCATAAACTCAATAGCAATAGGGGTGATCGGCGAATTGATAAACCGGGGCACAGTCCCGATACAGGATTCCAGCGTTTCATACGGCACAAGCAGCGTATAGGAATATTTCGGCAGAGGGATCAGCCGCATACGCAATTTTGTAGCTATACAAAGTGTTCCCTCGCTCCCCACGATCAGGTCTTTCAGGTCGTATCCTGACGTATTTTTCGCCACATTACTGCTAAACTGCATGATTTTTCCGTTTGGAAGCACCACCTCCATAGAAACCACATAGTTTCGTGTTACGCCGTAGCCCACTGCTTTCATGCCGCCTGCATTGGTCATTACATTTCCCCCGATGGACGCGGTTTTCTCACCGGGTTCCGGAGGATAAAACAGATCTTTTTCCATTGCGGCGTTTGCCAGTTCCATAACAAGTACCCCCGGCTCCACCACTGCGGTCAATCCGTCCAGATCCCATTCCAGTATCCGGTTCATTTTTTCCAGTGAAAGGACAATGCCCCCGTATATAGCCACTGCCCCGCCGGCAAGCCCGGTTCCCGCGCCTCTGGGAGTAACAGGAATCCGGTTTTCATAAGCGTATTTCATGATTGCGGACACTTCCTGGGTGGACATGGCCTGTACCACCACATCCGGCCGGCTCGTGCCGTATTCCGGCATCTCATCATGGCAGTAATCATACTCAATAGCCTCTCCTGTAAACACCCGATCCGGAGCTGTCACTGAAATTATATAATCAATCCCTTCCTGTGTAATCTTTCCATATTCCATAATCTGTTCCTCCTATGCTCTGTTTTTCAGCTGCTGGATCAGTTCCGGCACTACCTGATACAGATCATCCGCAATACAGTAGTTTGCGATTTTAAATATAGGAGCTTCCTGATCCTGGTTAATAGCAACAATACATTCTGATCCGTCCATGCCCGCAGCGAACTGGACAGCACCGGATACCCCGCAGGTAATAATAAGTTTCGGTTTGACAGTCCTGCCGGACAATCCGATCTGTGTGGTCACATCTTTCCATCCTTTTTCCACCAGAGGTCTGGTGGTAGCCAGGCGTCCTCCCAGAAGTCCTGCCAGTTCTTCCAGCATATTCAAATCTTCCTGTTTTTTCACGCCTCTTCCAGCTACAACGATCACTTCTTCCTCTTCCAGTCCTTTTACTTTTTCCATAATCCTGGTATTTTCCACACGTATACCGGACCTGAGAAATTCCTCTTTGACTTCACAGATGGTCAGCGTACCCTTTTCTTCCGGCGTACGGGAAGCGGCGTCCATAACTTTGTACCGTACAGTAGCGAACTGAGGTCTGGAATGGGTGGTTATGATCTGGGCCATAATGTTTCCGCCGAATGCGGGACGGATCTGCACCAGATCGGTATTTTCTTTCATTTCCAGCTTTGTACAGTCAGCAGTCAGTCCTGTACGGAACCGGGTGGCGCATCTTGGAGCCAGAGACCGGCCCAAAGAGGTTGCTCCTACCAGCACGGAACCGGGACGCACCTGTTTGATACAGTCCTCCAGAATATTTACGTATACATCCGCCCGAAATTCTTTCAGCTGAGGATGAGCGTATACAAATACCTGATCCGCCCCGTAATGGAGCAGTTCTTTTGCCTGCTGATCCGCATTTTCATCTCCGATATATACCGCGTAAACAGGCTGGCTGATAACGGAAGCCAGTTTTTTGGCTTCTCCCAGCAGTTCATATGCCACCGGATGGATACCGGAAGCTTCCTGTTCTACAAAGACCATAACGCCTTTCCACTGTTCTTTGTCCACCTGAGGCTGTTCCTGATCCTCTTCCAGAGTGATCGCCTCACAGGGACAGTTTTTCACGCACAGTCTGCACATCCTGCAGGACGCATTGATCTGTACTTTTCCGTCTTTTATTTCCATTGCCCCAAAAGGACAGTTTTCTACGCAATTTCCGCAAAGCGTACATTTTTCATGATGTAATACAAGTGTTGCCATCCGATCCCCTCCTAAATATATCTTTTCTCATGCAGGATATTTATCAGTTCCCCTGCTTTTTGCACAGCTGTTCCATCCAGAAAAATCTGGCTTCCCGCTGTCTCGGGAGGGAAAATCCGCTCCACGCTGGTGGCGGACCCTTTCAGGCCGTAATGGGCTTTATTCTGATCCGCGAAATCCGCAAAGGTCAATATATGTACTTCCCGGTCTTTTGTCTCTTCTTTCAGACGGTAAGAGGGCAGACGCGGTGTAAAGATATCTTTCTCCACAGTGATCAGGCAGGGCAGGCTTACTCTGGCAGTCTGCCGGATATTTACAAATTCCTGGGTGATCTCTATCCCGGATCCGTCTATATCTGAAATACCGCTGACCCATGCCGCGTGAGGGATTCCAAGATATTCCGCAATGGCAGGGCCTACCTGAGCGGTATCCCCGTCTGTTGTCTGTTTCCCGCAGACGATAATGTCAAAATCTCCCATTGCCTTAATACCCTGAGCAAGCGTATAGGACGTAGCAAGCACATCCGCTCCCGCGAAGGTCCGATCGGAAAAAATATAAGCGTCATCTACGCCCATCATATAAGATTCTTTCATCATATCTATAGCCTGATCCGGCCCCATTGTTACCGCTGTCACTGTGCCGCCGGTTTTCTCCTTTAGCCGGAGTGCTGTTTCCAGCGCATAGAGATCGTAGGGATTTATTTTTGCTTCCGCTCCGTCTCTTTTTAATACGCCGGTAGTTTCATCAATTTCCACTTTATTGGTTCCGGGAACCTGTTTGATACAGACAACTATCTTCATAAACTCCTCCTGTATGCTTTATTCTTGTGTACTTGTATACTAGTTATTTTAATTTTACCCTTTCGTAGCCTTTCTGTATATAGTATAAATAGCTAAAATTTATTTTTTTCTTTGTATAATCTTTACGGACGCCTCCAGGAGACGCCCGTTCTGTGTTTCCTACGCAGTATGTACAAAAAAATCCGGATATTTTTCCCAGATATTAAAAGAGGTCTGAGACGCGGTAAGCAGATGTTCCTGAAGCACTTCTACCGCCTGTCTTTCATTCCCCTTCTTTACCGCTTCGTAAATACAGGTATGCTGCTCTATGATCTTTTCCATCAGGACCAGCGTTTCCACCTCCAAATAACGCCATCTGCGAAACTGGATATTCTGAATGTTCAGGTTAATGATCTCCGGAATATTCTCCCGGTGAATAAAGTCCATAAAAGCCCGGTGAAAAGATTCATCCAGTCTGAAAAATTCATCTTCATATTTTTTCAGATGTTTAAATTTTTCCTGTTCTTTCAGGTTCTTCTGGAGAACAGTCAAAAGCTGGCTTTTATCCTTTTTTTTCATAACTTCTTTCATGACCGCGGTTTCCACCGCATTGCGAACAAACTGCATATCCCGGATATAGGCTACGTTGATCTTGGTGATATAGGTGCCCCGCTGGGGATAAACTTCGATCAGTCCCCATTCCCGAAGAATGGCAAAGGCAGACCGCACGACCGTTCTGGACACCTGATAGGTCTGAGCGATTTCATTCTCGCTGATTTTAGAACCCGGCTTAAACTCAAGGGTTTCAATCTTTCTCGCTATATTTTTTAATATATCTTCTGATGTATAAATTGTCCCTTTATTTGTATTCATAAATAAAATCCTTTTTTATCCTATTTTCTGATTCCTGTTTAGTATAAGGTGAATTTCTCGTAAAAACAAGCTTTCTTCCGGGAATTTTATAAAAAAACGCCTGAGGATATTTTTCCATTATCCTCAGGCGCCTGTCATTTACTGTTCACGCAGTTTATGGATAAAAATACAGTTCGGCCGATGAATCTCAATAGGTTTAGAATCCATCAGAAAATAGTTTTTATCATAGTTCATTTTAAAAGTACAGATCTGATTGCTGTTGTGATTCAGCACTACAAAATGTTCATTGTCCGGCATAACCGCCAGGGTCTTCGGATAATCCTGCCGGGTACTGTTCTGACAGATTTCCGTAAGCAGTCCCGTTTTTTGATCTACGGAATAAATAGTCACAGAATTGATCCCTGCATTAGATACAAACAGATGTTTTCCATCCGGTGAAAATTCTATGCCTGAAGAGGCGCAGCTTTCCACTTCTTTCGCCCGAATCGTAGGCACTTCCTGTATAAGCTCCAGGCCATCTTTCATAAAATCGTTTTTGTCATAGCGGTAAACATTGATGCAGTTTTTCAACTCGCATAAAACATAGGCGCAGTTGAGCTCTCTCCGGAAACGGATCATACGTGTGCCGCTGTCCAAGGGTCCTCTTATAATATCATATGGTTTTAATTTTCCGTTTTCATAATCAATCTCATACACTTTGATCTGATCCAGACCGCTGTCCACAGCGCAGAGATATTTCTGGTCGATAGATACTTTTACGCAGGTTACGTGGGGCGTAGAGTTACGCTCCGCTACGCTTCCTCCGATCCCTTCATGGAAGATCCCGCAGGAAAGCTTTCCAATGGTACCGTCTTCTTTCAATGGAAGCATGGATACCCTTCCGTCATGGTAGCCGCCTACAAACAGATATCTGTCCTGGTCGTCCACCTCCAGATAACATCCTCTCATTCCTCCGATCCAGGCGCCGTTCATAGGCTCCAGGTCGCCGTCTGGAAGGATTTTAAAGGAACGCACTCCTTCGTCAGCGATAGAATAGAGATATTTTCCGCTGGTAGATACGATCATATCCGAAGGATTGTTGATTGGTACGACTTTGCGCTCTTTCATAGACCAGTTATCTGTGTCAATGTCGAAAATATGGATACCTATACTGCTGCTTCTTGTATAAGTGCCTACATAAGCAACATATGCTTCTTTTCCCATTTCTTTATGCCTCCTCTTTTCTGCGAAGAATGTCATATCTGTCCAGGGGGTGACCCAGATCGATATAAAGGACCTGTTTAGGATGAGGCGCGCTTTCCTGGGCGTTTCCGTCTTCATCCCGGATCTGCCGCACAGTTACTTCAATATTACTGCCGTCCGGCTTCATCACTTCGATGGTTTCTCCAACAGAAAATTTATTTCTCTGCTCGATCCTGTACAGCCCCTGTTCATTGGGTTCTCCTACAATTCCCAGATATGTATACTCTTTTACATATGTATTATTATCATATATCTGCGCCGTCTCATCCGGTTTTCCGAAAAAGAAACCGGTAGTAAACTGACGGTAAGTACAGTTGGAAATCTGTTCCAGATACCACGGCATGTTTTCTTTGTATTTTTCCGGGCTCTCCATGTAATCGTCTATGGCTTTTCTGTAGGTACGGGCCACTGTAGCCACATAAAGAGCCGTTTTCATTCTTCCTTCTATCTTGTAGCTGTCCACTCCCGTTTCAAACATTTCCGGGATGTGCTGGATCATGCATAAATCTTTGGAATTAAAAATAAAAGTTCCCCGATCATTTTCATATACCGGCATATATTCTCCCGGTCTGGTCTCTTCCACAATGGAATACTTCCATCTGCAGGGATGGGTGCATGCCCCCTGATTGGCATCTCTTCCGGTAAAATAATTGCTCAGGAGACATCTTCCGGAGTAGGAAATACACATAGCCCCGTGGATAAATGTTTCCATTTCCAGATCATCGGGAATACGTTCCCGGATTTCTTTCAGTTCTTCCAGGGAAAGCTCTCTGGCGGTTACCACTCTCTTTGCCCCAAGCTGATGCCAGAACAGAAACGTTCCGTAATTTGTATTATTAGCCTGGGTGCTGATATGGATATCAATCTCAGGACAAACTTCTCTGGCGATCACAAATACTCCCGGATCCGAGATGATCAGGGCATCCGGCCCGATCTCCTTTAACTCCTTAAAATATTCCCGTACGCCTTCCAGGTCCCGGTTGTGAGCCAGGATATTGGCCGTTACGTATACTTTCACCTGACGGCTGTGGGCGAAGGCAATCCCTTCTTTCATCTCTTCCAGTGAAAAATTTTTTGCCTTGGCCCTAAGGCCAAAGGCCTCTCCTCCGATATATACCGCGTCAGCTCCGAATATTACCGCTATTTTCAATACTTCCAGGCTGCTGGCCGGAACTAATAATTCAGGACGTTTCATAGCTGCTCCTTTTGTTCTTGCTTTTGTAATTTTACACTCATTGTTACGCCGTCTCCAAAGGGAAGCACCGATGTGCGCAAAGCAGGATCGTGTGTCAGCCGGTAGAGATAGTCGCGCATTCTTTTATGAATTGTCCGGTCCCGTCTTGTGACCGCAAATCTGGATTCTATAATCTGGCCGTCCTGGAGCACATTATCGGATATGAGCACGCCTCCCGGCTTCAGCAGTCTTATGACATCTTCCATGAAATGGATATACTGCCCTTTTGCCGCATCCATAAAGATCAGATCATAGGGCTCTTCCAGTTTTTTCAGCCAGCAGGCCGCGTCCCCCTCCAGAAGGGTGATCTGGTCTTCTCTCCCTGCCCGGCGAAAATTTCTTCTGGCAACGGGTATCCGCTTTTCATAATTTTCAATGGTTGTGATCCTGCACGGCACCGGATTGTACTCCGCCATGAGCAGAGCGGAAAAACCTACGGCGGTTCCCACTTCCAGTATCCGCTCCGGCATCTTCATAGCCAGTACCGTTTTCAGAAATGTCTGCATTTCCGGACGTATGATAGGCACGAATGCCTCCAGCGCCTCCTGTTCGATTTCATTCAGGATCTGTGTGTTCTCTGTTTTCAGAGAGTTGATATATGTTACGATTCTTTCATTTACTATCATGATGTTTTTGTTCTCAGTCGTCAACAAGGACCATTTCCACATCCAGATTTTCGATCAGATCCCAGTTAATCTGACGGATAATCTTGCAGAAAGCGTTTTCCGCTTCCAGATATTCTTCTACAATGGGATCTTTGCAGAATTCTTTGTATTCTTTTTCCAGTTTATCTGTTTCCGTATACAGGTCAATATTATCCTGACTGTTCTGGATCAGATAATTTTTCATTCTGAATTCGTGAAGTCTTTTTGCCACATCCGGATGTTCCAGCACTTCCGCCCTGATCCTCTGATACCGTTTGTACTCACTGCTGTTTCGTACAGCTTCCGTGAGCGCCTGGGTACATCTGCCAATTTCATTCATTCTTTTTCATTCACCTAGACTTCCATAATAATCGGCATAATCATCGGTCTTCTCTTTGTCTTTTTCCATACATAGTCTCCCAGAGCGTCCTTGATCTCGGTTTTGATCTTGCCCCAGTCAGTAATGCCTTTTTCCGATATACCAAATACCGTGTCGTTCAGCACATGCTGCGCTTCGTCCATAAGGCTTTCTGATCCCCGGACATATACGAATCCTCTGGATACGATGTCCGGTCCTGCAAGGACCTGTCCGGATCCGGATTCCAGTGTCAGCACAACGATGATAATACCGTCTTCCGCAAGATGCTGGCGGTCGCGCATAACAATGTTGCCCACATCGCCCACGCCAAGTCCGTCTACAAATACAGAACCTACCTGTACTTTGTCCACAACTTCCGCTCCGTCTTCATCCAGCTCCAGCACATCCCCGGATGAAAGCATGAAAATATTTTCCTTGCTGATCCCCAGTTCCTCAGCCACCTGAGCCTGGGCTTTTCTGTGCTTGTACTCTCCGTGGATCGGAATAGAATATTTCGGACGCACCAGAGAATAAAGCAGTTTCATTTCTTCCTGGCAGGCATGTCCGGATACATGGGTATCATGGAAGATCACGTCAGCCCCCTGGATATACAGATCATTGATCACCTTGGAAACCGCTTTTTCATTTCCCGGGATCGGATTGGAACTGAACACGATCAGGTCATTGGGCTGTATTTTTACTTTTCTGTGCATACCGCTTGCCATTCTTGACAGAGCCGCTAAAGGTTCTCCCTGACTGCCTGTTGTGATCAGTACTGTCTTTTCATCCGGATAATTTTTCAGCTGCTCGATCTCGATCAGCGTATTATCTGGGATTTTCAGGTATCCCAGTTCTGAAGCTGTGGAAATGATATTGACCATGCTTCGGCCTTCCACAACTACTTTTCTGCCGAATTTGTATGCGGTATTAATGATCTGCTGCACACGGTCCACATTGGACGCGAATGTGGCAACGATGATCCTGTTATTCTGATGATCGTGGAAAATATTATCAAAGGTTTTTCCCACTGTTTTCTCTGACATGGTAAATCCTGCCCGTTCCGCGTTTGTACTGTCGCACATCAGGGCCAGAACTCCTTTTTTGCCGATCTCGCCGAATCTCTGCAGATCGATGGCGTCGCCGTAAACCGGCGTGTAATCTACTTTAAAGTCTCCTGTATGGACTACAGTGCCCGCTGCGGAATAAATCGCCAGAGCAGCCGCGTCCTGGATACTGTGATTCGTCCGTATAAATTCCACCCGGAAGCATCCCAGGTTAATATGCTGACCGTATTTTACTACTTTTCTTTTGACCTTTGTCAGCATATTGTGTTCTCTAAGCTTATGCTCGATAATGCCGTTTGTCAGCTTTGTAGCGTAAATCGGCACATTGATCTCCCGAAGCACATAAGGCAGCGCCCCGATATGATCCTCGTGTCCATGAGTAATAAAGAATCCTTTTACTTTATCCAAATTTTCTTTCAGGTAAGTAATGTCAGGGATCACAAGATCGATCCCAAGCATGTCGTCTTCCGGGAATGACAGCCCGCAGTCCACGACAATAATACTGTCTTCATATTCGAAGGCAGTAATGTTCATCCCTATGGCTTCCAGTCCTCCCAAAGGGATAATACGCAATTTCGATTTTTTTGTTTTGCTCAAAAAAGCACCTCCAATTTTCCGTTCAATTTTCATTTTTGTTCTGATCCGTCCAAAAAACCGCACTTTTCCGTCACCGCGGTTTTCTCCGACACAAAACAGTTTTATCTTACAATGCCCACATCCTCCAGCATTTCTCCGAACACTCTGGATATCGCATCAAGTTCCACATCATCTTCTACAAATTCGTAAATAATATCCGTTTCTTTCGTCTGGGTTTCCTTTAAAATATAAGCTTCTGAATCCGCCTCTTCTTCTTCGGTAACAAGCAGATAGTTGATACCGTTGATACAGGTCTGTTCCAATACGTATAATTCAATTGTCTCGTCCGTTCCCGGCGCGTTTAAAGTAATTGTTTCCATATTTTCCTCAATCTATTTTCTGATTATGCAAAAAGTCCAGATATCCTTGCAAAATAAAAGTGGCAGCCAGCTTATCGACATAATTCTTTCTGTCTTCTCCCCGGATGCCGCCTTCGCTCATTGCCCGGTCCGCAGCTACAGTTGTCAGCCGCTCATCCCATAACACAACTTCCAGTCCCGTGCGTTTCTCCAGCATTTCCTTAAATTCCAGAGTTTTCTCACATCGTTCACCCTGGGTATTGTTCATGTTTTTGGGAAATCCGAGCACTATTTTATCTGCTTCGTACATTTCTTTTAATTCATCGATCCTGGCCAGTGTCTGACGCAGTTTGTTGGGTGATTTTCTCCGGATGATCTCCACCCCCTGGGCGGTGATCAGCAGAGCGTCACTGACAGCTACGCCCACTGTCTTAGAACCGAAATCCAATCCCATAATCCTCATCTTGAATCTCTTACTCCCAGGAATGTTTTTTTATGTAATATTTCAACACTTCTTCCACAAGCTCGTCCCGTTCGATGGTCATGATCAAATTGCGGGCATTCCTGTGACTTGTAATGTAGGTGGGATCGCCGGACATGATATATCCAACAATCTGGTTCACCGGATTGTATCCCTTCTCTGTCATCGCCTGATATACGACCTCCAGTATTTCTCCGATACGCAGCTCCGGCTCCTTTTTAATTTTAAAGTATTGTGTATGGCTCATGTCCTGCATAATAACAACCTCATTTACTTAATTTATCCGTGTGTCCAAAACTATTCTCTCATATTTTAATATAAAACCTATGAAAATTCAACCTCCATTATCTTATTTTCAAGGTTCTCCTCTGTAGGGATGGACACTTTCACGTATTCCGGCGTAAATCCTTTCATGTGCCGGATTCCGTCAATTTCTTCCCCTTCTTCAAATAATACAGACACTTTCTTCCCGTGATACCAGCTGATAAATTCATTTTTCATTTCTTCCGCGGCCTCCATAAGCCGGGCGCTTCTTTCATTTTTTACCTTTTCCGGCACCTGATCCGGCATAACAGCGGCCTTTGTTCCCTGGCGTTTGGAATATTTAAATACATGGATTTCATAAAAATGAATATCCTGTACAAATGCCATTGTTTCCTCAAATTCCTCTTCTGTCTCGCCGGGAAAACCTACAATAATATCCGTTGTTATTGCCGGATGTTCAAAGACCTTCCTTATGATCTCGCATTTTTCCCGGTATTCTTCCGGCGTATAGCGGCGGTTCATCCGTTTCAGCACCGAGGCGCTTCCGCTTTGCAAAGACAAATGGAAATGAGGGCATACTTTCGGAAGTTTGCTCAGCTCCCGTGCAAATGTTTCTGTAATGATCCCCGGTTCCAGAGAGCCCAGACGGATCCTGTGGATTCCCGGAATCTCATGAAGCCTTTGGATCAGTTCCAGGAGAGATTCTCCATGATCCAGTCCGTAGGAACTTAAATGGATACCGGTAAGGACGATCTCCTGATATCCGCCCTCTGCCAGTTCCCGGGCCTCAGCCTCCACATCCCGGATCTGCCGGCTCCGAACCCTTCCCCTGGCATAGGGAATGATACAGTAACTGCAGAACTGATTGCATCCGTCCTGGACTTTCAAAAAGGCCCGGGTATGCTCGCCTGTTCTTTTCAGATGGAGTTCTTCATACTCCTGCTTTCCGTCATTGATGTCAATGCATCCGTCCTGGACACGATGCTGCTGCTGATATTCACGGATCAGTCGGAGCAGATCCTTTTTACGGTTATTTCCGATCAGAATATCGATTCTGTCGTCCTGGGCGGCTTTTTCCCCTGACGTCTGGACATAACATCCTGCCGCAATAACAATACTGTCCGGATTCAGTTTTTTAGCCCGATGGAGCATCTGACGGGATTTTCTGTCCGCTATATTGGTCACGGAACAGGTATTTACAATATAGATATCAGCTTTCTCATGGAAAGGGACGATCTCATAACCGGCCTCTTCCAGCATCTGCTGCATAGCTTCTGTTTCATAGGCGTTTACCTTGCACCCAAGATTGTGCAGTGCCGCTTTTTTCATATTCTTTACCTCGATTTTGTTGACTTTTAAGTGGAAAAAAGTTACTATTATTCTAGATGAATTATTTAATATCCAGGAGGAATTACAGTTATGAAAACAGTTCAGATTTCATTAAATTCTATCGATAAAGTTAAGAGCTTTGTAAATGCTATCACCCAGTTTAATTTTGATTTTGATCTGATTTCCGGCAGATATGTGATCGATGCAAAATCTATTATGGGTATTTTCAGTCTGGATCTTTCCAAACCTATCGATCTTGCGATCCATACGGAAGATGATCTTGATAAGGTAATGGAAGTTTTAAAACCGTATCTTGTATAATCTGCCTGAAAAAGATTTTTCTTTTCCAAACGTCATATCATAAAAAGCAAAACTTCTCCGGATTTTTGGTCCGGGGAAGTTTTTTATTTTCCGCCGCTCCTCTTTTTAGGCTTCCACTTTAATAACTTCTGTGGTTTCAATCGCCGTACGCACCAGATCGTCTATTTTTTCCTGGAGTTTTGTTTCTGATTTTTTAATAATGTTCAAATTCGGTTTCGTCACCGGATGCTTTGCCACAAATATGGTGCAGCAGTCCTCAAATGGCTGGATCGAAGTCTCATAGGTTCCTATTTTTTCGGACACCGCTATGATCTCATTTTTATCAAAACCGATCAGAGGGCGGTATACCGGCATAGTGCAGACTTCATTGGTAGCCGCCAGAGACTGCATGGTCTGACTTGCCACCTGGCCGATACTCTCTCCTGTGATCAGACCCAGGCATCTGTTTTTCTCCGCAAAATGTTCCGCGATCCGCATCATATAGCGGCGCATGATGATCGTCAGTTCCTCGTGAGGACACTGCTCATATATATACAGCTGGATATCTGTGAAATTTACAATATTCAGATTGATCGGGCCGCTGTAACGGGCTACGATCTTTGCCAGATCGATCACCTTCTGTTTTGCCCGCTCACTTGTATACGGAGGCGCGTGAAAATAAGTGGCGTCAATGGCAACCCCTCGTTTGGCGATCATATAACCGGCTACCGGGCTGTCGATCCCGCCGGAGAGCAGAAGCATAGCTTTTCCGTTGGTTCCTACCGGCATGCCCCCCGGTCCCGGAAGAATTTCCGAATAAATATTTATCATGCTGCGGATTTCAATATTCAGCATAATATCCGGATGATGCACATCCACTTTCATCTCCGGATAAGCATCCAGGATGATCCCTCCAAGTTCCATATTGATTTCCTGTGAATCCATGGGGAAATTTTTTCTGGCTCTTCTGGAATTTACTTTAAATGTCTTCTTTTTGTCCGGATATACATGATCCAGGTAATCCAGCACATCTTTTGCCAGCTGTTCAAATCCGTGATCTTCCACCTGCACCATAGGGCACACGCCTACCACTCCGAACACCCGGGTCATAGCCTCTACGGCCTCATCATAATCGTATTCGCCTTTTGTATTTACATAGATACGCCCCTGCTCTTTGGTGATCTCAAAGTCTCCTTCTACCGGTTTCAGAGCATGATTCAGCTGGGCCACCAAAGCGTCTTCAAACAAATATCTGTTTTTCCCTTTGATGCCGATCTCACCGTATTTTATTAAAAATGAATGAAAAAACATTGCTTTCTCCTTTTTCCTGATTGTCTGTAGTATCTGTCCTGTAATATTCGACCTGTATAGTCTGCCTCGAACTTTGTCAATGTCTCTGATACCTGCGCAGCATAGGCACCAGTTCTTTCAACGCTTCCAGCGTGTATGTGATCTCTTCCATCTGTGTATGAACGCTGAAGCTGAACCGTATCGTAGATTCCTGAAGTTTTTTGGGAAGTCCGATACTCTGAAGGGTGCTGCTCACAGAAGGGTGATTAGAAGCGCAGGCGCTTCCTGCGGAAACATAAATCTGTCTTTCCTCCAGCGCGTGAAGAAGCACCTCGCTGCGCACCCCTTCAAAGCTGACGCTGATGATCTGAGGCGCGCTGCCCCGCCCGGGTTTTCCGTTTACCCTGGCTCCCGGAATTTCTTTTACTCCTTCCGAGAAGGCTTCCCGCAAAGTATACAGATGTTCTATTTTCTCTTCAAAATCCTCATAGGCTTCCACAGCAGCCAGCCCCATGCCGGCAATCCCCGGCGTATTCAAAGTGCCGGAACGCATGCCTTTTTGCTGTCCTCCTCCAAATACCACCGGTTTTATTTTTGTTTTTTCTTTTACATATAAAAATCCGATCCCCTTGGGACCATGGATCTTGTGCCCGCTCACGGAAAGCATATCGATCCCCATCCGTTTCGGAAAGATCCGGAATTTCCCATAGGCCTGAATGGCGTCTACATGGATCAGTGTCCCGGGATTTTTTTCATGAATGATCCTCGCCGCTTCTTCTACCGGCTCCACCGCTCCGATTTCATTGTTTACCAGCATCAGGGAAACCAGTATAGTGTCTTCGCAGACTGCCTCTCTCAGCTGTTTCAGATCTATGATTCCCTCCTGATCCACATTCAGATATGTGATCCGAAATCCCTGTTCTTCCAGATAGAGCATAACATTTCTCACAGAAGGATGCTCCACGGAAGTGGTGATCAGATGCATACCGGACCGGCGGTTCGCCATAGCGGCGCCAATAATGGCCAGATTGTTGGATTCTGTCCCTCCGGATGTGAAAATAATCTCTTTTTCACTGGCCCTCAGGGTCTTTGCCACCCGGGCGGCGGCTTCTTTTACAAAGGCTTCCGCCTCCACCCCTTTCATATGCATGGAAGAAGCATTTCCGTAATCCTTTACCAGCATGTTGACCACCAGATCTTTTACCGTTTCCGAACATTTTGTTGTGGCCGAATTATCCAAATAGGCTTCCATTTTACGCCTCCTGTATCTCTTTCATTTCCAATGTGCACATAAGCACAGACATCGTACAGATTCCCGCTGTATCAGTACGCAGGATCCGTTTTCCCAGAGAAATCACGTCCATAGACTCTCTGGCAGCCTGAATCTCCTCCGGGGCAAAACCGCCCTCCGGTCCGATAATGATACTGATGGACTGTCCGGGCTCTATGGCGTCCAGCACTTCCCTGGTGGCAGCCATTCCCCGCTGATTTTCATAAGGGACCAGATTCACATCGCAGCTTTTCGCATATTCCAGAGCATCTGCGTAATCCATCACCGGATGGATCCGGGGGATCATACTGCGTTTGGACTGTTTTGCAGCGCTTTCCGCAATTGCCTGCCATCGCCGGATCTTATTGGCAGCTTTCTTTTCATCCAGTTTTACCACACAGCATTTCATGGCTACGGGAATAATCTCATATACGCCAAGTTCTACCGCTTTTTCGATCACAGTTTCCATACGGTCTCCTTTCGGAATCCCCTGAAACAGATAAATGTGGGAAGGCAGCTCTGTCTTTGCCGCTTCTTCATCTAAAATATCCGCCTGTACAAAGTCATCTCCCATCTCTGCGATCCTGCAGTAAAAGTCCTGTCCTCCTCTGCTGCTGACCCTGATCTTTTCCCCCGGTTTCATCCGAAGGACGTTTTTAATGTGATTTACATCCCCTCCGGTGATGGTCACATATTCTTTTCCGATCTGTTCTTCTTCGATAAAAAACTGATGCATCTCTTAACCTGCCTGCTGTTTTTTTGCCGTAATACTTACCCACTCGCCCTGATGCGTGATCTCCGTCACTACAAGGCCGGTTCTTTCTATGGCTTCTTTTACTTCCTGTTCTTTAAAATCAATAATACCGGAAGTGATAAAAATTCCTCCCTCTTTCAGCCTGTCCGGGATCACCGGCGCCATGGGGATAATTACATCCGCCAGGATATTGGCAACCACAATGTCATATTTTTCTGTTCCCACAGTCTCCTGAAGCTTTGTGTCATCAATAAGATTTCCTACATAAAAAGTCCCCAGAGACTTGTCCAGATGGTTCACTTCCATATTTTCATAAGTAGAAGTGAGACAGGCATCGTCAATATCCGTCCCCGTCACATGTCCCGCTCCCAATTTCAGGCTGACAATGGACAGAATGCCGCTGCCGCATCCTACATCCAGCACTTCATCCTTTTCTTTGATATATTTGCGCAGCTGACGGATACACAGCTGAGTAGTTTCATGCTTTCCTGTACCGAAAGATACACCTGGATCGATCTCAATGAGTATTTTGTCTTTATCCGCATCCTCCAGTTCCTCCCAGGTAGGTTTGATCAGAATATCATCAATAGTAAAGGAATGGAAAAACTCTTTCCAGTTATTGATCCAGTCCACATCTTCTGTCTGGCTTTCTGTGATCCGCCCGCTTCCCACTTCCACGAACATCCGCAGTTCTTCCAAGCCTTCCCGCACCTGCTTTAATATTTCTTCATGATCTTTCTCTTCTTCCAGATAAAAGCTTACTTTTCCGATGCCTTCATCCGGCGGAAGCTCCGGAAGAAAATCAATAAACATTTTGGCTGTATCCTCTGGAGACAGCTGTGTGTTGTCTTCGATTTCCACTCCTTCGATGCCCAGATCCGAGAGCATGCTGCTGACGAAATCTTCCGCCTCAGTAGTTGTCTCTATGGTATATTTATTCCATTTCATAGTATATTGTCACCTTTCACGCCTATAGTCACAGTTTGCATTACATTTTATCATAACTGATACTTCCCGATGACACAAGAGGGATTCTCGTTTTTTATGATAATTTTTGCGATCCCGCCGCAATTTCATTTCCCACCCGGGCTAGGGGAACCGCCGTCTTCCAGCGGAATAAAAAAGCACCGGCCTGAAAGCCGGTGCCATATTACTGGTTTTTTATTTTCTTAGAACTTTCCTTCTTTGGCAGCTTCCTCGATGGAAACGGCAACTGCTACGGTAGCGCCTACCATCGGGTTGTTGCCCATACCGATCAGACCCATCATTTCCACATGAGCCGGCACGGAAGAAGAACCTGCGAACTGAGCGTCAGAATGCATACGTCCCATAGTATCTGTCATACCGTAGGAAGCAGGTCCTGCCGCCATATTGTCCGGATGAAGGGTACGTCCTGTACCGCCGCCGGATGCAACAGAGAAATATTTTTTGCCCTGTTCGATACATTCTTTTTTGTATGTACCAGCTACAGGATGCTGGAAACGTGTAGGATTGGTTGAGTTTCCGGTAATGGAAACGCCTACGTTTTCCAGATGCATGATCGCTACGCCTTCCTGTACATCGTCTGCGCCGTAGCATTTTACGGAAGCACGCAGTCCTTTTGAATATGCTTTTTCATATACTACATTTACTTTATTTTCTTTGTAGTCGAATTTTGTTTCCACATATGTGAATCCGTTAATACGGGAAATGATCTGAGCAGCGTCTTTTCCCAGTCCGTTTAAGATAACACGGAGCGGTTTCTGACGTACTTTATTTGCTTTCTCAGCGATACCGATAGCTCCTTCAGCAGCGGCAAAGGATTCATGTCCTGCCAGGAAGCAGAAGCATTCTGTTTCTTCTTCCAGAAGCATTTTTCCCAGATTGCCGTGTCCCAGACCTACTTTTCTGTGATCTGCAACGGAGCCCGGGATACAGAAAGCCTGAAGTCCTTCTCCGATTGCTGCCGCAGCGTCTGCTGCTTTGCGGCATCCTTTTTTGATCGCGATCGCAGCGCCTACTGTGTAAGCCCAGCAAGCGTTTTCAAAACAGATCGGCTGGATCTTTTTTACCTGATCGTATACGTCAAGTCCAGCATCTTTTGTTATTTTTTCAGCTTCTTCGATAGAAGCGATTCCATAGCTGTTTAATACAGAATTGATCTTGTCAATTCTTCTTTCATATGATTCAAATAATGCCATCTTCGGTTACTCCTTTCTTGGGTCAATGATTTTTACTGCGTCTTCTACACGGCCGTACTGACCTTTTGCTTTTTCCCATGCAGTATTCGGATCGTCACCATTTTTGATGAAATCTGTCATTTTTCCAAGGCTTACGAACTGATAACCGATCACTTCGTTATTTTCATCCAGAGCGATTCCTGTTACATAGCCTTCTGCCATTTCCAGGTAACGGACACCTTTTTTCTTTGTGCCGTACATGGTTCCAACCTGAGAACGGAGTCCTTTTCCCAGATCTTCCAGTCCTGCTCCAATAGGAAGTCCGTCATCGGAGAAGGCGCTCTGTGTACGTCCGTATACGATCTGCAAAAACAGCTCTCTCATGGCTGTATTGATCGCGTCGCATACAAGGTCTGTGTTCAGAGCTTCCAGAATTGTTTTTCCCTGAAG
>CAKNLF010000036.1 GCA_930989305.1 uncultured Roseburia sp. | reverse complement strand
AACAGGCAAAAGAATATCTATTAAAAACCGTCGAAGAAGATGTTAAACTTGATACTGCTAAGCTGATCAAAGAAATGGAGACGAAGGCGAAAGAAGAAGCAGGGAAAAAGGCCAAAGAATATGTGGTCACAGCGATCCAGAAATGCGCTGCCGATCATGTGGCCGAGACCACGATCTCTGTAGTACAGCTTCCGAATGACGAGATGAAAGGCCGTATCATCGGACGTGAAGGACGTAATATCCGTACACTGGAGACGATGACAGGGGTGGATCTGATCATAGACGATACCCCCGAAGCGGTTATTTTATCCGGATTTGATCCCATCCGTCGGGAAGTTGCCCGTATCGCTCTTGAAAAACTGATCGTAGATGGAAGGATCCATCCGGCCAGAATCGAAGAGATGGTCGAGAAAGCACAAAAAGAAGTTGAAACAATGATTCGAGAGGAAGGGGAAGCTGCGACTTTGGAAGTGGGCGTACACGGCATCCATCCGGAGCTTGTCCGTCTGCTGGGCAGAATGAAGTTCCGTACCAGCTATGGGCAGAACGCTTTAAAACATTCTATAGAAGTTGCGCAGATCACCGGTCTTTTAGCTGCGGAAGTTGGAGTTGACGTGAGAATGGCCAAACGTGCCGGCCTGCTCCACGACATCGGAAAATCTGTAGACCACGAAATGGAAGGATCTCATATCCAGATCGGCGTGGATCTCTGCAGAAAATACAAAGAGTCTCCTGTTGTGATCAATGCGGTAGAGTCTCACCACGGTGACGTAGAACCCACATCTTTGATCGCATGTCTCGTACAGGCTGCTGATACTATATCCGCTGCCCGTCCGGGTGCGAGAAGAGAAACACTGGAAACCTATTCCAACAGACTGAAACAGCTGGAAGACATTACAAACAGTTTTAAAGGCGTAGATAAATCTTTTGCTATTCAGGCAGGTAGAGAGATTCGAGTTATGGTTGTTCCGGATCAGGTATCCGATGCGGATATGGTTCTGTTGGCTCGTGATATTTCAAAACAGATCGAGTCAGAACTGGAATATCCGGGTCAGATCAAAGTCAATGTGATCCGTGAGTCCAGAGTAATCGATTATGCAAAGTAAATAGAAGACCATAATCAGTTCTGAAAAAGAAAATGAACCCCGTGATTCCCAAAAGGATTTGCGGGGTTTTTCGTATCAGAAAATGGCAGAGCAAACCGGCACCGGGAAAGGAGACAAAAGATTTATGAGTGAAAAAAAGAGAAAGCGGCTGTTATTGTTTCTGGTCATTATAGAGGCGATCTTTCTTGTAATCATTATCCGGATATTTTTCTATGTATGGAATGAAAAAAAGGCGGAGAAAGCCCAGGAACAGCAGCAGGAACAAAAAGAGAGCGCCTGTATAAAGGAAAATCTTGGATTTTCTGTGGAGCAGGTTAAGATCACGCTGCCTGAGAATCTTGGGTAACAGAGACAGAAGAGAAAAATATTATAACAATATAGTCAATATATTAGTCATGCTCAAGAGATTGGGAATGATATCATGTGAAAAAGAAAAGAGGGATCCTCATATGATATCATACCAACCGTTCTATGAAACTCTTTTTCGGCGGGGGATTACGGAATACGCTCTGATCTTCAAACATGGGATCTCGGCGAATACTCTGCACAGGATGAAGCATGGAAAGCCGATCACGACTACCACCCTTGACACCCTGTGCGGTATTCTGGAATGCCGGGTGGAAGACATATTGAAGTATATTCCGCCGGAAAATATTTAAAGACAGGGAAGTTCCCCCCCATATGGAGGAATTCCCTGTTTTTTAGTTCATTATTTTGGATTCAAAGAACGCCAGAATATCATCGCCGCCTGTCCGGAGAAATTCTTCGGTCCAATCCTGTATCTTGCAAATGAATATTTCATTATCCAGATAATCCCAGGGGCGGAGTGTTTCCGCAACCCCATACATGCGGGACAAGATGAGTGCTGTTTCAATATAGTGTTTGTCCATAATAATCGTCCTTTCTGAGTGTGATGCGGGGAAAGCCTCCGGATACCCGCAGTCCCCTGTTTTTCAGGTGCTTTGGAAAACTTTTATGGGGGATGTATGTTTCGTATGTACATGACGTGGTACCTCCTTTCATAAAGGCACCCGTATTTTTTATACACAGAGTTCCGGGAACGAAAAAGAAACGTTTCCCCGAAAAGGATAAGTATTTCATTGTTTTTAAGATTCGATTAATTTTTTCGAAAAAACTGGAATTTGCCATTCCGGATAAGTAAAATAAAGATAGCAAACGGATAATAAATGCAAAAAGAAGTAGGAATTTTATTAGAAAACAGAGAGGTCTGCATATACAAGGTCCGTTTGAAAATGGTAAGAGGGCTTATTATATTTTGAAAGAAATGAGGAAACGATCATGAAGAAAAAAATAATTGCAATTTTGCTGTGCGGTATGCTGGCGTCATCAATGCTGACTGCATGCGGAAATAAAAATACAGATAAAGAACCTTCCGTATCATCAGAAAAGGAAACGACACAAACTCTGGAAAACGGTCTTCCTGAAGATGCACGCTCCATGGAACATGTACTGGAGGCTCTGGCAGACGTTGGATACGAAAGCGGAAATGAATATGCAGTATGGGATGAAGATTACTTTTGGAACGCCTGCGCCTATCTGGTAAATGAAGACGGTACAGCTAACGGAGACGGAGGGAAAACAGACAGCGGTATCCAGATGCCGGAAGAACGCGTAAAAGAATATGCCAACGCGCTGTTTGGCGCATATGACGGAAATGCAAAGGATCTGCCGGATATCCCGGAAGGTATGGATAATGTATCCCTGGATCTGGGGACAGGAAAATATATTTTTGCCGAAATCGATACGGATGCCTATGAACTGGAAGTAAAAGAATGTACAGATAATCAGGACGGTACATATGAAATAACCGGATCTCTGCGAAAAGCTTCCGATGGCGAAGATGCCGCTGATTTCTCCGCGGCAATGCAGGGAACTAGCTACGAGTCCTCTGGAGACCTTCATTATCGTTATATGATCACAACATTTGAGATTACAGAACGATACAGCAGCGAGTCCCAGGATCAGCAGAAACCGTCAGAAAATGATACTGCAGGGGATTCCGAAAATACCGGAGGAAGCCAGTCCGGCGAACAGGATGCTCAGGATGACGGATCTCAGAGCGAAACATCTCAGAAAGATCCTGGAGATACTTCCCAGGGACAGAGCGGAAGCACATCCCAGGGTTCCTCCAATACAGGAAAGCAGATCACCAAAGATCAGGCCATGGCTCTTGTGGAAAAACAGTTCGGCGCCAATGGGGAAACAGATCCGGAAACGGGGAATGTGAATACTTATGCCTATGAGGGAATTGCCACTGTAAATGGAAGCAAATATTATAATTTCAGAATGAGCTGGCTGGTAGAAGATCATGTTTCTTATCTGAATAATATTTTCGTATCCATGGACGGCAGTCAGATCCTGGAAGGCAGCAGGGGAACGGACGGAAACTGGGAAATTTATGAATAAGCAGAGCTGTTTCGGAAAGGAAAGACGGGATTAGGACAGAAAGGGAGCTTTATGATTTCTTAATAAATCATTTGGTTTTATTTTAGAATGCTGACATATATTGCTCACATTTCCCGCATATAATAAAACCATAAAATAAAAGCAGCCGATGACAGTCTAAAGAAAGCGCGCAGGCGTCGTCGGATGCGCCAAACAATAATCCAAATTTATTATAGATTTCATAAAAACAACCTCCCTAAGACAAAACAAAGACAAAAAAGGACAG
This sequence comes from uncultured Roseburia sp., assembly GCA_930989305.1. Classification (GTDB taxonomy): domain Bacteria; phylum Bacillota; class Clostridia; order Lachnospirales; family Lachnospiraceae; genus Brotonthovivens; species Brotonthovivens avistercoris. The sequence continues at coordinate 19,515 of CAKNLF010000036.1, read as the reverse complement.
CTTTGGCTGTCCTTTTTTGCCGGAGTTTGTTATACTAATAAGCGGCGGTATTCTGTACAGAAATTTCAGAAGCGGGATACATGCCAAAAAGAGCACGAACAGCAGTTTTGATAAAAAGCAGGTGAAAAAATGGGATTAAAAATTATTCATGAACAGGGAGTATATATGGACTGCACTCCCATGCACGGAAAATGGTGCGATATAGATCTGCAGGGAAAAGATGTGGGATATGCTCAGGTAGGGATCATTTCCTCCGGCAAGGATTACATACTGTTTCAATATAAAGACAAAAGGGGGCTGGCGCCTAAGCGCTACATAAAGCAGTTGCGGGAAGTGAAAATGACGCCATGGAAACTGAAACGCCAGCAGCCTCTGGTGGTAGAACCGTGGGATGACAGTAAAAATCCTTTTGAATGGTTCTTGGGGAAAAAGTGCAATATCCATGTGCATCAGACCAGACTGTTTGAGGCATCGCCGGGATTTTTCAAGGCGGAGATTTTATATGTGGGACAAAATATCATTCGATTCCGGGAAAACAGCCAGGAGTACAATCTGGAACAGAGGATGGTATGCGGCATTATGGAATGCTGAGAAAAGACGGGAAAATTTGCAGACGCTTTTTTCCCGGTGCAAATTATGTTATAATAATCATGTTGTGATTACAATATCTGTGCATGACGGTCCGGCAAAGCCGGCTGTGAATCAGGAGAAAACAAAAGGAATAAAGGAATAAAAGATGGAAAAAAAATATTGGAAACCGGAAGTCCTGGAACTGGACAATCACCAGTTTGAGGAGGATATGAAAGTTTACCTGCAGGACAGAACTATGCAGAATCTGATAAAATTCGCAAATTCATTAAAAGACGCCAAATTTCTGGTGCCGGTGGAATTCCCCAAAGAGATCGATCCGGCAGTTTTGGAAAAAATGAAGAAAAAAGAAAGACTTGCGCCGGAGGAAGTGCCCCGGATGCTGCCCATCCTGGTAGTCAACAAAAAAGGCGACAGATTCGCGCCGGTTTTTACCGGAAAGGATGAATTTCCAAAGGATCACAAATACAGTGTGATCATGACGGTGGATTTCCCGGCAGTCCTGCGGGTAGCAAGAGCAAAGAGCAGCAATACAAAGGGAATTCTGATCAATCCCAACAGCACACGGCTGATCCTGAATCCCAGTCTTCTGGATGTAATGGAAAAAGTGATCCAGGGGGAGGATATGGAAACGGTCCTGAAGGCCCAGGCGGCTCAGGCAGGCACTCAGAAAAAAGAAATCAAGATGACAGCCCAGCAGTTTCATGTTTTTGTAAGGCGCAGCGTGGAGATCGGGCTGTTCCCGAAAATCGCGTTCCGGGAAAAAGGAGCGCTGATGGAGCGGCTTTCTCAGGAAGGCGAGGAGGCTGTCTGCAAAATATATAAGGGAATGTACAAAGATCAGGTGCAGTTTCCCTATGAGCCGGGAGATTTTGACGTTATGGTGCTGGATATCAGCGATAAAATGTCTGTGGCAGCCATTACTCTTCCGGTTAAAAATATGGCTCCGGGGATCTGCCAGAGCGTATATCTGATCTGGAATCCTCAAACAGAAGAAATGCAGTATTATACTATTGAAAAAACAAAAATCGAGGACGAAAACAAGCTTGGACATGTGACCGGGGACGGGAAATACGAGATCATCGGAGACGCGCCGGTACAGGGAAGCGAGCTTTCAGGGATTATTGAACTGGTACAGAAATCAGAATAAAAAAGAAAGAGGGATACAAAATGATAAATCCAATGAAATTAATGCAGTTAAAACCGTTATGGGGAAAATTCCAGAAGAATCATCCGAAATTCAGACAGTTCTTTTCCGCAGCGGCAAAAGCAGGCGTCCAGGAGGGAAGCGTGATTGAGATTCAGCTTACGACTACAGACGGAAAGACTCTCAGTACCAATCTGCAGCTGACAAAAGATGATATTGAGATGATCCATACGATTTCCGAAATCGCCAGAGGCTGATAGACTTGACAATTTTTATGAAGTGAGATAAGATAAATCGAATTTCATAATACTGACAGTTCGTTTGTACCATCCTGTCATTAAACAAAACCAGGACTATTAATTTTGATATGTGTAGGATCAAAACCGCAGTCTGGAAGACTGCGGTTTTTTTTGCGGACAATGGACTGTGATCAAAAACGGAGAGAAGATATGTACATTTTAAAAACAGAACAAAGTTTTGATTCCGCCCATTTTCTCGCGGGCTATGAGGGAAAATGCAGGAATCTCCATGGACACCGCTGGAAGATTGAAGCGGAAGTATGGGCGGATGAACTGCATAAAACGGGACAGCTGAAAGGTATGGTAACGGATTTCGGCGATTTCAAACAGGATCTGCTGGAGATCGCTGATTTTTATGATCACGCGCTGATCGCGGAAGAAGGAACATTAAAACCGGAAACCGCAAAGGCGCTGGAAAGTGAAAATTTCCGGATTATCTGGGTGCCATTTCGTCCGACTGCGGAAAATTTCGCGAAACATTTTTATAACATGCTGAAAGAAAAAGGATATCAGGTGTATGGGGTTTCTGTTTATGAGACGCCAAATAATTGCGCCCGGTACTGCGAATAGGGGATGAGAAGAGTGAATAATTATAAGGTTGTGGAAATTTTTTCCAGTATTAACGGGGAAGGCCCCCGGGCGGGACAGCTTGCTATTTTTATACGAATGCAGGGATGCAATCTGGACTGCGGCTACTGCGATACCACATGGGCCAACCAGGAGGACTGCAGGTTCCATTGGACTTCCGGTGAGGAAATTCTGGAACTGATCCATACAATGGGAATCCATAATATCACCATTACCGGAGGAGAACCTTTGATCCAGGAGGGAATCGCTGATCTGCTGGATCTGCTGGCAAAAGAACCGGTCCTTCATGTAGAGATTGAGACAAACGGCAGCGTGGATCTGGAGCCGTTTACGAAAATCGAAAACCGGCCCTCATTTACGATGGACTATAAACTGCCGGGCAGCGGCATGGAGACGCATATGCTTCCATCTAACTTTCAGTATCTGGATATGCGGGATACAGTGAAGTTCGTTGTGAATGACCGGCAGGATCTGGTGCGGGCAAAGGAAGTGATGGACACATGGCATCTTACGGAAAAATGCCATGTTTATCTGAGCCCGGTGTACGGGGCCATAGAACTGGAGGAAATTGTAAATTTCATGAAACAAAACTGTATGAATGATGTTACCATGCAGCTTCAAATGCATAAGATCATCTGGGATCCTCAGATGAGAGGCGTATAAAAGGGGAGGCGGAAAATGGCTATAGATCAGAATGCTGTAAAAAAACACATCCGCGGGCTGCTGGAAGCCCTGGGGGATGATCCGGACAGAGAGGGACTGAAAGATACCCCGGACAGAGTTGCCCGGATGTATATGGAAGTATTTGAAGGAATGAATTATACCAATCATGAGATCGCTCAGATGTTTGACAAAACATTTGAAGAAGATCTGACGTTTTCAAAAGAAAACAGCGATTTTGTGATCGTCAGAGATATTGACATATTCAGCTACTGCGAGCATCACATGGCGTTGATGTATGATATGAAAGTGACTGTGGCTTATGTGCCGAAAGGAAAAGTGATCGGATTGAGCAAGATCGCAAGGATCGCGGACATGGTGTCAAAACGTCTGCAGCTCCAGGAGCGTATCGGTACGGATATTGCGGAGATCATGCAGGAAGTGACCGGATCCGAGGACGTTGCGGTGCTGATCGAGGGATGCCACAGCTGTATGACGGCACGCGGCATTAAAAAGACGGCGGCCAAGACCTATACCAGCACATTGCGGGGAAGATTTCAGACAGACCCCATGCTGCAGATGCGTTTAAATATGAAATAACAGAAAGGAAAAAAATGAGAGCATTAGTATTATTCAGCGGCGGAGTGGACAGTACCACCTGTCTGGCTCTTGCCATTGACAGATATGGAAAAGAAAATGTAACGGCGCTTTCTGTGTCTTACGGACAGAAACATAAAAAAGAGATTGAAGCTTCTGAAAAGATAGCACAATATTATCAGGTAGAGCATATTTATCTGGATCTGGAGGAGATTTTCCGGTACAGCGACTGTTCCCTGCTTTCTCATTCCACAAAAGACATCCCGCAGGAATCCTATGGGGAACAGCTGAAAAAAACAGATGGGAAACCTGTATCGACTTATGTGCCTTTTCGAAATGGACTGTTTTTATCCAGCGCGGCCAGTATCGCTTTGTCCAGAAAATGTGATGTGATCTATTACGGAGCTCACAGCGATGACGCGGCGGGCAACGCTTATCCGGATTGTTCTCAGGCTTTCAACAAAGCGATGGGAGAAGCTATTTATCTGGGAAGCGGCGGACAGCTGCGGATCGAAGCTCCTTTTGTAGGACATACAAAAGCGGAAATCGTGAAAAAAGGCCTGGAGCTGAAAGTACCTTATGAACTGACATGGAGCTGTTACGAGGGGGGAGAACGTCCCTGCGGCGTATGCGGCACCTGCATTGACAGAGCCAGAGCGTTTGCGTTAAACGGAATGAAAGATCCCGCTCTGGAGAATTCGGAGGCATAAATATGACAGGAAGAAATAAAGAAGAGACAGAGGGCGTAACTCTTTTGGGAAATCAGAATGTCCGGTATCCGGACGATTACGCTCCGGAAGTGCTGGAAACATTTGTAAATAAACATCCGGATCATGATTATTTCGTTAAATTCAACTGTCCGGAGTTCACCAGTCTCTGTCCGATTACCGGACAGCCGGATTTTGCATCCATCACAATATCTTATGTGCCTGAGGTGCGTATGGTGGAGAGCAAGTCGCTGAAATTGTATCTGTTCAGTTTCCGCAATCATGGAGATTTTCATGAAGACTGCGTCAACATTATCATGGAGGATCTGATCCGTCTGATGGATCCCAAATATATTGAAGTGTGGGGAAAATTCACTCCCAGGGGAGGAATTTCCATTGATCCATACTGTAATTACGGAAAGCCGGGAACAAAGTGGGAGGAGATTGCCTTCAACCGTCTGGCTAACCATGATCTGTACCCGGAAAAGGTGGACAACCGTTAAAGAATGGAAAGGTGAAAATATGGACAGGGTAAAAAGAAAAGAACGTATTTTGAAATACAGGGGAGCCATTGTGGACGTGTACGACGACATTATGGAAATACCGGACGGATCCACAGCGCACTGGGACTATATTGAACACAGAAACGGCGCGGCGGCGGTGCTGCCGGTGCTGGAAGACGGGAGAGTGGTCCTTGTGCGTCAGTATCGCAGCGCTTTGGATCAGGAAACGCTGGAGATCCCCGCAGGCGCAAAAGAAGAGAAAGAAGAGCCTTCCATGGAATGCGCGGCCAGAGAGATGGAAGAAGAAACCGGATATCGGCCGGGCAGCCTGGAAAAACTGATCACTGTCTGTACAACGGGAGCTTTCTGCAATGAATCCATTGACGTGTACCTTGCCAGAAATCTGACAAAAACAAGCCAGCATCTGGACAGAGACGAGTTTTTAAATGTAGAGTTCTGGGATCTGGATGAGGCCTGCAGCAAGATCTACAGTATGGAAATCAAAGATGCCAAGACAGTATCCGCCCTTCTGGCCTATAAAAACAAATACTGCAAATAATTTTTTCAGACAGGCATATGCTGATATAGAGGAAGAAATGGAGGAATATGTCTGTATGGAAAATTATCAAAAGGAAAACTATACCTACATAAAAAAATATCCGGCGCGGATTTCGCCGGGCCTGATTTATAAAGCGCTGTTTTTCTGTTCCTTTTTTATTATGATCCTGCTGGCCAACGGAGTATGGGAAAGCGAGGCTACCTGGATCGGATATTTAAGCGAAAACAGTTTCCTTCAGCAGTTTTCCGGAGCGGGCACCGGGGAAAATATCCTGTCGGTGTTAAAACAGAGGATTCCCTACTGGCTGGTGTTTGTGATTTTCAGCCAGACGATGCCCGGACTGGTGTACGCAGGTTTTTTCGCGGCGTGGCAGGGGCTGTCCATCGGATTTGTGTTTTCCGCTATGATCGCCAGATACGGACTGAGAGGGATTCTGGTATTCGGAGGAATGTGTTTCCCGCAGATCCTGATATACTTTCTGTGTTATTTTTTTCTGTACCGGATCATGCTTTTGTATCGGAAACGCAAAAAAGAAAGACAGCTTCAGAGGGGAGAGTCAATGACGCCGGGGCAGAAAGGCATTTATATTGTTTTTTGTATGATACTCACCGGAATCTTTGCGTCTGGAATTTTTGTGGAATGTTATGTAAATCCGTTTTTCCTGGAAAAAGTAGTAAGGATACTGTGAAAAAGTTTGATTTTATGTAAAATAGCATTTATAATGAATTTATATGGCATATTTTGCCGTTTTGTGGAGGGAAATCCCTGTTTTCCCTTATATTTTTTGTATTAAATGGAGATTGAGTTCATGGAAGATTATATTCAGCAGTTTATCCGGTATCTGCATGAAGAAAAGCATAAGTCCAGAAACACAGAGCTTTCTTATGCAAGAGATTTGAAAAAACTGAATATTTTTTGCAGGGAAAAGCATGTGGATTCTGTAAAGGATATTACCCGGGAAATGCTGGAACAGTACATTACGCATTTGCAGGAAGATGGAATGAAACCTTCTACGATTTCCAGAAATATTGCTTCTGCAAAAGCTTTTTTTCTGTATATGAGGCAGCAGGAACTGATCCTGGAAGATCCGGCGGCTCATCTGAAAGCGCCAAAGATTGAAAAAAAGGCCCCTGCGGTCCTTTCTATGGAAGAAACTGTGCGCCTGCTGGAGCAGCCTTCCGGGGACAGCCCCAAGGCGCTCCGTGATAAAGCCATGCTGGAGCTGCTGTATGCAACCGGGCTCAGAGTAAGCGAACTGATTTCTCTGCGTTTGGGGGATGTGGATCTGCAGCGGGAATATATGGTCTGCAAAGACGAAAACAGAGAGCGGATGATTCCCTTTGGAAATGCGGCCCGTGACGCAGTCAGGAGATATCTGGAATCCGGCAGACCGAAACTGGTAAAAGACCAGTCAATGGATCTGCTGTTTACCAACTGTTCCGGACAGCCCATGAGCAGACAGGGATTTTGGAAATTAATAAAAAGTTACGGGAAAAAGGCTGGAATCGAAGGAGAACTGACACCCCATACGCTGCGGCATTCCTTTGCGGCTCACCTTGTGAGTAACGGAGCGGATCTGCATTCCGTGCAGGAAATGCTGGGGCATTCCGATATTTCCACCACTCAGATTTACGCGGAAATGGTTCAGTCAGAACTTCAGAAAGAATACAAAAAAGCACACCCCAGAGGATAAAAAGAGGAAAATCTTTTCAAATGAGATTTTCCTCTTTTTATATTGGACGGGATGCGCAGGTACAGATGCGCTTCTGTTTTTTATACGTGATCCGCAATATAGTAAAGGAGTTCCTCGGAATCTTTCCATCCCAGACAGGGATCAGTAATGGATTTTCCGTAAATGTGTTCACCGATTTTCTGATTGCCGGGTTCAATATAACTTTCGATCATCAGACCCTTTACAATGGAGCGGATATCCGAGCTCTCTTTTCGGTTATGCATGATTTCTTTGGTGATACGGACCTGCTGTTCATACTGCTTGCTGGAGTTAGAGTGGTTCACATCGATCACACAGGCAGGATTTACCAGATCCATTTCTCCGTACATTTCAATCAGACGTCTTACGTCTTCGTAGTGATAGTTGGGCTTGTTGTTGCCGAAAGCGTCTACCGCTCCCCGGAGAACAACATGGGCCAGCGGATTTCCGCTTGTATTGACTTCGTAACCGCGGTATACAAACTGATGGGGGTGCTGGGCCGCGTAAACAGAATTCAGCATAACGGAAAAGTCTCCGCTGGTGGGATTTTTCATGCCTGATGCCACATCAAAACCACTGACGGTCAGGCGGTGATGCTGATCTTCCACAGAACGGGCGCCGATGGCTACATAGGAAAGCAGATCTTCTACATATCCCCAGTTTTCCGGATAGAGCATCTCGTCAGCTGCGGAAAGTCCTGTTTCCTGAAACGCCCGCAGATGCATTTTACGCATAGCGATCAGCCCTGCCAGCATATCCGGCTGCTTTTCCGGATCCGGCTGAGAAGCGATCCCCTTATATCCGGCTCCTGTGGTACGGGGTTTGTTTGTATAAACCCGGGGGATGATGATCAGTTTGTCTTTTGTCTTTTCCTGAATTTTTACCAGCCGGTTTGTATAATCGCAGACAGAATCTTCGTTGTCAGCGGAACAGGGCCCGATGATAACAAGAAATTTATCAGAGTTTCCTTTTAATACGTCAGATATTTCAGCGTCCCGTCTGGCTTTCGTTTCTTTCAACTCAGGAGAAAGCGGATAATTTTTCTGGATTTCTTCCGGCGTGGGAAGTTTTTTCATAAATGTAAAACTCATTGGTCAGATTCCCTTCTATAAATAATTCATGATCACTGGCGAAAATATTTTTCGCGAATGGCTTCTACCGGCATTTCCATGCCTGTCCAGCAGGAAAAAGCAGCGGCGCCCTGATACAGCAGCATATAAAGTCCGTTAAAGGTTCGGCATCCGGCCTGCTCTGCCAGCTGCATAAGCCTGGTCTGCCGGGGATTGTAGATAATATCACAGACAGATAAGTCAGGCGGCAGGAACAGATCTTCCGGTATGGGACAGCTGTATATGTCAGGAGCCATTCCCACGTTGGTGGCGTTTACGAGCAGCGTACAGGTCTCCAGACTCTGACTGAGAGATCTGCGGTCGCTGATATCCATCACACGGATCCTGCATCCGGTTTCTTCTGCAGTTTTTTTTGCAAATTGTTCCGTGCGGGCAAAGGCGTCCGGACGGCTGCGCCTGAAAATATCGATCTGTTTTACACCGTCCAAAGCAGCCTGAACACAGATGGCTTTTGCCGCGCCTCCGGCTCCCAGCAGTGTGATCTGCCGGCCGGTTACGTTACATCCGTTGTATTTCACTGAGTCCATAAATCCGATCCCGTCTGTAGTATGCCCGATGAGACGGCCGTTTTCATGAATAACAGTGTTGCATGCGCCGGAAAGTCTGGCGGCGGGAGTGAGCTCATCTGCCAGTTCCAGCATAGCTGTTTTATCCGGCATGGTCAGGTTGAATCCACGGACGCCCAGAGCTTTGAGCCCTTCCACAGCAGTCTTCAGATCTTTTGTCCCCACATCAAAGGCCAGATATACATAATCAAGCCCAAGCAGACGAAAAGATTCGTTGTGCATCTGTGGGGAAATGCTGTGGGCAACAGGACTTCCCAGCAGGCCGGTAAGTTTCGTAGTTCCTGTAATATCCATAATATTTTTGTTATACCTCTCATAACATAAAGTTTATAATGATATTGATATCATAGAACGTATGAAAATAAATGTCAATGGCTTGCGCCGTAAACGGGGATATTATATACTTATTTTTAACGGAAATCCAGCAGAAACGGAAAGAAAAGAGGAAATTTATGGAAAATTTGAATATAAAAGGAATCCGCATCGGCCTGGGGCGTCCGGTGATCTGCATACCGGTAGTGGCGGAAGGAAAAGAGGAGATCATCAGCAGGATCAGAGAGCTGGGCGAAAAGCATGCGCCGATGATCGAATGGCGGGCGGATCTGTTTGAAAACGTCCAAGATCCGGAGCAGGTTAAAGAAATACTGGAAGCAGTAAAAGACGCTGTGCCGGATACAGTCTTTTTATTTACCATTCGGACAGTAAAACAGGGCGGTCGGGGAGAAATGGAAGAAAAAATGATTCTGTACCTGAATGAGCTGGCGGCAAAATCCGGCTGTGTGGATCTGATCGATCTGGAATTTTTTGAAGCTACCAGGCCGGAAAAAGCTATCCGCCGTCTGCAGCGCATGGGAGTACGGGTCATTGCTTCTCATCACGATTTTCAGGAAACCCCTGATAATCGGATACTGCGAATGTTGTTGGAACAGATGGAGGCCGGCGGAGCGGACATTGCGAAACTGGCTGTTATGCCGAAAAATGCGGGAGATGTGCTTCGTCTGATGGCCCTGACCAATGAAGTCAGAGAAAAATATCCGGATCTGCCGGTGGTGACTATGTCCATGGGCGGTCTGGGCGTGCTCAGCAGGATCGGAGGGGAATTGTCCGGATCCTGTATTACTTTCGGCGCCCACGGGGCGGTCTCTGCCCCCGGACAGCTTCAGGCAGACGAGCTGGGGGATATTCTGGATACGATCCATAAAAGTATGAGTGGAAAATAAACAGTTACCTAACGGGGAAAGGAGGCCGGAAATGGAAAAAAAGAAAAAGAGCCATATTTATCTGATCGGTTTTATGGGCACAGGTAAGAGTACTGTGTCCAAAACATTAAAAGAACTGCTGCGCTGGAAAGAAATTGAAATGGACGATGAGATTGTCCGTGAGTGCGGCATGGAGATACCAGCTATATTTGAAAAATACGGAGAAAACTATTTCCGTGACAGGGAAACGGAGCTTTTGAGGAAAATAGCCCAAGAGGGAGCGGCGATAGTATCCTGCGGCGGCGGCGCGGTGCTACGCAGAGAAAACCTGGAGATCATGAAAGACAGCGGGATCATTGTGCTGCTTTCCGCAAAACCGGAAACGGTTTATCAGCGGGTAAAGGGAAACAGCAGCAGACCTTTGCTGAAAGACCGTATGAGCGTAGCAGGTATTGCGGAGCTGATGGAGCAGCGAAGAGAGGCCTACGAGTCCGCCTGCGATCGGATTGTAGCTACGGATCATAAGACGCCTCTGCAGATTGGAAAGGAAATCGTGGAACTGATCCGATAAGATAAAAATGCGGTATTTTATAAAAGAAAAAACGTAATGAAAAAAATTTATAAAATATAAAAAATTATTTTGCTTTTTTGAAAACCTTGTGGTAAAATAGTATTCGCTGAATGCAGACAGCGTCTGTGACATTGTCACAATTGAATGCAACCGTAGTCTAACGGATAGAACACAGGACTCCGACTCCTGTAATGTGGGTTCGATTCCCGCCGGTTGCACTGAACTTTTTTCGGGAAGCCGCGTAAATCAGGTGTTTACGCGGCTTTTTTGCGTCTGGTATGCGATATTTTCAGGCTCTGTTCTTCTGCGTTTCGGCTGCTTTCGTTTTCGGTAAAGCTTCGGTGATCCTCTGGGCATCGAAGAGAAACATTACCCTATATAGTTCAAATTATAATCCTGGGTACTTTAGAAATTTTTAAGACAAAATGATTCTGGACGAATAGATATCACTGTGGTATGATGATGTGTGACCGATGTAACGGGACAGAAGCCGGCCTTTTCGGCTGGGGTGGAACTGCAGTTTGCGATTGCCGGACTTCTTTTATACTTTACAAGGAGGTACAGCCATGTCAGATGATAAATTCGAAAAAGAATTAAAAGACGCTGTAAATGAAGCGGTTGAACGAAAAGAATCTGAAAAACCTGAAGAAGACGATCTGATATTTGTAGATGAAGAATCAGTAAAAGATAAATCTAAAATGGCGGATGTAAATATCCCGGAAGATAAAAATATAAAAAGGAAGAAGACCCGCAGAAGGACTTCTGATTCTATGGAGATCCAGAAGGATAAAGCCATTGACTTTTCCAAGAAATATATCCATATCATAGGGATTGTGGCGCTTGTTGTAGTTGTTGCCATTGCCGCTATAGTTGTGGCGGTAAGAGCGCACAGAGGATCGGACGGCGCTCCGGCAGTGACGGAATCTTCCGCCAACGGCTATGAAGTGAATGCCCATGAGGATATCAACGAACTGGTTGATAATTATTTCAAGGCATACGCTTCAGGCGATGTGGACACACTGATGAAGTATGCATATCCGGTGACGGATCTGGAAAAAGAATATATTGAAATATACAGTGAATATGTAGAAGACTTTGAAAATATCACATGTTATACAAAAAACGGAAACGCAGAAGGGGATTACGCGGTTTCCGTATATACGGAAGTGAAGTTCAAAGATGTAAAGACACCGGCGCCTGGGCTGTATTTCTTCTATGTACGCACAGATGACAACGGCGATGTTTATATTGACAATACTTACAGCCAGTATAACCGCACTTATCAGGAACTGGAACAGGATCCGGAGATAACAGCTTTTATAGGTTCTTATGAAAGCGGCAGTGATGCGGCTGATCTGCTGTCCCAGACTCAGGAAAACTACAATGAGGCGCTGGAAAAAGACGGCGGCCTTAAGAAAATGGTAGAAACTACCATTCCTGACGCGCTGGCTGATTGGTCGGAAAAAGTTTCCGGAGAAAGCGAGCAGAAAGAGGAACAGGATCAGAAGCAGGAAGAGGCTCAGCAAAAGGAAGAACAGCAGAAAGCAGAGCAGCAAAAACAGGAAGAAACACAGAAGGAACAACAGAAAGACGACAGTACAGATAAAGAAAAGACTACTACAAAGAAGGTAAAAGAAACGGTATATGCAACGGATAATATTAATATCCGCCAGAAACCAAGCACAAATGCCGCAACAGTAGGGTCCGCCATGAAAGGAGCCGAACTTACCAGAACGGCGGTAAGAAGCGACGGATGGAGTCAGGTCAAAACAGGAAACGTTACCGGATACGTAAAAACAGAATTTATTTCTAAAGAAAAACCGGCTGTAACATCTTCTCTCATGCCGGGAGATACGATTTATCTTAAGGATACAGTCAATGTCCGCGAAAGCATGAGTGAGAATTCATCCAGAATCGGCGTGGCATACGCCGGAGAAACTCTGACCATCGTACAGGTTTACGATCAGGGATGGACAAGGGTAAACTGGAACGGACAGGTTGGATATGTTCGTACAGATGTGCTTCAGGCAATGTAATAAAAGAACAGCAGACAGAGAGATGGGTCCCCCCCCTTTTGGGAAACTCATTTCTTCTGTCTGTTTTTGCGTTTCCCGGGGGAGGACATGGATGTAAGAAATTGCTGTGAATGGTCATACTAATGTCAGATCAAAAGAAAAAGGAGAACAACATGACCATTCAGGATGAACAGAAAATGTTAGAGACGATTTACAAAAATATCCTGTCCGTAAAACAGGAAACAGAAAAATATCTGGCAAAAGTAGAGGATGATACATTATGTCAGGAACTGAATCTGTTTTTATACCGTTTGAAATCCTTTGAAAAGAAGGCTAAAGAACGGATACAAAAAACGGATTCGGCGCCGGAAGCAATCCGTCCGTTGTCAAAACAGACCACACAGGAGAATATGATCCGGGATTCCATAAACTGCCACAGGCAGGCTGCCAGAAATTTAAAATATGCCATCCACGAGAATAAAGAAGGCGGGATCTTTGCCACAGAGCTGGCAAAGGAGCTGATCGATCTGGAGGAGAGCGCTGTTGGAAAACTGACGGATTATCTGGAATGATCAGACGGGAAAGAAAGGGCCTATCAGCGGAACTGTCTTGTAAAAAGCCACTGGAATATGATATGATAGGAACGCTTGTAAAAATGAATGAAAGAAAGACGGGATCTGATAAAAAGTGAAAAATGAAATACACCCGGAAGGCGTTCGGATCAATAAGTTTTTAAGCGAAGCCGGGATATGTTCCAGAAGAGAGGCGGACCGGCATATAGAAGCCGGCGAAGTGACTATAGATGGAAAAAAAGCTGTGATGGGAGACCGGATCTTTCCGGGACAAAAGGTGGCCCTTTGCGGGAAGACAGTAAGACGGGAAAAAGAAAAAATCCTGCTGGCTGTGAACAAGCCCAGGGGGATCGTCTGCACAGCCCAGAAAAAAGAAAAAGATAATATTATAGATTTTATGAAATATCCCAAACGGATCTATCCGGTGGGAAGACTGGATAAAGATTCGGAAGGCCTGTTGCTGATGACGAACCAGGGTGATCTGGTAAATAAGATCATGCGGGCGGGCAACCGCCATGAAAAAGAATATATCGTGACTGTGGACCGGGATATCACAGAGGAATTTCTCAGAGGAATGTCCGGGGGCGTATACCTGGAAGAACTGGATGTGACTACGAGAAAATGTCCTGTGACAAAAATTGGAAAACGGCAGTTTCGGATCATACTTACCCAGGGATACAACCGGCAGATCCGCAGAATGTGCGAAGTTTTTTCCTATCATGTAACCCGTCTGGTAAGAGTCAGGATCATGAATATAAAGCTGGGGGATTTAAAGCCCGGAACATGGCGTAACCTTACCGATGAGGAAATGGGCAGACTGACGGAAATGCTGAAAGGGTCTTCGTCAAAAACAGTTATACCGGAAAAAGAGGATCGGAGTAAATCATATGGGAAAAAGAGAAGAAGATAAAAAACGTCTTGATGAATTGAAAAAGACCATAGAGTATCATATTGACAGATATTATAATCAGGATGATCCCCAGATCACGGATTACGAATACGATATGATGATGCAGGAGCTGAAAAAGCTGGAAAAAGAATATCCGGAGTGGGTCACTGAGGATTCTCCCACACAGAAAGTGGGAGGAACCGCCAAAAGGACTGCCGGAGTGCTGGTGCGCCATAATGTGCCCATGCTGAGTCTCCAGGATGTATTTGAAAAAGAAGATGTATACGCCTTTGTGCACGAAATGCAGGAAAAACTGGACCATCCCCGGTTTGTCGTAGAGTATAAGATCGACGGGCTGTCCATGGCTCTGCGTTATGAAAACGGGGAACTGAAGCTGGCTGTTACAAGAGGGGACGGAATCTTCCAGGGAGAAGATGTTACGGCAAACGCGAAAGTGATTAAAGACGTAAAGAAGAAACTGAAATATCCTGTTCCCTATATTGAGATCCGCGGAGAAGTCTACATGAAAAATGAAGACTTTGAAAGGGTAAACGAGCAGCAGGAGCTGATGGGGAAAAAACTTTTCGCCAATCCCAGAAACTGCGCCGCCGGAACGCTGCGTCAGCTGGATACCCGGGTTACAAAGGAAAGAAGGCTTTCTATGTTTGTATTTAACATTCAGGAAGTCAGAGGAGCGCAGATCAAAACTCATACGGAAGGGTATGAATATCTGAAATCCAATAACATTCCTATTATAGAGGATTATACAGTGTGCGAAACTGCGGATGAGGTATGGAAGGCCATTGAAAAAATCGGAGAAAACAGAGGCAACCTTCCTTATGATATTGACGGAGCAGTTGTCAAGATTGACAGCTATGCGGACCGGGAGCTGCTGGGGGCTACTTCCAAAGTGCCCCGGTGGGCGGTAGCCTACAAATACCCCCCGGAAGAAAAGGAGACAAAGATCCTGGATATCGAACTGTCAGTAGGGCGTACCGGAAGGATCACGCCTACTGCAATCTTTGAACCGGTAAGACTCTGCGGGACTACCGTGTCCAGAGCAACTCTTCACAATCAGGATTTTATTGATGAACTGGATGTGGGCATCGGAGACATTGTAACGGTTTACAAATCCGGGGAGATCATTCCCAAGATCAAAGAAGTGAAAAAAGACAAGCGGGCGCCGGGGAGTGTACGTTTTCAGATACCGGATACCTGTCCCGTATGCGGCGCGAAGACCGTAAGGGAAAAAGATTCGGCGGATATCCGCTGTACTTCTCCTGACTGTCCGGCGCAAAGGGAACGCCACATTATCAATTTTGTCAGCCGGGACGCCATGGATATCAAGGGATTCGGTACCGTTTATATTGTGGAACTGGTAAAACAGGGATATATCCGGGATATTGCGGATATTTACGACCTGAAGAACCACAGGGAGGAATTGATCGAGAAAGGGATCATCGGAAAAGAAAAAAATACGGATAAGCTTCTGGACGCTATAGAAAAGTCCAAGGAAAATGATGGCTCCCAGCTCCTTACCGGTTTCGGCATCCCCAATATAGGAAAGGCGGCGGCAAAGGCTGTTATGAAAAAGTTCAGGACCATTGACCGTGTAGCGGAGGCCACGGTGGAAGAACTGCAGCAGGTCAATGATATCGGAGAAGTAAGCGCCTCCTATATCCGGGAATTTTTCCAAAAAGAATCCAACCATAAGATGCTGGAGCGTCTGAAGGCGGCGGGAGTGAATATGGAGCTGAAAGAGGCTCAGACCAGTCAGCGTCTTGAGGGTCTGACTTTTGTAGTGACCGGCACTCTCCCTACGCTGGGAAGAAAAGAGGCTGCTCAGCTGATCGAGCAAAACGGCGGAAAAGCTTCCGGTTCGGTATCCAGGAAAACGGATTATGTGCTGGCCGGAGAAAACGCAGGCAGCAAACTGACAAAGGCGGGAGAGCTTGGAATACCTGTTATTACAGAAGAAGAATTCCGGAACATGATCTCGGAAGATAATACTTGATAAATGAAGGAAGGTTTCTGACACATTTGTTGAACAGGGAAATGAAGGATACGCGGAAAGAGAAAGGAAAACTGAAAAAATTGCTGGCGGTGATGTTCAAGACCGGATGTATCGGATTCGGCGGCGGCAGCGCCCTGATACCCGTTATTGAGGCGGAAGCGGTAGAACAGCATCACCTGGTGGATGAAAATGAATACAACAAGGATGTGATCGTTGCCAACATTACTCCGGGAGCGCTCCCTGTGGAAATCGCTGCGGGAGTGGGCAGAAATGTTGCCGGCATTCGGGGAATGCTGCTGGCGGCCATAATGATGGCGCTGCCAGGAACATTTTTTACGGTTGCCATCGTTTCGTTGATCAACAGTACGGGAAGCAGTCTGCTTCGACAGATCCTGTTCGCCTCTGCGGGAATTACGGCATACATTATTTTTATGCTGATTGAATATGCCCGGGGTACATACCGGGAATGCAGGATCAACCAAAATGCCCGAAGCGGAATGTTTTTCCTGGGGGCGGTGTTTTTCTTTACCGGCGGAGCGGAGATGTTTCAGATACTGGGGATACACAAAACGCCGATATTTGACATTTCCACGGTAAATGTTTTGGCGATCACATTTTTTGTAATTTTTTACACCAGAGGAAAAGTGAACAAAAAGAACGGGATCATCGCCTCAGCGATTGTCGTTTTGTATGTGCTCTGTATCGGAAAGGCCCATTTGATTCCTTTTGAGGGGATCAAACTGACTCTGCAGCTGCTGATGGTTGCGCTGGGGATCTGGGGACTGTCCAAAAGTCTGAGAGGCAGAATGCGTTTTTCTTTCCGGCCGCTGTTAAAACTTTTGAAAGAGGAGGCTGCATGGGGCATCCTGCTTTTGGCGCTGTCTCTGCCTGCGCTGCTTTTGTGCTCGGACAGTCTTCTGTTTATGGGAAAAGGACTGCTGTCCACGATCCTTTCCTTTGGGGGAGGAGACGCGTATCTGGCCATAGCCAACGGGATGTTTGTCAGCACAGATATGGTAAGCTACGGGGATTTTTATTACAAGATCGCCGCGGCGGCAAATGCGCTGCCGGGTTCTATTTTGTGCAAGGTGCTGGCGGGAGTTGGTTATGTGATCGGATACGGACCGGGAAAAAGTATGGCGGCCGGGTTCGCTGTGGCGCTTTGCGGGTTCGCCTGCAGCGTTGTGGCATCCGGGGGAACCATATCAGCGGTTATGTACATATATGAAAAATTTGAAAATCTGGATATTTTTCAGATGATCAAAATATATATCCGCCCCATTGTGGCGGGGCTCCTGCTCAGCGTGGCTGCATCCATGCTGTATCAGAATATGGGAATCGCCGCGGAAAATAACTGGCCCCTTCTTCCGGTGCTGGCTCTTACCGGAGGCATTTACGCTATTAATGTATTCTGGAAAAGAAGAAACCGGATCCGTCCGATCTTTATGGTGCTGATCTCGGCGGCCCTTTCTCTGATCCTTTGCAACGGGTTCGATCTGTTGTTTTAAAGACGGAAAAGATTCAGAATGTTGACTTTTCAAATAAAATGAAGTTTGCTATAATAAATAAAACTATGAATATAACAATGAGGAGGTAGCATTGTGGCTGACGATAGAAAAGGGTATAAGATCAGAGAAGACAATCTGGGAGAAATACAGATTGCGGATGAAGTGGTAGCGATTATTGCGGGACTGGCCACAACTGAGGTGGAAGGTGTCAGCTCTATGGCTGGAAATATAACAAATGAACTGGTAAGCCGTCTCGGAGCCAAAAATCTTTCCAAAGGGGTGCGGATCTCTATGGAAGATAACAAAGTTTCCGTAGACGCGGCAATTAATATCGCCTATGGTTATGGGATTCCTGAAGTATCGGAGAAGGTTCAGGAGAAAGTGAAATCGGCGATTGAAAATATGACCGGTCTTACGGTGGAACATGTCAATGTCCGGATCGCGGAAGTGGATATGAAAGCGGGAAAGAAAAAATAAGACAAAAAATGGGGGTGCAAAACAACCGCACCCCTGATTTACATATACAGGAAAATTCCGGAGGAAAAGAATGAGTCGAAGAGAAATCAGAGAACAGGTTTTTAAAATGCTGTTTCGGGTAGAATTTTATGATCAGAAGGATATGCCGGAGCAGCTGGAGCTGTTTGCTCAGGAAGAGCAGAATATCAAACCTGAAGATTTGGAATATATTGAAAACAAAGTAAACAAGATAGAAGAAATGCTGGAGCAGATCGATAAGGAGATCAACGAAGCTGCTGTGAGATGGAAGACCAGCAGGATGGGAAAGGCGGATCTTACCATCATCCGTCTTGCTGTTTATGAAATGCGTTACGACGACCAGATCCCTGTGGCAGTTGCCATTAACGAAGCAGTGGAACTGGCGAAAAAATACGGAACAGACGAATCCGCCGGATTTGTCAACGGGATCCTGGCGAAACTGGCATGACAGGCAGCATTTATTCCGTAGGACAGGTAAACGCTTATATTAAAAATATGTTTGCCCAGGATTTCATGATGAAACATATTTATGTCCGGGGAGAAGTTTCTAACTGCAAGTATCATACTTCCGGGCATATTTATTTTACGCTGAAAGATGAAACAGGCACCCTGAACGCCATTATGTTTGCCGGAAACCGCAAGGGAGGACTGCATTTTCCCATGAAAGAGGGAGATAATGTAGTGGTCCTGGGAGCGGTGCGTGTCTATGAGCGGGACGGAAAATATCAGCTTTACGCCCAGAGTATTATCCTGGAAGGCGCAGGTCTTTTGTATCAGAAGTTTGAAGAACTAAAAAAAGAGCTGGAAGAGATGGGGATGTTTGCTGAGGAATACAAACAGCCTATTCCCAGGTTCCCGAGAACAGTGGGAGTGGTCACTGCTCCTACCGGAGCCGCAGTGAGAGATATTCAGAACATTGCGGCCAGAAGAAATCCCTATGTGCAGCTGATTCTGTACCCTGCTCAGGTCCAGGGAGAAGGCGCCGCGGAAAGTATCATCAACGGTATATTCGCCCTGGAACATTATGGCGTGGATGTTATGATCGTTGGCCGGGGCGGCGGATCCATTGAGGAACTGTGGGCATTTAATGAAGAAAGCGTGGCAAGAGCCATTTTTGAATGCACTGTTCCGGTGATCTCCGCGGTAGGTCATGAAACGGACACGACCATTGCGGATTATGTAGCGGATCGGCGGGCG
>CAKNLF010000035.1 GCA_930989305.1 uncultured Roseburia sp. | reverse complement strand
GCGGCTGTCAATTCGACATAATTTTCTTGTGATACTTTACCGTACATGAGCATTCGGAGCGGCAGTAAAGGATACCGCCTCTGTCAGAAGCCTGATAAGCAGTGATCCGGTTGCGCAGGAGCCGGACTGTCCAGTAGGGGATAATGTGACAGTGACCTGAGCCGCATACAGGGTCTTCCGCTACATTCAGTTTTGGAGCAAAAGATCTGGACACGCAGTCATATTCTTTTTTGCTGCAGAGGGCTGTTGCCTGCAGCAGCAGTCCGTCCAGTTTTTTGAGCTTTTCCAGGTCCGGGGAAAGTTCCATTACATCTGTTTCGCTGTCAAAGACACAGAGCAGATCCCTGCCTATATATGCCTCCTGGGGCACTGCCCCCAGGGCTGCGATCATTTCTGCTGTAATGGGAACCGGTTCCAGATCATAAGCGGGGAAGCTCATTTCATACAGATCCTGGTGGCGGACTACCTGCAGTTCGCCGCTTTTTGTAGAAAATGAGATACTATGCAGTTCTGTTTCATAATAATTCATCAGTACAAAAGCGCAGGCCAGGGTGGCGTGGCCGCACAGGTCGATCTCGCCTCCGGGGGTAAACCAGCGAAGCTCATAGTCTTCGTCCCTTTTTACCGTGAAAGCGGTTTCTGACAGATTATTTTCTTTTGCGATATTCATCATCAGATGATCCGGGAGCCACTGCTCAAGTACGCATACAGCGGCCGGATTGCCTGAAAACACCTTGTCCGTAAAGGCGTCTACAACATATTGTTTTAATACCAAGCTCCTCATTTACTATTTTCTCCCTGATTTGTATCCGTTTCGGAATACTGTAATGATATCAGATAGACGGCCAGAAGCGTGCCGGATACTGATAAACAGAAAAAATCAGATTAATTTCTGACCGCAGTTGGAACAGAAATTTCCTCCGTTTGTTTTTGCTCCGCAGTTAGGACAAAAATTCGGAATTTTCTGTCCGCTGGAAGGCGGGATCTGATTTCCTGTCAGCTGAGACGGATTCTGACTGTTCATCTGAGCGGCCATCTGTTGCCCCATGGCCACACCCATGGCCATGCCGGCCATATCCGAAGCAGCCGAACCGCCGGTGCCGTTTTCAATAGCGGTTCCCATGGCAACCTGCTGATACCGGCCAACATCTGGGATCATGCTCTGGGCGGCGGCTTTTTCAGCCATTTTCTGTACCTCCTCCGGGTAGTTGAAATTGGAGATAACAAAAGAAGTAATGGAAATACCGATTTTGGTCATTTCCATGTCCAGATCCTCCATAATGCCATGGGCAATGGCGTCAGCGTTTAGCTGAAGATTGAACATGTTCTGACCTTCCCGGACGATCCATTTCATAAGCAGCTGGTCCAGCATGGAAATGATTCTTTCACGGACATCGTCAACGGTAAACTGATCCCGGACTCCGGCGATCTTTTCCAGAAGAATATCATAATCAGATACTTTACAGGTAAAAGTTCCGAAAGCCCGGATGGGCATGCCTCCGGGCAGAGTCTGGGATGGAATCAGAACAGGACTTTTTGTACCCCATTTTACCAGTACTTCTTTCGTGTTGATAAAAAGTACTTCCGCCCGCATCCCGCTGTTGAATCCGAATTTAAATCCCTTTAATGTGGACAGAAAAGGGACGATTTCCGATTCAATATCATAGGTGCCCTCCTCCCGAAAGATACCTTCAACTTTGCCGTTGTATAAAAAGACAGCGTCCTGTCCCGGCCGGATAATAAGCCGGCTTCCTTTTTTTATCTCGTCATTTTTCCATATCCAGAAGAGCATATCGTCTCTGAATTCCCGCCATTCCACTACGTTGGCGAACTGATTGCTGAATAATCCCATTGGATGTTGCTCCTTTCCTTGGGAAGGAGCGGATGATCGCTGCCCCCTCCCGGCTGTATATCTAAGAAATTACAAATAAAATGATCAGTATTACGATCACGGCCATGGCTGCGCAGATCAGCGCGATCTTTGCGGGACTGAGAGGGTATTTGCCGGTAATGTCCCCGGTCTGTCCGTTTACGAGCACTTGATATACTTTGTCTTTGAACATATAGGCAGTGCTGTAGACCGGAAGCAGTACATGTTTAAAGCTTTCCTCTCGAAAATCCGCCTGTATATGTATGCTGTCAGCTTCATCATATCTGGAAAGAATCTCGTTTCTGGCCATACTTTCCAGACGTTCCAGCATTTCATGCCGGGCTTCCTGATGAGAAATCTCCAAGTCTACGGAAAAACATTCCGAATTGTATCCGGAAAGGTATTCCGGCCCATAGGAAGCAATCTGTCCGGTGTCAAAGTCCGCTATTTTTTCCAGCTGTTCCAGGGACAGGCTGTTAGTGGCCGGAATCAGGATGTCATCAAAAAAGTGACGGATATGTCCGGCTACCCGATGCCATTCGGTATATACTTGAGTAACCGTTTTCCCATCGCTGTTTTGTACCGTCCGGGTACGGTGCCTTCCGCCTCTGCCGGTATAGTCTGCTTCCGCATGGGCGTCAAAAGTCCAGTAGGGCAGATAAATGCCCTGGACTTTATCAGTCTGATACATATTTTTCAAAGGGCCGGGGGCAAGCCATCGGCTTTTCAGCCATTGCCGGAACAGTTCCCCCACCCGGTTGTTGTCGATCTGAAAAGGAACTACGCCGTCAGGAATGATCACATCTTCCTGCTTGTCAGCCAGGACATAGCGGGATCCGCAGTAAGGACACTGGGTAGCTGTGCTGTGGGCGTCCACTTCAATCCTGGCGCCGCATCCCTGACATTCCATTGTGTGGGATTTTTTCTCTCCGGCCCGGATCCTCTGTTTTGCCTCCAGTGTCAGAGGATGTTCGGTAATATCTTTGCTGTTGTTTTTGATCTGTATAACAGCGCCGCATCCCTGGCATTTTAAAGCCTGGGATGCCACATCAAAGATCATTTCACTGCCGCAGTTTTCACATGTGTATTTTTCTTCCATTTTGTTACAGCCCCAGTTTCTCTTTTAAGGCAGCCAGCTCATCTTCTACCTGGGGACTTTCCTTTTCATCGTATTTTTCCATCAGATCTTCTACCGGATCTTCTGCCGGGGCGTTCAGCTGGGAAAGGGCTTCGGCTTCATCCAGCATACGGTTTGCTTTTTCTTCCATTTTGTCAAAAGCAGACATGGCTTCTCCTGCTCCTGAAATGCCGGAACCAAGTTTGTTCATTTTCTCCTGGGTCTTCGCAACGGCGATTTTTGATTTAACAGCTGCCCGGCGGTTTTCCAGGTCCTGCATATCACGTACCAGCTTATCATGCATATTTTTCATCTTTTCCGCATTTGCCGCAGCCAGTTCGTAATTTTTCTGAAGTATGGTCTGCTGTTCTCCAAGCTTTACTTTCTTTTCCAAAAACGCTCTGGCATCCTTTTCATTTCCTGCCAGGAGGGCTTTTTGGGCATAGTTCTGCATTTTTTCCATTTCTGCAAGGCATTCGTCCAGTTCCCGTTTTGCTCTGGTTTCCGATGCCATAACAGCGGCGGTCTCAGCTTTCACTTTCCCAAGATCAGATTCAATGTCGCGGATATACTGATCGATCATTTTTTCCGGGTCTTCCGCCTTATCCAAAAGGGCGTTTATATTTGCGGACATAATGTCTTTAAAACGTTTTAAAATATTTGCCATTTTCAGGCCCTCCTTAATTTATGTGGTTTGATAGGAAAATTATATTATAATCCGGGAAATTTGTCATTAAAAATACTTGTTAATTCCGGAGGGGTCTGGTATGATACAAGACAAAAAGCTAATAGTATTAGTAAAAGGGAGTATGAGAAAAAATGGATGAAATATTTAAAGATCTGGCAAGGGAGTATGGCCGGATCCAATACAATATGGCCCGGCTGAAATCAGTTGAGCGGCTGTCTGATCAGAGCAAAGGCGAGAATTTTGTTCTTGCCTATTTGATGAAGCATCCGGAAAAAACCAATCCAAAAGAGATCAGCAGAACATTAAATGTAAGTTCCGCCCGGGTGGCCGCTGTGCTGAACAAATTGGAAGAGCGGGGAATGGCCCGGAGGGCGGCGGATCCCGAAAGCCGCCGGCAGACCCTGGTACAGATACTTCCTCCAGGAGAGGAACATCACAGACAGATCCAGGACAGATTTTTAAAAGAAGTATCCCAGATGCTGGAAATGCTGGGCGAAGAGGACGCCGGAAATTATATCAGGATCCAGAAAAAGCTGCTGGCCTATTTCGAAAAAAAGCAGAAAGAGGAGGAAGGCTCACATGAATTTGTCAAACCGTGAAAGAAATCTTACCTTTGCGGTGCTGCTTATTTCTTCAATCGGAACTTCTCTGCTCCAGACTGCTCTCACAACAGCACTGCCGTCCATTATGAAGGACTTTGGGGTTACGGCGTCCACTGCCCAGTGGCTTACCAGTATATACAGCCTGGCTATGGGCGTTATGGTGCCGGCTACAGCTTATCTGATGAAAAGGTTTCCTACGAAAAAGCTGTTTTTGTGGGCGGTGCTGCTGTTTGCGGCAGGTACGGTGCTCTCCATGACAGCACCGGTATTTCCGGTTATGCTGAGCGGCAGGATCATCCAGGCTGTGGGAAACGGCATGGTGCTGCCGATGACCCAGGTGGTCGTCCTGACAATTTATCCGGAAGAGCAGAGAGGTTCGGTGATGGGAATTTACGGATTGGCGGCTGGGGCTGCTCCGGTAGTCGCGCCTACCATTGCGGGCGTCATTATAGATATATGGAGCTGGAGAGCTATTTTTGCAATTGTATTGGTGATTGTAGCGGTGGATATTCTGATGGCGCTGAAATATATGAGAACGGTAAACAAACCGGAGAAGGTGTCCTTTGATTTCTTATCCATGTGTTTATGCGCGGTAGGATTCTGCGGCCTGCTCATAGGCGCGGGAAATATAGGAAGAGGAAGCTTTTTCAGTACACAGATCGGCCTCCCTATTACGGTGGGAGCGCTGGCGCTGATTCTGTTCAGTACCCGTCAGCTAAAGAGCAAAGAGCCCTTTCTGGAACTGCGTATCCTGAAAGTCAAGGATTATTTCCTGGCGGTTGTCATCAGTATGCTGCTGTATGCAGTTATGATGGCAGGCTCAACACTGTTTCCCATTTATATCCAGACTGTATGCCAGAGAAGCGCAGCGGTATCCGGACTGATCATGATGCCGGGATCTTTGATCATGGCGGTGATCAGCCCCTTTGCAGGCCGGTTCTTTGACCGATTCGGGATACGCAGACTGGTGGTATGGGGCAGCGCCCTGCAGATGATCAGCTGTCTGGGGGTGGTTTTTGTAAACGAGTCTACACCGGCCCTTTACATTGCGGCAGTCTATATTGTACGACTGATCTCTATTGGTTTGATCATGATGCCTATCGTTACTTGGGGAATGATGAGGCTGGGACCGGAAAAGACCGCTCACGGTACGGCGCTTTTGACTTCTTTGCGTACCATAAGCGGTGCTTTCGGATCTGCCATTTTTGTGGCGGTGATGACCGGGGTGACCGGCATGACGAGCGGGTCTTTGGAAGTAACCGCTAATGCCGCAGGCATAGATGTGACTTTTGGCGCCATGGCGGCGGTGGCTCTGCTGCAGTTTATACTGGCAGCGCTTTTTGTAGGCAGAAAAAAACATTGATTTTATCCGCAAAAAGATCCCGGGGCGCTGCTGAAAGGATTATCTTTCCAGTATCCGTCCGTCTGTTGAAATTACATATACCTGCCAGGGTATAAATTTGCCGCTGTTTTGAAGGGCTGTTTTCACTGCGTGTTCAATACCGCCGCAGCAGGGAACTTCCATCCGCACGATGGATACGCTCTTTATGTTGTTCTGGCGGATGATCTCCGTGAGTTTTTCGGAATAATCTCCTTCGTCCAGTTTCGGGCATCCAATAAGAGTAATATGATTTTTGATAAATTTTTCATGGAAGTTGCCATAGGCGTAGGCGGTGCAGTCAGCGGCAACGAGCAGGTTGGCGTTATCAAAATATGGAGCGTTTACCGGGGCAAGCTTGATCTGAACAGGCCACTGGCTCAGGCGGCTTTCCGGTTCTTTATAGGAGAGTCCTGCTTCCTGTGGGAACTCCTGAGCAGGAGCTCTGTGAATGGCCTTGGACTGTGTACCAGGGCATCCGCATGGCAGAGGGCTGCTCTGGGATTCCGCTGCGGCGGCTTTTTTTGCCTGGGCTGCCTTTACCGCAGCTTCGTCATAGGCAGGAGCTTCACGCTCTTCAAAACTGATTGCGCCTGCAGGGCAGGCGGGGAGGCAGTCACCCAAACCATCGCAGTAATCTTCACGCATCAATCTGGCTTTCCCGTTTACCATATCAATAGCTCCTTCATGACAGGCCTGTGCGCATAGACCGCATCCGTTGCATTTCTCTTCGTCAATTTTTATAATTCTTCTTATCATAAAAAATCTCCTTCCCGATGATATTATTTTCCTTTTCAATGTTACTATACAGGAGAAAGCAGAAAAAAACGGTTGTAATAACAACAAAAACACCAGAAGGAGTTACTTTTTGGTGGTCTTGAACATTTTCCGGCTCTCCGATACAATAGTCCGGAGTGTCCCGGCTTGCGGGAGATTCAGAACAAAAGAGGGGAGAGTTGAAAAATCGAGTCTGCTTTTATTTTGCTTAAGCAATTGATCTGCATGTTTATTTTTATGGGGATCGGTTATATCCTGTTTAAGAAAAAAATGCTCAGTGAGCGGGGAAGCCGGGAGCTTTCCAATATATTGCTGTATATTGTACTTCCGGCGGTTATTATACATTCCTATTGTGAAGAACGTACAGGGGAGAGACTTCACGGTCTCTGGCTGTCTTTTGTGATCTCGGCGGCGCTGCTTCTGCTCGCCATGGTGATTTCCGGCCTGATCTTTGGAAGGCGGCGCAGGATTGAAAATGTAGGTGTGGCATTTTCCAATTGTGGATTTATGGGAATTCCTCTTGTGCAGGCAGTACTGGGAAAAGAAGCGGTGTTTTTCTGTTCCGCCTTTGTAGCGATCCTTCTTTTCCTTCAGTGGACATACGGCGTATTTGTGATGACCGAGGATAAAAAAGCTATATCCGGAAAGACAATTGTCCGCAATCCTATCCTGATCGCCACGATCATCGGGTTAGGAGTATTCCTTATCCAGATTCCCATCCCGGGGATCGCGGATACCGTATTGTCTTCCCTAAGCGCTATGAACGGTCCGTTGGCCATGGTTGTTTTGGGAATTTACCTGGCGCAGACAGAAATAAAGTCGATTTTTCTGGATAAAACACTGTACTGGGCTGCTGTGGTCCGTCTGGGGATCATTCCGGTAGCATCAATCCTGTTCCTGTGTCTTTTGCCCGGATCTATGAATCATATGAAGCTGACCCTGCTCATATCAGCTTCAGCCCCTATTGGCGCGAATGCGGCAATTTTTGCCCAGAAAGTAGGATTGGATTATACCAGAGCGGTAAAAATCGTATGCTTATCTACTATTTTGTCTATTATTTCCATGCCATTACTGATCATGTTTGCTTCTGCCCTGTGGGGATGAAAAAGCCGCGGATCAGAAAAGATTCGCCGGTACAGAGGCCTTTTGATAAAAACTATCGCAAAAAACACTTGATATTTTCCGCTGGATATGTAAAACTGTAGTTAGTTTAAACTAACTAAGAAATCACATACTTACATACAAAGAATTATTACAGGAGGCGGAAATGAGCGTTGTAATTATAGGCGGACATGAACGAATGGTAACTCAGTACGAGGAAATCTGCAGATCTTACGGATGCAAGGCAAAAGTAATGGCAAAAGAAAAAGGCGGTTTTAAAAAGAAAATCGGAGTGCCGGATCTGATCATTTTGTTTACCAATACCGTATCCCATAAAATGGTTACAAACGCGGTGGCGGAAGCAAAGAGAAATCATGTACAGATAGAGCGGGTGCATACAAGCAGCGCCTCTGCTCTTCACGGCATATTAGAACAGTACTGCGCATAACCTTATACTGCACGGCAGGGTGAAAATAAGCTTCGGCTTGATTTCGATCTGCTATCATACAATCATTTTTATCAAAATACTTTCAACCCAAAACAGGAGTTCCCTTTTTAGCGGGAACTCCTGTTTTGGTCTTAGAGAATCCGGAATGGAAACAATGGCTGCGGCCCTGCGGTTACTGTGCTGTATGGGATAATGTTCAGTGTTATTTTTCTAAAACCTATTGACAGATACACTGTTATATTGTATATATAGTATATACACAATGTAACAATATATATACGATTTTATGCGCATAAGAAAATATCGAAAAGTGAAAGAGGGCCCAATGAATATTATTATAACTAACACAACCGGTCAGCCTATTTACGATCAGATCGTCACGCAGATTAAAAATATGATCATCAGCGGAGAACTGAAAGAAGGAGACGCCCTTCCATCGATGCGTTTCCTGGCAAAAGAATTGAAGATCAGTGTGATCACTACCAAGCGCGCCTATGAAGAACTGGAAAAGGAAGGATTTATTGTTTCCTATACCGGAAAAGGCAGCTTTGTGGCCGGGACAAATCAGGAATTTTTAAGAGAACAGAAATTGAAAGAAGTGGAAAATTATCTGCAGAAGGCCGCGAAAGAAGCAAAAGCCTGCAACATCAGCGAAAAAGAACTGACAGATATGCTGAAGCTTTTTTATGAAGGAGAATGAAAATGGAAGCATTAACGATCCGAAATCTGAATAAACAGTACAAAGATTTTTCCCTTAGGGATATTTCTTTTTCACTGCCAATGGGAAGCATTATGGGATTTATCGGTGAAAACGGCGCGGGTAAAAGCACCACCATAAAAAATATACTGGGTCTGCATCTGAAAGACAAAGGTGAGGTGGAAGTATTCGGCAGAAGGTTTACCGGCAGGGAAAAGGAACTGAAAGAACTGCTGGGGGTAGCGCTGGACGACAGTTTTTTCGCCCCGGGTATCAACGGGGCTCAGATTGAAAAAGCGCTTTCTTCTATGTATTCCAGATGGGACAGGGAGATATATTATAAATATCTGGAGCGTTTTTCACTGAACCCGAAAAAATGTGTGAAAGACTATTCAAAAGGAATGAAAATGAAGCTTTCCCTTGCCGCTGCCCTTTCCCATGGCGCAAAGCTTCTGATCCTGGACGAAGTGACCAGCGGCCTGGATCCGGTAGTGCGCAGTGAAGTGCTGGAGCTGTTTCTGGAATTTATTCAGGATGAAGAACACAGCATTCTGATCTCATCCCATATCCTGAGCGATCTGGAGAAAATATGTGATTATATCACCTTTATCCATGGAGGGCGCATTGTTTTTTCGGAAAATAAAGATGAGCTGCTGGAGTCTTACGTTATTGTAAAAGGAAGCATGGAACAGATTGCCCAGCTGGAGGAACAGGCAGTGATTGGAATCGAAAAAAATGCCTTCAGCGCGGCTGCTCTGGTGAAAACGAACTGTGTGCCTGACGGCATGATCCGGGAAAAGGCGACTATTGAAGATATTATGCTCATGTGGAAAAGGGGGAAATAACTGTGCTGGGATTATTGAAATATGAACTGAGCTGTCTGAAAAAGATTACGTATACATTTCTGATCTTCCTTGTGATATACGGGATTTTCAGTATTATGTCAAAAACGCATATGGAGAGCCGCCTGTTTATAATCTTTTTTTCTGTATTTTTTGTTATAGGGGCCCTGGCCCAGTGGGAACAGTACAAATGGGATATTCTGGCAGGCACTTTGCCGATAAGCAGAAAGCAGATCGTGGGAAGTATATATATCTTATGTATCGGAAGCATTGTGATCGGCAGTGTAGCCGCTTATCTGACGCTGATTCCCGGTGAACTGGCCGGAGGACATTCCGGTCCCGCTTCCCAGCTCATTTTCCTGAGCGCCGCGGCCGCGCTGATCTATATCAGCATTTGTATACCGGTCATTATCTGCATTGGAGCGGTAAAAGGAAGACTGGTCACAATAGGAATCTTTATGGTTGCATGTATCCTGCTGGGAGCCGTTTCTGAGGAAGCAACAGGACTTGTGACGGATTTTATCCGCTTCATAGAGCGCAATCAGGTGGCAGTGCGGTACACAATGGTGCTTGCGGCTGCAGTGATTTTGCTGCTTTCCTATCTGTTTTCTGTGAAAAGATATGAAAAAAAAGATTTGATGTTCTCCGGAAAAGATGCTATCGTTACAATAGTAAACTTATCAAGATTTTTATATCGAGGGAGAACTTCAGAAATGAAAGATATTCAGATATTAAAACAGGAACTGGAAAACGGAAAATACACGGATACATTCTGCAGCCTCTGTACGTCAGAAGAAGAAAGGCTTTATCAGCGAAACAAATATATACAGGCCATTGACAGGTTTTGCCAGAATTTCGGCACAAAAAGTGTGGAGATATACAGCACGCCGGGACGCAGTGAGGTATGCGGCAATCATACGGATCATCAGCGAGGAATGGTGCTTGCGGCTGCAGTCAATATGGACGCGGTAGCAGTTGCGGCTCCACGGGAGGACACTCAGGTGTGTCTCTATTCAGAAGGATTTGGCATGGTGGAGCTGGATCTTGGAAATCTGGAAAAACAGAAGCGGGAAGAAGGAACCACTATGTCCCTGATCCGCGGGGTAGCTGCAGGTATGAAAAAGAAAGGCTATCAGGTAGGCGGATTTGAGGCCTGTGTGGTAAGCGATGTGCTGTCCGGGTCGGGTTTGTCATCTTCCGCTGCTTTTGAGGGACTGATAGGCACGATCCTTTCCGGATTGTATAATGAGCAGCGTCTTCCTCAGGAAGAAAATGCAAAGATCGGTCAGTTTGCCGAAAATGTATATTTCGGAAAACCCAGCGGTCTGATGGACCAGATGGCATGTTGTCTGGGGGGCCTGGTATATATTGATTTTCAGAATGTGGAAAAACCGAAAGTGCGCAAATTAAATGTGGATTTTGAAAAGTTTGCGTATGCTCTGTGCATCACGGATACAAAAGGTTCTCATGCGGACCTGACAGATGATTATGCGGCTATCCGCCAGGAGATGGAAGCAGTTGCTGGATTTTTCGGGAAAGATGTGCTCCGGGAAGTAGACGAGGAAGAATTTTATGAAAAAATAGGGACCGTCAGAGAAAAGACGGGGGACAGAGCCGTATTAAGAGCGATTCACTTTTTTGAAGAAGAAAAGCGCGTGCTCAGGGCAGTACGGGCCCTGGAGGAAGGGAATGAGTTTCCGCAGTTCCTGCGGGAGATCCGCAGGAGCGGCGAGTCATCCGTTCAGTATCTTCAGAACATATACAGCAATAAAAAACCTTCAGAACAGAACATCAACATTGCTTTGGCCCTCAGTTGCCATCTGTTGAAGGATAACGGCGTATATCGGGTTCACGGAGGAGGATTTGCCGGCACAGTCCAGGCTTTTGTAAAAAAAGAAGCAGTAGATGCTTACAAAGAGGGTATGGAAAAGGTATTTGGCGCGGACAGCTGCCATATTCTTCATATACGAAAAGAAGGCGGCGTGAGAGTATTTTAAAGATTCGGGTCTGTTTTCCTGCAAAGCAGGATAAGCAGACCCGATTTCCTTATTTTTTCTTTTTTCGGTCTTGGGGAGTCATGGCCGGAGGGGGAAAATCGTACACATCTTTGTAAGAAAGCAGTTCCTCCTCAGACACCGGCCCTGAGGGAATAAGGCCTGTACAGTCATGGGCAGAAGCAGAACTGCCCAGATAATCATAATCACGCAAAATGGAATCTTCCAGCGTTTCATACGCTTTTTCAGTTTTTTTGACGTCTTTTTTTTCATACATCGGTTTTCTCCTTCCTTTCGGTAAATATAAATAAGAAAGATTCAAAAGGGGTACCATAAGTATTTGTAAAGGAGAGGGTTTTATGCAAAAAGAAATAAAATGCGCCGCACTGGATCTGGACGGTACGGTGCTTCAAAAGGACAGCAGAATGTCTGAACGGACCAGACTCGCTCTGAAAAAAGCTGCCGAAAACCGGATTGAGATCGTAGTAGTCAGTGGCCGTTCCTTTGCTACCATACCGGAGGAAATCCGGCACCTGGAACAGATCCGGTATATTGTAACTTCCAATGGAGCCGCGGTATATGAAAAAGGAATCCGTATCCATGACTGGACTTTAGAAGAACAATCTGTGGAGAAAGTGCTGGATCTGACCGGACATCTGTTTCAACAGGGACGGATCACCTACGAGATTTTTGTAAAGGGAGAAGCTTACGGGCAGAAGGATTATCTGAATGCGCCGGAACGTTACGGATTGCCGGAGCATTCCTGCTTCTATGTAAAAAATACCCGTTGGCCAACAGAAGATATTGTGGGATTTGCTCTGGAGCACAAAAGGGAGCTGGACAGTATTAATCTGATCGTGGCCGATCCGGAACTTTATAAAAAATTGCGGCAGATGCTGGAATATGACAAAAAGATTTACATAACATCCGCAGCCAGCTACCGGATGGAGATCTCTCACTGGGATTCGGGAAAAATATCCGGACTGGGGTATGTATTAAAACGGCTGGGAATACTGCCGGAAGAGACGATCGCCTTCGGCGATGGAGACAATGACGCTGCCATGCTGAAATGGGTGGGAGTGGGAGTCGCCATGGATAACGGAACCAGGATGTGCAAGGAAGCGGCGGATCTGGTCACTGTATCCAGCAGCGAAGACGGAGTGGCAAGGATACTGGAACAAATCTGCGCAAAAGAGTGACAAAGCCTTCCTGTTTACTGGCTGAAACAGGAAGGCTTCGTTTTAAGATTCATTATTTTTGTCCTGATTTTCTTTGATAAAGCTCTTGATAATATCCTGTCTTGTGACGATGCCGATGAAAAAGTCCCGGTCGTCGACTACGGGAATGAAGTTCTGGCGCATGGACATTTCAAGGAGGGAATCCATATCAATATCAATCCGTACCGGCGGGTTAAAACCCGGGCGGATAATATCTTTGATCTTGACATAAGAAGGAAATTTTTCTCCATAATGCCTTAGAATATAACGCAGAAAGTCTCCTTCGTTGACACAGCCGGCATAAGTTCCTTCCAGTGTGATCACGGGAATGGCAGTATAACCCTGGGCATGCAGTTCTTCCAGACCCTGCTTAAGGGTGTCGGTATCATACAGATAAGACAGGGTGTCTTTTGTTTTCAACAACATTAATACGTTCATATTGTTCTTCTTCTCCTTTTGGTTATCATGTCATCGGTCCGAGCCGGAAGGATATGTCCCGATAACGATAAAAAAATAGCACAAAAAAATGTGGATTGTGTGAATAGATTGTTAAAAATCTTATGGATCCAAAATGCTGTTATTCAGTTTCCATAACTGTGTGAGCGCAGATAAAATCCATAGCTTTGCCGCACAACAGTTCCAGTTTCAGACCTTCCAGTTCATCCGGATCAAGCATATCGGCAAAGGATTCGGATGGAACACCGTATTCCTCTGCCAGTCCGGCCATAGCGTCATTCAGTTCATCCTGAGTCAGATACAGATTTTCACGTTTCCCGATAGCGTTCAGCACCATGGTTTCCTGGAGACGGCGGCGAGCCTGACTGAGGCATTCTCTGTCAATATCATCAGGGGTTTTTTTTGCGCGCTTTAGATACTGCTCCTCTGTCATTCCCTGAGCCTGCAGATCTTCTTCAAATTCCTGGCGCAGTTCCTCCTGGAGCTGCTCCAGAAGATGCGCGTCCAGTTCCAGCTGGGAATCGTTTATGATCTGCGTCAGAAGATCCTGCTGCATCTGTTCCGTCGCCTGTTCTTCTTTTTTGGCTGTAAGATTTTCCAGAATTTCCCGGGATAATTCTTCAAACGTATCAAAATCCGAAAAATCTTTGGCGAAATCGTCATCCAGTTTGGGAAGAATTTGTTCTTCTATAAAATGCAGGTGAATGCGGAAGACGGCCTCCTTTCCCGCCATTGTTTTCACAGCATAATTATCCGGAAAGTTTACGGATATATCAAATTCCGCACCGGGCATTTTCCCGATGATCTGTTCTTCAAAACCGGGAATAAAAGAGTGAGAACCAAGTGTCAGCCGAAATCGCTTCCTGGCGCTGTTTGGAATGGACTGTCCGTCTGCGTATCCGTGAAAGTCCAGGATTACCCGGTCCCCTGCCCGGGCCGGCCGGCTGTCTGTGTGTATCAAAATGGAATTTTCTTTCTGCAGGGCGTCGAAGGCTGAGTTCAGCTCGTCGGGGCTGACAGAAGTATCTGCCTTTTTGACCGTCAGATTTTTGTAATTGCCTAATTTCATAATCTGTACTCCGTTCTTAAATAAAAGTAAAATAAATTATACATATTTTTTTTCAGTATAACATCCCGAAGGGCGGATAGGTAGCCTGTTTTCTGTTGGATTCATAAAATCTTAAAAAATATCCGGTTGACAAATTTGCATTATTGTACTATTGTATTACTAACCTAATACAATAAAACAGAAAGGGGGGGATAGAACATATGCCATGGAAATTTGACAATAACAGATCCATCTATGTTCAACTGGTAGAGAAAATACAAAATCGTATTATCACAGGCGTATACGCACCCGGAAGCAGGCTCGCCTCTGTCAGAGAGCTGGCAGGAGAAGCCGAGGTAAATCCCAATACAATGCAGAAAGCATTGGCCGAACTGGAAAGAGCCGGACTGGTCCACGCAGTAAGGACCAGCGGAAGATTTGTGACGGAGGATCAGAAAATGATAGAGAATTTAAAAAGAGAGTCTGCAGTGGAGATCATTCGTGAATTTCGGGAAAAAATGAAAGCTTTAGGCTATGACGATGAAGCAGTGATCAAATTGATAAAAGAAACAAAAAAGGAGAATGAGTAAATGAGTGTAATGGTAAAATGTGACGGTCTTACCAAGCGCTATGGCAGACTTACTGCATTGGATAATGTAAACTTGTCGATTGAAAGCGGAAGGATCGTTGGCCTTCTGGGCCCTAACGGAAGCGGAAAGACAACGCTGTTGAAATTGGCAAACGGGCTTCTGGTCCCCAGCGACGGGGAAATCCTGCTGGATGGAAACAAACCCGGTGTAGAGAGCAAG
Organism: uncultured Roseburia sp.; assembly: GCA_930989305.1. GTDB lineage: Bacteria > Bacillota > Clostridia > Lachnospirales > Lachnospiraceae > Brotonthovivens > Brotonthovivens avistercoris. The sequence continues at coordinate 8,445 of CAKNLF010000035.1, read as the reverse complement.
CGGATCGTTTCTTATCTGCCGGATGCCAATTACCTTCCGGATTGGATGGCGATTGAAGGGCTTTTGGAGCTGTTCCAGGATTTTTACGAGGATTTTGATGTAGTAAAAGCAAAAGAAATGCTTCTGCAGCTGAATCTGGACGGCAGCCGGAAATTGAAAACGCTTTCCAAAGGAAATAAAGAAAAAGTACAGCTGATCCTGGCTATGAGCAGGAAAGCAAAGATTTATTTCCTGGATGAGCCCATCGGAGGCGTGGATCCGGCAGCAAGAGATTTTATACTAAATACAATTATAAAAAATTATTCGGAAGATGCTGCCGTAGTCATTTCCACTCATCTGATCGCGGATATAGAGCGGATATTGGATGAAGTAGTATTTATCAATCAGGGACAGCTTGTTTCTCACCGTATTGTAGATGAGATCCGGGAAACAGAAGGAAAATCCGTAGACGCGCTGTTCCGGGAGGTGTTCAGATGTTAGGAAAATTAATGAAATATGAATTTCGCTCAAACGGGCGTCTGTTTATTCTGATCTACGCGGCGATCCTGGCGGTAGCGTTTATCGGAGGAATTGTGGTAAATGGAGATGTCAGAGTGGAGGTAAGCATTCCGTTTTTAATTCTCTGCCTGCTGTATATTCTTCTGATCATGACGTTGACTGTAATCACTGTTATAGTGATCGTAGGACGTTTTTATAAAAATCTGCTGTCTCAGGAAGGGTATCTGATGCATGTGCTGCCGGTGCCGGCATGGAATCATGTAGTAAGCAAATTGATAACTGCCGTTGTGTGGATTGCGCTGGCGATTGCTGTGATCATCCTGTCCGGGCTGCTGTTCATAGCCGGATCCGGTTCATTTGAAGCGTTCAGGGAAATATTCCAGACAGATATTATCCGGGATGTATTCAGCCGATGGGGTAATGAAATTGCTCTTGTTACAGCAGCAATGTTTGTCTCTTTTGCTCGTCTTATATTGCAGTTTTATGTGTCCATGGCGATTGGCGCCTCTGCAAGCCGGCATAAGATCTTATACAGTTTTCTGGTATTTATCGTCACGATTGTTGTTATAAATGTCATTACATCTCTGACAAATCAGGGAGCCATCGTGCAGGTGGTAGACGCTTCCGGAAACGGTGTGCTGGAAAACGCGGATATTATCAGCGGAATGGTTTTTGACGGTATCTGCGCGGTTATCTTCTATATATTAACAGTAGTATTCCTGAAAAGGAGACTGAATCTGGAATAATAGAAAGTTATGCAGTCAGATGGCTGTTTAAAAGTGAAAATCCACGAATTCCTGTGGAAGGCAGGATTTCGTGGATTTTTTATATAGTATAGGAAAGAGGGGAAGCTGTTGTTGATTTTTGCCAAAAGTTAAAGTATAATAACCTGTCAAACTGTGCGGATATTCTGCATGGAAAGTAGATAAGAACAAAATACAAGAGGATAAAGGTTATGGAAATAACACAGAAAATATATTCTGTAGGGATCGATATCGGTTCTACCACAGCAAAGGTCGTTGTACTTAATGAAAAACGGGAGAGGATTTATGGAAAATACCGGCGGCATTATGCGGATATTAAAAGTACTGTGCTGGATATGCTCAGAGAAGCCGGAGAAATAACAGGAGAGATTTGCTGTGCTTTTGCCATTACAGGAAGCGGCGGTATGAAACTTGCGGAAAATCTGAACCTTCTGTTTGTACAGGAGGTGATCGCGGTAACTTCGGCGGTGCGTACTGTTGTGGAAGATGCGGATGCGGTAGTGGAACTGGGCGGTGAAGACGCAAAGATTATTTTCCTGACAAATGGCGTGGAACAGCGGATGAACGGCGTGTGCGCCGGAGGAACAGGGGCTTTTATCGATCAGATGGCCGCGCTGCTTCAGACGGACGCTTCAGGTCTGAATGATTATGCCAAAAATTATAAAGAAATATATCCTATCGCTGCAAGATGCGGTGTATTTGCAAAAAGTGACATTCAGCCTCTGATCAATGACGGGACACCCAGAGAAGATCTGGCGGCAAGTATTTTTCAGGCGGTAGTCAATCAAACGATCAGCGGACTTGCCTGCGGCCGGCGTATCAAAGGAAAAGTTGTTTTCCTGGGAGGACCGCTGTATTTCCTTTCAGAACTCAGACGCGCTTTTGCGGATGCGCTGCATTTAGATGAAAATCATGCGGTTTTTCCCGATGACGCCCATTTGTTTGCGGCCCATGGCGCGGCATTGAAAGGGTGGTCACGGGAGAAAACATATACGGTGACGGAGATTTTGGGAAGGCTGTCTGCTGTCAGCGCATCGCAAGGGGAAATACATGGACTGGAACCTTTGTTTGAAGGTGAATCGGACTATAAGCGTTTTGTGGAACGTCAGGCAGAACACCAGCTGGAAAGAGACGTTCTGGAAGAATACGAAGGGGCATGTTATCTGGGACTTGACGCGGGATCTACGACCATGAAGATCGTTCTGATATCAGAAGAAGGCAAATTGCTGTATTCCTGGTATGGGAGCAATCAGGGAGCGCCTCTGGAAGTTGCCAGACGGGAGCTGGTCAACCTGTACGGAGCTATGAATCATCGGACATATATTGCCCGTGCCTGCGCTACCGGGTATGGAGAAAATCTGCTGAAAAGTGCTTTTCATATGGATGAAGGTGAAGTGGAAACCATTGCGCATTATTATGCCGCGAAATATTTTGAACCGGATGCAGACTGTATCCTGGATATCGGAGGCCAGGATATGAAATGTATCCATATCAAAAACGGCTGCGTGGACACGATCACTTTGAATGAAGCGTGTTCATCCGGATGCGGCTCTTTCATTGAACAATTCGCCAATTCTCTCGGGTGCACAGCTCAGGAGTTTGCGCAGATGGCGGTAAAGGCAGAAAATCCGGTAGATCTGGGCACACGATGTACCGTGTTCATGAATTCCAATGTAAAACAGGCCCAGAAAGAAGGCGCAAAGGTGGAGGATATAGCCGCCGGTCTGGCTTATTCTGTGATCAAGAACGCCCTGTTTAAAGTGATCAAGGTGACAGATCCGTCCAAGCTGGGCGAAAAAATCGTAGTGCAGGGAGGCACTTTTTACAACGATGCTGTTTTGCGCTGCTTTGAAATCGTATCAGGACGGGAAGCGATCCGCCCGGATATAGCCGGAGTGATGGGGGCTTTTGGCGCCGCCCTTATCGCAAAAGAGCGCTGTGTATCCGCTGGAGCGGAAAAAAGCGGTCTCCTTTTGCCGGAGGCTCTCGGACACTTTACATATGATACAAAAGTAATCAACTGTAAGGGTTGTCAGAATCACTGCAGGGAAACAGTGAATCTTTTCCCCGACGGGCAGAGACATATTTCAGGAAATCGATGTGAACGGGGAATGGACCATGGGAAGAAAGAAGCATCTGCGCCTAATATGTTTGCGTATAAAAGAAAACGTATTTTTGAATATGAAGACCTGGCGGAGGATGAAGGGTTCCGGGGTACTATCGGTATTCCCAGGGCGCTTAATATATATGAAAATTTTCCGTTCTGGGCGGTGTTTTTCCGCAAACTGGGCTTTCGGATCCTGCTTTCTCCTTTTTCGGATTCCCGGATGCTGACCCTTGGAATGGACAGTATACCCAGTGAGTCCGCGTGTTATCCCGCAAAACTTGCCCACGGGCACATTGAATGGCTGATTTCCCATGGAGCGAAAACCATCTTTTATCCTTGTATTTATTATGAGCGGAAGGAAGATCAATCAAGTCAGAACCATTACAATTGTCCCATGGTAACGTCATATCCGGAAAATATACGCAACAATGTGGAAAATTTAAAAGAAAAAAATATCCGCTATTTGGATCCTTTTCTTGCATTTTCAAATGAGGAAGTGCTGGGAAACGGTCTGGCGGATTTTATGGGAAAGGCATTTAAAATATCGAAGAAAGAAGTACTGGAAGCCGTTCGGGAAGGCTGGAGGGAGTTTACTGATTATCGGAAGGATGTGGAAAGAGAAGGCCGGCGCGTACTGGAATGGATGGAAGAACATCAGGCAAAGGGGATCGTTCTGGCAGGCAGACCCTATCATCTGGACCCCGGAATCAACCACGGCATTCCGGAGATGATCCAGAATTTCGGATTTGCGGTGCTCACAGAAGACAGTGTGTCTTCTCTTTATAATACAAAGGTGAAACTGCGGGCAACAAATCAGTGGACCTATCACGCCAGATTGTATGCTGCGGCGGGCTATGTGAGTATGAGAAAAGACCTGGAACTGATCCAGCTGAATTCCTTTGGATGCGGCCTGGACGCGGTAACCATCGATCAGGTGCAGGAATTAATGGAACAGTCTGGAAAAATGTATACATTACTGAAAATTGACGAAGTAAATAACCTGGGTGCAGCCAGGATCCGCGTCCGTTCTATGATGGCGGCTATGAAAATGCGGGAAGGTAAGACCCGAACCTGCCTCCCGGTCCTTAAGGATTATGAACGGAAAGAATATACGCAGGAAATGCAGGATGCGGGCTATACGATCCTTTGTACAGGTATGATTCAGCCGCATTTTGACTTTTTTGAAGCGGCGCTTCGCTGTTCCGGATACCGGCTGGTCATGATGCGTTCGGAAGATCAGGATGTGCTGGATCTGGGATTGAAATATGTGAACAATGACGCCTGCTACCCGACCTTTATTGTAACCGGTCAGATTCTGGCAGAAATTTTTTCCGGAAAATACGATACCGATAAGCTGGCAGTCATGATGGTACAGACCGGAGGAGGCTGCAGAGCCTCCAATTATGTGGGTTTTATCCGCAAGGCGCTGAAAGCGGCAGGGTATCCGCAGATTCCGGTCATTTCTATCAATGCTAATGGTATGGAAAAAAATTCCGGCATGCATTACACGGTAAAAATGGGATTCAAAGTGCTGCAAAGCCTGATATACGGCGACATATTAATGAAAGTTGTCCACAGGATGCGGCCCTATGAGCTGATTCCCGGTTCCGCAGACGTTTTATATGGTAAATGGCACGATTTTTGTATCAGCGAATTACTGAAAGATAAGATCAATATGAGAGGTTTTTACAGAAACTGCAGAGATATGATCAAAGAATTTGACAGTCTGCCGGTATTGGATATGGGAACAAAGCCCAAGGTGGGAATTGTAGGAGAAGTACTGGTAAAATATATGCCACTGGCTAATAATCACCTGGCAGGCACCCTTGAAAAAGAAGGGGCGGAAGCAGTGATACCGGATTTTGTGGAATTTCTGGAATATTGTTTTTGGAATTCGATCTACCGAAACGAAAAACTGGGCGGCGGAAAGGCAGCCGCTCTGCTGGCGAAAGTTGTAATCGGAGTATTGGACCATTCAAGGGCAAAAGTAAAAAAGATGCTGCGTATAAGCCGGAATTTTGAACCGGCGCCTCCTTTGAAAAAAATACGTCTGTTGGCCCAGGAAGTTCTTCAGCTTGGAAACCAGTGCGGAGAAGGCTGGTTCCTTGCCGGAGAAGTGATAGATCTTATAAAACAGGGAGCTGACAATATTGTATGTGTGCAGCCCTTTGGGTGCCTTCCCAATCATGTGGTGGGAAAAGGAATTATGAAAAAGGTAAAAGAGCTTTATCCAAATACGAATATTGTCGCGGTAGATTATGATCCCAGTGCCAGCAAGGTAAATCAGATCAATCGGATCAAGCTGATGATGGAAGTAGCCCGAGAAAAGACAGAGCTGTGCTGTATCCAGGAAGGAGAGTAAAGGATATTTTTATTTGGGCTGGCTTTTACTGTACCTTTCCCCCGGGCTGTGGTAAAATGAAAGCATCAAAAACAAGGCAGGAGGAGTTTTATTATGATGATGGTAAATACTGATTATATCAGCGGAAAGACGCTCGGTATGCTGGGAATGGTAAAGGGAAGTACGATCCAGTGCAAAAATATCGGAAGAGACATTGGATCCGGATTTAAAAATCTGGTGGGCGGTGAAATGAAAGCCTATACGGAAATGATGAATCAGGCCAGAGATATCGCTACTCATCGCATGATCGAAGAAGCAGAGGCGCTTGGCGCGGATGCCATTGTGAATGTACGCTACGCCACATCGGCGATCATGCAGGGGGCTGCGGAAGTAATGGCCTATGGGACGGCTGTAAAATTTATGTAAAGATCATTGATAGATATATGTAATTGAAAGGTTCTTCTATGATAAAAGCTGATTCATAGGAGAACCTTTTATTATGGCAAAACCACCCTGCATTATGTATGAAGGCAGAAAACAAACTTGACAGATACCCTGGCGGGGTATATAATATGTTGCAAATATACCCGTAGGGGGTATATTGATAAATTTTGAAATTAACATAAATGGAGGAAATTTTATGGCGGAAGAAAAATGCTGCTGTCAGTGTGCCAGCGGAAAGACAAAAGAACGGTCTGAAAAGGAGTATAAAGATCTGATGAACCGTCTGAGCCGGATTGAAGGCCAGGTCCGGGGAATAAAAGGTATGCTGGAGCGGGATGCTTACTGTGTAGATATCCTGATGCAGGTTTCTGCGATTACCTCCGCGTTGAACAGTTTTAACAAAGTCCTTCTGGCAAATCATATCCGGAGCTGCGTAGTTGAAAATGTCCGTTCCGGAAATGATGAGGTAATAGATGAACTGGTGAGTACTATACAGAAATTGATGAAATAAAGGTAATCACCAGGAATGGAGGTGGAATATATGGAACAATATGATGTAACCGGTATGAGCTGCGCCGCCTGCAGTACACATGTGGAAAAAGCGGTGGCTAAGGTTCCCGGCGTGACAAGTGTAACCGTCAGTCTGCTGACTAATTCCATGAGTGTGGAAGGAACAGCTGATCCTCAGTCGGTTATTGAAGCCGTGACTGCCGCAGGCTACGGAGCCTCTTTAAAGGGCGGAAAAGATTCCGCGGCGAAAAGCAGTTTTGATGAAGATACGCTGAAAGACAGGGAAACGCCCAGGATGCTAAAACGACTCATTGCTTCTGTGATCGTTCTGATCCCTCTGATGTATGTTTCCATGGGGCATATGATGTGGAACTGGCCGCTGCCTGAGGCTTTTGCAGAGAATCATGTGGCTGTGGGACTGTACCAGATGCTTCTGACGATTCTTGTAATGGTGATTAACCAGAAGTTCTTTATCAGCGGTTTCAGAGGGCTGATTCACCGTTCGCCGAATATGGATACCCTTGTAGCTATGGGGTCTGCGGCGTCTTTTGCCTACAGTACTTATGCACTCTTTGCAATGACCGGAGCCCAGATGCGGACGGATATGGACGCCGTAATGGGATACATGCATGAATTTTATTTTGAATCTGCGGCAATGATTCTGACACTGATCACCATCGGGAAGACATTGGAGGCTTATTCCAAAGGCAAAACCACCAATGCGCTGAAAAGTCTTATGGAGCTTGCTCCGAAAACGGCAACTGTTCTTAGAAATGGTACAGAAGAAACAGTTCCGGTGGAACAGGTTCATATTGGAGATGTTTTTGTGATTCGTCCCGGAGAAAGTATTCCCGTGGACGGTGTTGTCCTGGAGGGAATCAGCGCTGTGGACGAGGCGGCTCTGACAGGAGAAAGTATTCCTGTGGATAAAGAAGCCGGAAGCAGCGTTTCCGCAGCAACCATTAACCAGTCCGGATTTTTAAAATGTCAGGCTTCCCGGGTGGGAGAGGATACAACTCTTTCTCAGATTATTCAGATGGTCAGCGATGCTGCTGCCACAAAGGCGCCTATTGCCAAGGTGGCAGACCGGGTATCAGGTGTTTTTGTACCAACTGTCCTGATTGTTGCAGCAATCACTTTTGTAGTCTGGCTGATGGTGGGACAGGCGTTTGGATTTGCCCTGTCCAGGGCAATTTCTGTACTGGTAATCAGCTGCCCCTGCGCACTTGGACTTGCAACTCCGGTGGCAATCATGGTCGGAAACGGTCTGGGTGCTCGAAATGGTGTTCTGTTTAAAACAGCAGTTTCGCTGGAGGAAACAGGAAAAATTGATATTGTTGCCCTGGATAAAACAGGGACGATCACTACAGGACAGCCAAAGGTGACGGATATTATTACCGCCATGGGAATCAGCAGCCAGGAGCTTCTGGGAATGGCTTTCGCATTGGAACAAAAAAGCGAGCACCCGCTTGCCCGGGCAATTATCGACTACGCTTCGGAACATGATATTTCAGAAGATCCAGTGGAAGAGTTCCAGGCGGTTGTAGGAAATGGACTTTCCGGGATCCAGAAGGGGAAAATGCTTTTTGCCGGCAGCCAGAAATTTATCAGCCAGAAGGTTAAGGTGTCGGAAGAGATGCGGCAAAAGGCTGATGAACTGGCGGAGCAAGGAAAAACGCCGCTGTTTTTCGCCAGAGGGCATGAACTCTGCGGTATTATAGCCGTGGCGGATGTTATGAAAGAAGACAGTCCGGAAGCAATCCGCCAGCTTCAGCATATGG
>CAKNLF010000034.1 GCA_930989305.1 uncultured Roseburia sp. | reverse complement strand
CGTTCGCGGCTGTTTCATAAAGCAGTTCCTTTGTCAGACTTCCGCTGGAAGGCCAGATATCGCACACGATAATAGCCGGCGCGCATTTTGCAAAGGTCTGGCACAGCACTGCCTGAAGCCAGAGGCATCCTCTTGCTGTAGTTGCCACATCCTGGATATGAATCGGATGGCACAGATGATAATCCGCCATACAAATCAGGTTTGCTGCCAGGATGGAAGCGATCATAACTACTGTGCTTCCGGGAGCGTCGCCGCCCATGCCGCCTACCATTGTGCAGGCAAGAGAAGCGTTTTTCATGCCGTAGTCCAGTTTGCTGATGGCACGGACAAGGTTTCCGTTGTCAATGATCAGCTCATTGAACATGGCAACCAGATGGGAATCGCAGGGACGCAGACGTTTCTCGCTGACTGCAGCCAGATCTCCCACTTCTGTTACCGCGCTCTCCGCAGCCAGAAGGCCCAGGCCGGGTCTTCCTACTTCTTCCAGAGCTTTGTGCAGATATTCCATTTCTCTTCTTACTGCGACAACCTCGCTGGGAGAACCGCTTGTTACTTTAAATCCGTCCACATCGACCAGAGAACCGCAGGTCATCAGATCGATCACCGGCTCTTTCGCAACGCTTTTCACAATCGGATAGAACAGTTCTTCCGGTGTCGGACATCCCGGATTTCCCGCCCATACGGCAGGTTCTCTTTCATCTTCCACTTTTCTGGCAACCAAGGTATAAGCGTCTTTTCCTTCTCCCATAACCAGTTCTTGTTTCATATTGCGTATGCCTTCTTCAATCTCTTCTTCCGTAAAGGAAATGATCCGCTGTGTTGACATATTGTATACACCGGTTTTCAGGATCAGCTTTTTGGCAGCCTCAAACATATCTTCAAATAATTTGTCGTCTTCCGGGATGATCACCTGTTTGTCCCATTCAAATTCGTACTCGTCCACCAGGTCCATAACATTTTCTACAATGTAGTCCATATCCCAGTCTTCTTTGCTGACTTTCTTGCCTGTGTTGCTTCTTTCACATAATTCCAGATATTTCTTTACGTCCATGCTTTCTCTCCTTTTTTAAAAAGGGCCGGAGAAGGATAAAAACCTCATCGAGATTTCAATCGGTTCTCCGGCCGTTTATAGGTTCCTGTTATTATTTCTTATTTAGACCATGCGCAGTCTACATTTGATACATAGAAGTCCTGAAGAAGGATTGTTGCGTCATCCATTACCTGGCCTTCAGCTACCAGTTCATTTCCCTTATCATCAGATAAAGGACCTGCGTATACCTGTACTTCGCCTGAAGCGATCTTTTCTTTCAGTTCATTGCCTTTCTGCTGGATATCTTCCGGTACCAGGTCGCTGAACTCTGTCAGCTGAGCACATTCGCCGCCTTCGTAGTACAGAGATTTCATTTCTCCCCCTGCTGCCTTATCTTCAAAGATCTGTTTGAAGATCGGAGCGAAGTTCCATGTAAAGGAGAACAGTACCGCGTCCGGAGCATACTGGCTCATATCTACATGATAACCTACGCAGTAAGCGCCATTGGCTTCACATGTCTGAGCCACTGCCGGTGATGTTGCTTCCATACCCATGTATTTGATACCTGCGTCGATCAGAGATTTTGCACACTGTGTCTCTTTATCCGGATCATACCATGTATCCGCGCAAGCTACCTGTACAGTTGCTTTCGGATTTGCGTATTTCGCGCCCAGAGCATAGGAGTTGATAGCGGTACGTACAGAGAATTCATCCATACTTGCGGAGAATCCCAGTTTTGTATTTTCATCCTGAGACATCAGTTCACATACATATCCAGCTACAAACATTGCTTCATAACTTCTCAGCTCGTAAGCAACAAGTCCATCTGTTTCTGTTCCCCACTGAGCAAATGTTACATCCGGATAATCAGCAGCCATATCGGAAAGGTATCCTGAATAACCGGTGGAAGCTCCGATGATGATATCGCAGCCTTCATCTATAAGCTGTTCTGCAGCTGCCTGTACGGAAGCCTGATCCTCAGCGATGTTTTCCAGTGTCAGAAGATTTTCTTCCGGAATGCCGCACTCTTCCATTGCGTTTACAAGACCGGTATGTGTTGCCTGGCACCAGCCGCCATCGTTGATCACGTAAGATTCGATCTCTCCGATCTTCAGATCAGATACAGCTGTAGCACCGCCTGTCTGCTTTTCATTGTCCGCAGATCCTTTGCTGCTGTCATTGGCAGCGTTTCCGCAGCCTGCAAGACAGGAAACCGCAAGTGCAGCTGCCAGAATGATACTTAACAATTTCTTTTTCATTTTCTTTCCTCCTGTAAAATTTATCTATTGTAATGCCCGATTGCATAAAAGGCACAACAAATCCCGTTTATCTTTCTTCCCTGTCGTAAGGGATACAAAGGGCCGCCGGAGCGGCTGAACGTTTCTTCCGGAAATTTCCGGTAGTAAATATCAGCGCTATGATCGTCGCCACATAAGGCAGTGCGGAGTAAAACTGAGAAGGCAGCGTAGATGATACCATCTGAATATCCACGCCGATAACGCTGATAGCTCCAAAAAGAAGCGCTCCGAACACGGCGATCACAGGATTCCAGGAAGCGAAAACAACCAGTGCCACCGCGATCCATCCTTTACCGCTTGTCATATTGTCACTCCAGAAGTTTGTATATGCCAGTGATACGCAGGCGCCGCTGACAGCCGTCATAGCGCTGCCGAAGATCACATAGCCGTAACGCAGAGCGAATACGTTGTACCCTGCGGAATCCAGCGTAGCCGGATTTTCACCCAGAGCACGAAGTATCATGCCCGGACGGGTTTTATAAATATAGATCATGGATACCGGTACAATAATGTACATGGCGTATACCAGGATATTCTGATCAAAAAGGCTCGGTCCGATGATCGGAATCTTACAAAGGAGAGGAATTTCAAAAGACTGAAATGCCAGATTGGCATTTACTCCTGCAACACTGTTTCCGATAAATCCGCTTAAACCGGTACCGAAAGTAAGCATTGCCATTCCCGCAACTGTCTGATCCGCCTGAAGGGTAACGGTAACAAAGGCGAATACCAGACCCAGGGCCGCGCCCACCAGGATAACTACAATGAGAGCCAGAGCCAGATTCTTCTGATGCACTGCCACCAGATAACCAGATACCGCGCCCATGAGCATGATGCCTTCCAGTCCCAGGTTCATAACGCCTGCTTTCTGTGAAAAGATCTCACCGATAGCCGCATATAAAACGGAAACCGCGTATAAGACTGCAGTGGAAATAATTGATACGATCAATACACTCATTATTCAGCACCGCCTTCCTGTACCGGGATCTCTTTTTTCGGATCCTCTGTAGCTTTTTCCGGCAGAGACGGCTGGCTGTTCTGCCTGGTGATCTTATATCGTTTGAAAAACTCTCCCGCTATAACGAAGAGCATAATACTTCCCTGGATCATGGTAGCGATCTGTGAAGGCACTCCGGTAATCTGTACCGCAACCGCGCTGATCTGCAGGGCTCCGAACAGGAAACCTACGATCAGTACCACCAGCGGGTTCAGGCCCGCCAGATAAGCGATGACAATACCGGTATATCCTGCTCCGTTGGGCAGATCCGCCTGTACTCTGTGGATAATGCCCCCTACCTGAGCAAAACCTGCCAGTCCCGCAATAGCTCCGCTGATACCCAGTACGAAAATAATATTTGCCTTTACGTTCATACCTGCGTACTTTGCTGCAGCAGGGCCTCTGCGGATAACTTCCATCTGATATCCTTTGGATGTTTTCTTATGGAAGAAATAAATCGCAACAGCCATAATGACCGCAATGATCACAATGGAATTGATCCCTGTATTGCCGATATCCGGCAGCCAGTAACGCTCATCGGTCCTTGCTGTCTGAGCAACCATCTGTCCTTCCTCTTTCCAGGGACCGTACATCAGGAAATTCAAAAACAACAGCACAATGTAATTGAGCATCATAGTCAGGATCGTCTCGCTTACATTCCAGAAAGCTCTGGGGATTGCCGCAAGCAGTGAAATAAAAGCGCCTCCGGCTGCTGCCAGTACGAACATAATGATCAGTTTCGGCACAGCCGGCATATCCGGTCCGTACAAAGCAAACCAGATACAGAGAATGGAACCCATGGCATACTGCCCGTCAGCTCCGATATTATTCAGATTCATTCTGTATCCGAAAGCCACCGCCAGTCCTGTAAACATCAGCGGCAGGCCCGCAACAACACTTTTCTGCACTCCTCTCACGGAGAAGATCTCTTCCAGCATCTTACCATATACTTCCAGAGGGTTAAATTTCAAAACCGCAAGAAAAATGCCGCAGAATACTAATGCAAAAAGCACAAATACGATCGGATTCAAAATCTTTCTGGTCATAGAAACTTCTGTTCTTTTCTGAACCCGGAATTTATGCATGTGCTTTCACCTCATTTCTTTCCCCGGACATCAGTTTTCCGATTTCATTCAGGTCTGTTTCATGGATACCCCGTACGCCCATAAGCTCGCCGTTGCACAGCACGCCGACCCGGTCGCACATTTTGAATATCTCTTCCAATTCCTCTGAGATCAGGATCACCGCTGTGCCGTTTTTACTTTCTTCAAGCAGGATCTCACGGATTGTCTCCGCAGCGCCGATATCCAGGCCACGGACCGGATATGCCGCAATGATCAGCGCCGGCCGACCGTCCACTTCCCTGGCGATCAGCAGTTTCTGCTGATTTCCTCCGGACATGAGGCTCACCGGCAGATCCAGACCGCCGTTTTTGATCTCATATTTTGAAACAAACCGTTCCGCCGCCTTTTCAATGGCGCTGAAATTCAGTAGCCCTCTGCGGCAGTATTTATTTCCTTTGAATTCTTTTAAGATAACATTTTCTTTCAGATTCAGCCCCGGCACCAGACCTGTATGAAGCCTGTCCTCAGGGATAAAAGAAATACCCTTGCTGATCCTTGTCCGTATGGACGCTTTGGTCACATCAACGCCCTCCAGGATCAGTTTTCCGGATACGGCGGGACGCAGCCCGGCGATCACTTCCCCAAGTTCTCTTTGTCCGTTGCCTGCGACTCCGGCGATACCAAATATTTCTCCTTTATGTACTGTCACGCTGAAATCTTTCAAAGCCGGAATGCCTTTGTCATCCATAGCAGTGACCGCCTCCATCTGCAGCACGCATTCATCGGATACTTTTCCCTCTTTTGGCTTGATCTCTTCCAGCTGACGGTCTCCTACTACGGCTTTTGTCAGACGCTCTACCGTAGCGTCTTTTGCCAACATGGTATCTTCCACCATACCGTCTTTCAAAACCGTAATGCGGTTTGCGTTATTCATAACTTCGTTCATTTTATGGGAAATCACGATGACTGCCTTTCCCGCGTCAGCCATCTTTCGAAGTGTCTTAAACATCTGCTCCGCTTCCTGGGGAGTCAGCACCGCGGAAGGCTCATCCAGGATCAGGATCTCAGCGCCCCTGTACAGCAGTTTGATGATCTCCACCCTCTGCTGTTCTCCTACGGACAGCTGCCATACTTTCGCGGAAGCATCTACAGATAAGTTAAATCTTTCAGAACATTCACGGATCATGTCTTCCATTTTTTTCTGATTCAGCATAAATTTACGGTCTTCTGAATACAGATATACATTTTCCGCTACGGAAAGGGTCGGAATCAGGCGAAAATGCTGATGGACCATACCAATTCCCATATTGACAGCCTGTTTTGGACTGCGGATGGACACTTTTTTGCCTTTATAATAAATCTCGCCCCCATCGGGTTTATAGATTCCTGTGAGAACATTCATCAACGTACTTTTCCCGGCCCCGTTTTCTCCAAGCAGCGCATGGATCTCTCCTGCGTATAACTGCAGGGATACATCTTTATTAGCCGTTACAGAACCGAATGTCTTTGTGATATTTTTCATTTCAAGAATTAATTCGCCCATATGTTCTCCCTTGTATCAAGACTGTTTACAATTTAAATCTATCACATTTTATAATGGACTTCAATCGCTGACAAGGCCTTGTTTGCCTGTCCGTACATGAATTATTCTAATCCGATTCATAAGCTGTTCTTATTTTCCATCATAAGTAATAACCGCGTCCACATCATAGCCTTTCAGGCGCTCTCTTCCTTTCAGTCCTGCCAGTTCCATCAGGAATATGGCTTTTACCACTTCCCCTCCCAGGCTTTCGATCAGTTTAATAGCCGCCTCAATGGTTCCTCCGGTTGCGATCAGATCATCTACGATCACTACTTTCTGTCCCGGTTTGATAGAGTCTTTGTGGATCTCAATCTCCGCGCTTCCGTACTCCAGATCGTATTTCACGGAAACTGTTTCACAGGGCAGTTTCCCTTTTTTCCGGATCAGCACAAATCCTTTGCCCATAGCATAGGCAAGAGGCGCCCCAAAAATAAAACCGCGGGATTCAGCTCCTGCGATCATGTCAAAATCAAGGTCTTTTAATAAGTCCTTCATCTCATTGATTGCCAGCTGAAAACCTTCCGGATCCTGAATTACGGTTGTGATATCCCGGAATATAACTCCTTTTTCCGGAAAATCAGGAATACTTCTCACATAATCTTCTACTTTTTTCATTTTTATCTTTATCTCCTCTGCTGGCGGAGCCTTTGTAGGCTTCCGTTTTTCTATACTTTTTACACTGCCTTACAGTATTTTTTTTATTTTGGCATTTGGCCACACAATGTTTATTATAGACGGCATATTTGTAAAATTGCAATAGAAAAAATCATGTTTTATTATTTTATACAAATTGAACACAAAGCTGCAGAAATCCCTTTTTATTTTCTATATCCGATTTCCCAAGCCTATGACATGTCCCCGGAAAGCTATCCGCAGTTCAAAAAAGACCGTACACAGGAATATCCAATGTACGGTCTTTATTTTTGAATATATTTCTTCTTATTATATAGTTATATCTTCCTGTATTCCTTAGAATGACATGACACGTGAGAAGATTGGGAAGATAATAACCAGAATTACAAATGTGATTGGCAGCCAGATCAGGTTCCATTTCAGCGTATTCTTCATCGTAACATGGCCCGGGCCAAAGAACAGCGGTGAAGGTACGGCAGCGGACGGTGTCAGAGACGCCATGGATGCTGCAAGAGAAATGATGATCGTAAATACGCCCATGTTTGTATTTCCGTTAGCCAGCACGATTACACCGATATTGAAGAACAATACCATGGTAACAGTATTGGACAGGAAGTTTGTCATGATGATAGCGAAGATCATCAGAACAACTACGATTGCAAATGGTGACAGATTCTCAACGAAGGAGAATACATTTCCTAACCATACGGAGATACCTGTGTTTTCTGCAGACAGCGGTGTAGCGAATACAGATACGGTACCTGCGAAGATGATTGGAGGCCATGCAACTTCTTTCATAGCAACCGGCACATTCAGGATCGGTTTGCCGTCCATACGTACCAGAGCAAGTACAACAATAGCCAGAAGAGCCGGGATAACTACGCCGATATTATTCAGGTAAGCGAAGAATGGGCTTACATCTTTCAGAATAGAAGGAGCCAATACAAAGATAACTACCAGCACAAAGATGAAAGCTGAGAATTTTCCTCTTGCATCCAGTGGCGGGTATTTTTTCTTAACTGCTTCTACATCAAAGTTTTTGAACGCTGTAGTATCCGGTCTCCAGATCAGAACAACCAGCATGATAGCTGCGTAGCACAGTATTGCGAACGGAATACCGACGATCAGCCACTGGCCATATGTGATCGTAATGCCAAGCTGTGCCTGTGCAGAACCCATGATGATATTTGGCAGTGCATGCGCGATTGGGGAAGCGATAGAAAGAATAACGTTGCCCCACATAACACCTGTGAACATACATGTGTAGAAAGGATCGCCTTTCTTAACGCCGATCTCTTCACAGAGAACGCCTGTAATACCAATGTAGATAACTGCCAGAGACAGGTTATCCATGAACATACCGATGATTACGTTGGAAGCAAAGAACATTGCCATAAACGCATACGGTCTGCCCTGTACGAACTTTCTGGTAACGAACCAGATAGCAATTTTGTTAATAACACCTGTTTGTTTCAGACAGATGTTTAACAGCATGTATGCAAGGACGGTGATAACTACGAAGTGACCCATGGATCCTGCCCATACTTCGTTTGCGGTCATAGCCTGTGTCATAACAAGCAGAGCCAGAGCCAGGAAGCAGGTCCAATGTGTATTTGTTGTCAGCCACAGATACAGTACCGGAATCAGGATCGCGATTACATGCACACCAATGTCTGTCAGACCATTAGAAGCCGGAAGTGCGAACCAGATAACGATTCCGATAATAAGGGCTATGAGATAATGTATGTACTCTTTCTTTACACTAGACATTTTCAATCTCCTTTTATTAATCAGCTTATTCAAATTTACCGGCCAGGCTGCGGTATATCCGGATCAGCTCCGGATACTCTCCCTGATACGCAGCCCGGTCAGTTTCAGATCTCTTATTCCAGAGCAACTGTCTTAAAACATATCCGGCAGCCATTTCTTCGGATCCACTTCCATGAATTTGGATCTTGTGAACTGGTCTTTCAGATTGTACGGTACAGTGCAGTCGAAAATTGTTTTGCAAGAAATACCTTTATCTTTGATGTTGACATCATATGCTGTTGTCTCAGACGGATCCAGCGGATGGCATCTTACGCCCGGGATAAAGATCGTGTCAACATTTCCCTGATAACGTGTATTCAGCGCCCAGAGCACGTCATTGCTGTCAAACGGATCTACATCTTCGTCTACCAGGATAACATGTTTTAATTCCGGGAACGCGGAGAATGCAAGGAGGGCAGCCTGACGCTGACGTCCTTCATCGCTTGGCATAGATTTCTTAAACTGAAGAACAGCCATGTATTTTCCGCCGCCTGCGGAATGCGCGTATACGTTCAGAAGACGTCCCGGCATAGCTCTTTCT
Organism: uncultured Roseburia sp.; assembly: GCA_930989305.1. GTDB lineage: Bacteria > Bacillota > Clostridia > Lachnospirales > Lachnospiraceae > Brotonthovivens > Brotonthovivens avistercoris. Next base: position 14,801 of record CAKNLF010000034.1, on the reverse strand, counting down.
ACCATGCTGAGGATACTTGCTTCTGTAGGAAGTCCCGCCATATGTACATGTTCTTCGCTCGGTCCGATGGTTGTCTGTAAGATCGGGTTCTTTCTGTGTGTAACCGCTTTTACCTTGATGATCGGAACCATCGGAGCCGGTCCTGTATAGCCCGGGAACTCCGGCATTGCTTTGCCTGTTCCTGAAGAACGGTCTTCCGGAACTCTGTCATGAGGCATCAGTTCGCCTTCGATTACGTATTCCGCGTTTGCGATCGCTTTTTCTTTGATCGTCAGGCAGGAGCATAATTCAACCGGTTTCTGGCGGATGGCGCCTGCTGCTGCCAACTCGTTGTATCCGATGGGCGTTGTAGGCGGCTCAAAGCCTGCTGCCAGTTCGATGGCCGGATCTACACCAATGCTGATAGAAATCGGAAGGGGCTGGTTCAGCTTTTCTGCTTTCTCATAGAAAGCGCCGATGTGTCTTGCGCCCGGAGTGATCCACATGGATAACTCATTTTCACTCTGCAGGCACAATCTGTGGATCGTTACATCAGAAATGCCTGTTTCCGGATCGCTGGCATAGCACATACCCATGGTAATGTACGGGCCTGCGTCCTCCGGTGTATTTGTGGGAGCAGGAACAATTTTACGAATGTCGAAACCTTCATCTGTTGCGTAATGAACAACTTCCTGACAAGGAACATTGTCATTTGGGATCTCGATCGGCTCGATCGGGTTTGCCACTGCGTCTTTCAGATAAAAGCCCAGTTTTTCAGGAGTTGTGCCAAGTAAAGCTGCAACTCTCGTACGGCTTGCCAGAACGCCGATGATAACTTTTGCATCCGGATGTCCTTTTACATTGTTGAACACCATAGCCGGTCCGATCTGCGTAGGACGCTTAACCGTTCCGCCGGCTCCTACATAGCGGTACACGCCGGATAACTCTGCTTTCGGATCTACTTCTACGTCTGTTTCAACGTACTGTCCCGGTATTGTCTTAAGCAGCTCAATAGCGGAACGTAAATCATTCACAGTGCTCATAATAATTCCTCCTTTTTTAAGAACTAAGAAAACTCGAAAAACACCGATTCCCCTACTCTGTTTTTTGTTTTGCTTTATCCTTGTTTATCAGTTGAAAAAAGCATTCCAAATGTGTAGCCGTATACAATACAGCTTGTATACCGCATGTGTTTTCCGTATATCCTTAACCTACAGACCTATTATATTCCAGTATACTTGCTATACAGAAAGCATAAAATCGCAGAATTTTTTCACAATTTTTTATACATTTTTTTGTGCATTTAATACTTTTTTTATAATTAAAAACCCTTTGACTATATAGTGGCAACATACCGTAGAATAGAATCAGTAACTAATCGGTAATGCAAATATACAGTTTTCTATTTTGTATATAACGGGGGAATCATATGGATCAGAAACACAACTGGCTTTCAATCAGCGAACTGGCACAAATCTGCGGCATCAGCCGCCAGACATTAATTTATTATGACAAACACGATATATTCAAACCCGGATATATTGACGAGAAAGGCTATCGCTATTATTCCCTCTACCAGCTTCCTTTTTTAAGGGAGATCTGTTCTCTGAAAGGAGACAAGGTATCTTTAAAGGAGATCATTGACAATCTCCACTCCCGCAACCTGGACAATACTATGGAACTGCTTTTGTCCAACAAACAGAATATTGAAAAAGAACTTGCGGAGCTTCAGCAGAAACTGAATATTCTCAATGAGCGCATCAAGTATTATGAATTTATCAAGGCGGTCCAGCAGCATCAGAACCGTCCTTATATCGCTCAGTTTTCCGAACGCAAGATCATGTTCCGTTCCTGGAGCACGGAAGATGTGGACCGGCGGGAAATGCATATGACCCATATGATCCTGCGCCGGGAATGCACCCAGAACGATATCCCCCTTGCCTGGGGATGGGGCGCCAGGTATCCCAAGGATTCGGTGATAAACAGAAATTACATGCACGGGGCGGGAGGTTATATCAACATCCCGGCGGAATACACCAAACGGCTGAGCCATATCCCCAATTCCGAGATCATTACGGCTCCGGCAGGGTTTTACGCCTGTATCGTAAAATACGGCATGCCCTATGAGACCAAATATCTGGACATCCTGCGGGACTGGATCGAGGAAAATCACTACATTATAATAGGAGACGCCCTGGATGAGTGCATGCTGGACACTACCTTTTATACGGAAGAGCATACCAAAGATTTCAGCCAGCTTTCCATTCCGGTAAATTTACCCGGTACTTCTATTGATTCTTAATGCGGGATTCCTGTATAGTATGTATACCCGATCTTGCATTTGATATCTCAGATATATTCATTTACTCAGGAGGATTTTTATGAAACGATTGATCATAGGCATCAGCGGGGCCAGCGGCGTCCCCATTACCATCGGCGTACTGAAAGCCCTGAAAGAACAGCCTGACTGGCGCACCTGCCTGGTCATATCCAAAGGAGGAGAAAAGACCATTGAGCAGGAAACGGATCTTTCTCTGGAAGAGATCCAGGCTCTGGCCGATGAAGTATATGACATCAAAAACATCGGCGCCGCCATTGCCAGCGGCACATACAAAACCGAAGGCATGGTGATCGTGCCCTGCAGCATGAAAACGGTGGCGGGCATTGCCTGCGGCTATTCCGACAATCTGCTGCTGCGGGCCGCGGACGTGGTCTTAAAAGAACGCCGGAAGCTGGTGCTGGTAGCCAGGGAAACGCCCTTCAACACCATCCATCTGCGGAACATGCTCACTTTGTCCCAGATGGGCGCAATTATTATGCCGCCCATGCAGACTTATTACAATCTCCCGGAAACCGTTCAGGACATGACCGATCATATTACAGGCAAGATCCTTGACGTTTTCGGCATCGAATTTCACCGGTTCCGCCGCTGGAATCCCGGAAAGTAAAAAGAAGAATTGTAGCAGATGCATAAAAGACTTTTTATTTTCGGGAGTCTTTTATGCATATTTTTCATTGCTCCACTTATATCTTGCATCACTGTTATGCTGATAACAATTTATTATATTGTTAAAAGTTTTTATTTTTCGGATAAAATATGACCTCTGTTTTTTTCGTTTGCCTGTTTTGTCCGATCTTTTGTGTAATCTGTGATACAAGTCTATATATTTAGAGGTGATGAACATGTGTATAACGTATTCTTCTATTAATCGAAAACTTTCCATTTCAGAAATGGCCCAGATCCACGATATCAGTCGTCAGACTCTGATCTATTACGACAAGATCGATCTGTTCAAGCCTGAGATCATTGATGAGAAGAACGGATATCGTTATTACAGTACTCTGCAGATACCTCTGCTGCGGGAAATCTGTTTCCTGCGGGCCATCGGCATGTCCCTGGAAGATATCCGGAAAAACAATGAATACAACAATTCCGAATCCACGATCTCTCTCCTGGAATCTCAGAATGATAAGATTGACAAGCAGCTCAAACAGCTGGAGACTCAGAAAAAACTCATTGAAAAACGGGTACAGATATACAGAAACGCCACTTCCTATGCGGACGCTGATTACAAGCCCACCATCGAAACCTTTCCGGAACGGCGCTTCCTCTACCATGAATGGCGGGAGGACAATCATACCCGCTACGAACTCCATTACGCCCTTATGAAAATATGGAATGAATCGGAAGCTTACGGTATCCTTCCTTCCCGGAGATGGGGCGCGCTGTTTTTCAAAGACGAAGTGGAAAAAGGAATGCCTTTAAACCATGCCGGAGGATGCTGCCAGATCAATTATGATATCCCGGATCTGCCAGGACTGCACATCCTTCCGGAAGGAGAATACGTCTGTATGCCCAAATTCGGCATGCCCTATGAAACCAGCCATATCAATAAACTCTTAAGCTGGGTAAAAGAAAACAACTATGAGATTGCCGGAGATATTTACGAAGAATGTCTGCTGGATTCTATTTTTTACGATGATGACAATGAACTGGATTTTTGCGAGATCCAGATTCCAATCCGTAAGAAAGATCCGGATAAAACCAAAGGAGAAGCATAATTATGGCATATTATATAAAAAAAGGAAGCTCCCCAAAGCAGGAGCCTCCAAAAAAACCGTCCAAAGGCCGCAAACTTTTTCTTCAGCTGCTGGGCGGCGTGATCGTGATCGTAGTGGTAGCCATTATCGGTATTGTAAACGCGGTCAGATAACAGATTTCATTATTATATGATACTCATCTATACCATTTTCCTATATTACAAAGCCCCTGCAAAATTCCTTTTGGATCTTTTGCAGGGGGCTTTTTTATGCTATCTCTTTATTTAACTGTTTTTATTATGTATTATTCACACATGTCAATATCTCTGCGTATCAGCGCAATGGTACTTTCCACCGGATATCCGAACAAAAGTCCGGTCACCGCCAGTTCTTCCCGGCCAATGCAGTCATGAAGCTGTATCCGGCACACTTCCTCATTGCCGAAAAAGGACAGTTCTTTGGAAAAATATTCTTCCATTTTTTCTTTATCCAGCCGGATACCGCAGCTTTCATAAACCTTCAGGATCTGTTCCAGATCAAAATAATCATTTAAGGTTCCTTTTCTGCTGATATAGAGCAGATACTGATATTCTCTCGGGTGATAGGGATAACAGTAATAATCTTCTGACAACTCCCCGATAATGCCCATGTATTCCCCAGCGTCATTGGGATATATGGTAGCCGCTATTTTTTTACCATTTTGCACCGCATGATTCATATATTCCACCACAGGTATGGGGCCGTAATTGTTGCTACAGCAGATCAGATTGTACCAGCTCAGATACGGGCTTTTGTAATCTTCCGCGCAGGTGTCATAAAAGAAGCGTTTGCAGGCCACCGGTTCCTGACCGGGGAACTGATAGTACAGCGTTGTCGTGCATCTGCCCTCCTGTTCTTCCCGGTACAGAGAAAAAGTAACGGTCTCGCCGATCTCATAATCCTGCGAAAACAGCTTTGTTCCCTGGATTTCCATCATAAGTTATACCTTCCTGTTACAAGTTTGTTGATATAATACTGTTTGATATACTGGGAATGGGCTTTGATCGCCTCCACGCAGGCCTGGGTATCTCTGGAGAGGATCGCTTGGTATATTTTTTCATGCTGAGCTGTAGAAAGCTGACCATGTTCCTTATCCTGGAAAGAGGTGATATCAAATCTGCGCTTCTGGTTTACCAGCAGCTCAAAGATCATATCCAGCCGTTTGTTGGATACGTAATGGATCATATATTCGTGGAATTTCACATCCCACTCCATCCGTTTTACCAGTTCCCCTGCTTCCATTTCCTTTTTGATCTGCTCCATGATCTGGCCCAGAGTGGCGTCCGCGATCATATCGTAATTTTTCAGAGACACCTGGATGGCATATACCTGGAGCACCTCCAGCAGATCGTATACTTCCAGGATATCTTCCAGGGTATAAGTGGGAACAATGATCCCTTTGCCCGGTTCATCGGCCAGCAGTCCTTCTTTTGCCAGCTGGCGCAGGGCGTAGCGGACCGGAGAACGGCTGACATTATATTTTTCGGAAAGTTTCCGTTCCACCAAAACAGTGCCCGGTTCAAATTCATTGTTCAGGATCGCTTCCTTCACTTTTGTATAAACCATCATTTCTTTGGTGCTCATGCCTGCATTGATGTATTCCGATTTTTTTGCCTTTTCATCCTGCATGTTACTGTTCCTCCCTTTATCCGCCTATCTGATTCATATACCTGTCTGTTTCGCTCACATACCCGTATGTAAGATTGACATGCTGGGCCGGTTTGTGCAAAATCGCCTGTTCCAGCGCCTGTTTCAGTTCTTCCCCTTTCAGCCCCCGCACACTGATCTCTTCTTTTGAGTGCAGGCAGGGCTTGATCCGTCCGTCACAGGTCAGGCGGATCCGGTTGCAGGAAAGGCAGAAATGCTGGTTCACCGCGCTGATGATGCCTACCCGGCCTTTTCCGTCCGGATACTGATACATCCGGGCCACTCCGGAACATTCTGTTTCAACCAGTTCCGGTATTTTCTCCAGCACCGTATCTCCCTTTACAAAAGCATGTTTGGGGAAGGAGGCGCAGGCCCCGATGGGCATCAGTTCGATAAAACGCACTTCGATCTGATCTCTCCTTGTCAGCTCCGCGAAATCCCGGATCTCATTGTCATTAAAACCGCCGATCAGCACCGTATTGATCTTGATAGGCGAAAGTCCGGCTTTCGCCGCCATTTTTATGCCTTCCGCTACGGATTCATAATTGCCTTTGCGGGTTATTTTCGTATATTTATCCGTCTGCAGGGTATCCAGGCTGATGTTCAGCCGGGATACTCCCGCTTCCTTCAGCTGATAAGCCATATCTTTCAGCAATATGCCGTTTGTGGTCACAGCCAGTTCCCGGATGCCTGGCACCGCGGAAACTCTCCGGCATATTTCAATCACATCCGGGCGCACCAGAGGCTCGCCTCCTGTGATCCGGACCTTGTAAATGCCCAGAGCCGCAGCCTGACGGACGATCTCTTCGATCTCATCCGCGCTCATCAGGCAGCAGTTTTTTGCTGAGGTTCCTGCCTCCTCCGGCATACAATACAGACAGCGCAGATTGCATTCATCTGTAATCGATATTCTTAAATACGTTATTTCTCTTCCATAGTTGTCTTTCATAGTTCTTCACCCGGATATCATTTCCGCCGGCCTGGGCCTGATCCTCAGATCATATAGGCGTCCAGCATACAGCCGGCTTTCAGTTCTTTGGTGCCTGCAGGCACCACTGCAAATACATCAGTGCCATACATGGCTGTTACCATACCGTTTCCCTGCTTCTGATTCAGATGCATCACCGCTGTCCCGTCTGACAGGTCCAGCTTGCCTTTCAGGATCCTGGTATTTTTGCTTTCTTTTTTGTAGTCCTCATCCAGTCGGACTTTGATCTCCTGAGGCAGGTAATTTTTCTTTCCCGCCATTTTCCGGATCACCGGAAGCACTACCAGATAAAATGTGGTAATGGCCGCTGCCGGATTGCCGGACAGGCCGAATACCGGCACGCCGTTTAAAATCCCCAGGCAGCAGGCGGAACCCGGTTTCATAAAGATCCGGTCCACCAGGATCTCTGCTCCGGCCCGCTTCATAGCCTCTTCCGTATAATCATAAGTCCCTACCGATACGCCGCCGGTCATGATGACCACGTCGTACATGCTGACTGCTTCCGTAAGCATTCTGGCGATCTCCGCTTCGTTGTCCTGAGAAGTGCCCAGGAAAATCGAGCTGATATCTTCCTGCTTCAAAGCCGTGCCGATCATATACCGGTTTGTATTGTAGATCTTGCCGGCCTTTAAGGTTTCCCCCGGATTCAGCAGTTCATTTCCCTGGGAAATGATCCCGATCAAAGGCGTTTTGTACACTTTCGCTTCTGTGATCCCCTGGGAAGCCATCATACTGTGGAGGGCGCAGTCCACCAGTTCTCCTCTGGCGGCGATCACCTGGTTTTCACAGATATCTTCCCCTTTCAGGATAATGTTTTCCCCTTCCTGATAAGGCCGGAACAGTTTGACATGATCTGTCCCGTATTCTGTTTCTTCATACTTTGCCACTGCGGTGGCTCCGGCCGGGATCGGCGCTCCGGTGAGTATTTTCACCGCTGTGCCTGATTTCAGTCTTTTTGCCGAACAGCTTCCTGCCGGGATTTCTTCTACGATCGTAAGTTCCGCCGGATTTTCTCTGGAAGCCTCGCTGGTATCGGAAGCCATAAAGGCATATCCGTCCAGAGGCGATTTGTCAAACAGGGGCACGCAGTATCTTGCCGTCAGATTTTTGGCCAGGATCCTGCCCGCCGCTTTTTCCAGCGGAACGGTTTCCGTTTCCATTGTCATGCACTTTTTCAGTACAATTTCCCTTGCGTTCTGAAAATCATATCCTAAACTTTTCATGTCCGTCCCTACTATTTTATTTGCTTAAATTTGCCAGCATACGGCCTACGTCGTACGCGTTTTGTTTCAGCTCTCTGTTGTTTTCCGCTGTTTCCGGGTTGTTGGCATTGACGCATACGATACGGTCTTCATCCACAAAACCGAATCCCGGGAACATGCCCTGTGCCAGATAGTCAAAATACGTATCAAAAGCATGAGGATCATCAAAATCCTGCGTATATACGGTTACGATCTTTTTCTTGCCGAAACGGGGTTCCCCATTTTCCCCGATCAGCGGGAACAGCCTGTCATAAAGGTTTTTCACCGGTCCTGTCACCTGCATAAAGTAAACCGGAGATCCGATCACTACCGCGTCCGCTTCTTTTACTTTCTGCAGCGCCTTGCGAAGCTCGTCGTTTACCATGCAGTCGTCCTGGAGACGGCAGCCGAAACACCCCTGACAGGCCATGAATTTCATTTTGAACAGCGTATAGGTCTCCACCTGCGCATTGTGTTCTTTTGCCCCCCGTTCGATCATCTGCAGGATTGTTGATGTGTTGCCGTCCATACGCGGGCTTCCGTTAAAAATTACGATTTTGCTCATAGTTTTTCTCCTTATTTCTCCTGATATCTTTGTCTTTTCCGGTACCTCATCGATCCACAGATCTGAAACCGTTCTCTTATGTATTTCTATTCTATCACATTTTTCCCGGGACACTTATCCAGATAGAGGGTTTACTTTTTCACTATACGAATCATGCCCATACCGATAACGGCATGGGCATGAAAAATCTGTTTTTTCTGTTGTCTCAAATACTCTGTGATCTGATCTTAGAATTCGATAAAATCAAGATTCAGAGATTTGCCTGCGATCTCAACATCAATGTCTTTTTCTTTTCCGTCAGCTTCAATGTGAATCACATATTTGCCGTCGTCAAGTCCATCGAATTTGAAATCACCGAAGAAGTTTGTTTTCTGGATCTCAACAATTTCTCCGTCTTTTGTTAATGTAACAGTTGCGTTTTCATAGCAGTCTCCATTTACGAGAACGCCTGCTGCAACAAAGTTCTTTGTAAATCTGTAAAGGTTTTTGTAGTATACGTGCGGTTTTGTACCAAGTTCCGGTTTGTATACTTCCAGACCTTCGTTGCGGATCATAACTTCCATTTCTTCCGGTTCCATATGATATGCTTTCAAAGCCTTTGTGGGGCAGGAATGAGCACATCTTGGGATACCCGGGATCCAGTCAGGATCGTCAAGAAGGTGAGCGCACATTGTACATTTCTGAGCAATGTCTGCTTCATCATTGTAGTAAACTGCGCCGTAAGGACACATATCCACTACTTCTTTTTTGCCTTTTGCCGCTTCCAGATCGATCATAACGATACCGTCTTCTCTTCTTGTAGCATATCCTGCGTCTACTAACGGACATTTTTCACAATGCTGGCAAGGCATTGGAAGATATGAATAATCATTACGGGAATATCTTCCGCGTTCTCTTCTTTCAATATTCATCCAGCGATGTCCATGACGTGGCTGAGCAGCTGTATATCCTGGCCAGTCATTTCCTACATGTTCGTCCTTACAGGACATAAAGCAGTTATTACAATCATGGCACCATCTGACATCAATAACCATATACCACTGTTTCATCTTCAATTCTCCTTTCGGGCTTTATCTGCGAAATTTTAGTAAATTTCGTAAATACCGCCATCCCATTTTTCTACTTCAACCTGTGCACTGTTTGGTGCCATACCACATGCGTATTTAGACATGTAACGATCCGGTGTCAGAATATTTACACATCCACCACGGTCTGCGGAGCAGCCTGGTTTACCAAGCGGAGCATATTCAGCACAAGATTCGTAAGAATGTACGGTACCTGGCTGTACACGTTCACCAACCTGAGCACAGAGGATTACGGAACCTCTGTCGTTGTATGCACGTACTAAATCGCCGTCTTTGATACCACGAGCTTCTGCATCAACAGTATTCATACGGATAATCCAGTAATACCATCCATCTACAAGTACACGGTGGTCTTTGATATCCAGCATGAAGGAATCTTTTGCATCACCCATTGTATGCATAGAGAATCTTGGATGAGGTGATAACATACCCAGAGGGTATTTCTTAGCAACTTCTGCATGCCAGCTTTCCCATGCAGGAACATATTTATGCATTGCAGGACGATATTCATCAACAAATCCCTGTTCCTCGAAACGTTTCAGAGATGTGGAGATAAATTCTACTTTACCTGTTGTTGTCTGTAATCCTTTCAGACCTACTGTCTGGTTTGGAGCAGGACCCCAGTCAGGAGTATCGCGTACACGATCTTCTGCGAACCAGCGGAGAGCCGGAGTTCTCTTTCTGTTTGGATTGTCCGGTACTACCAGGTAACCTTTCTTGAAGAAATCTTCCCATGACATCAGTTTCGGACAGTCTGTTGCATAGTAATACTGTTTAACCCAGTCTAACTCATCTTTGCCTTCTGTAAAGATATCATAGATACCCAGTTTTTTGGACATTAATGCGTAAATGTCGTAATCGGATTTTGATTCTCCAAGAGGCTCGATACATTTAGCCTGTAAGGAAATTACACGGTTGTTTGCCATCTGGAAGTTGTCAGGAATATAACCGGAGCAGTTAGCGAATTCGGAAATATCCCAACGTTCATAGTTTGTACAAGCAGGAAGGATAACGTCTGCGAACATTACCTCGCCTTCAAACCAGATTGACTGGTTAACTACGAACTCAAGGCTTTCAGATGTATACATTTTAGCGTATCTGTTTGTGGCTGTCATTGTACCGATGTGCGGTCCGCCGTACTTCCAGTACATTTTTATGCTGCCATATCCTGGTGCCGGATACTGATACGGATGCATCTGTGTCTCAATAGCGTTACCGCAGAATCCTTTGCCGTACCATTCGAATTTTCCATTCATGATACATTCTGGGATTTTCAGACGCGGAATATGCTGTCCTGATTCACAGTTAACTTTTACAGGTGCCGGGAATGTTGTCTTACCATCGAACATTCTCCATGCAAACTTAAATCCTGCAGCAGAGTTTACTGTATCACCGGAGATACCGCCTTCAGCGTATCCTGGGAAGTAGAATTCATAGTCTGTCGGAACACCCTGTGTTGTTGACCAGATGTTGGATCCTGGTTTACCCATACCCTGCATTGTTGCAAGAGCGATCATACCACGTGTCCATTCAATACCATGAGTAGCACGGCAGGCACCGCCCCAGCCGCCCATACCACCGGCAGCAAGGTATGTGTTTTTCTTAGCCCATTCACGGGCAAGAGCACGGATATCACATGCAGGAACGCCTGATTCTTTTTCAGCCCATTCACATGTTTTCGGAATTCCGTCTTCGCCTTTACCTAATACGTAATCAGCCCACTCTTCAAATCCGTAAGCATGTGTTTTTACGTATTCTTTATCATAAGTTCCCTCTGTCAGCCATGTGTAAGCGATAGCGAAGGAAATAGCGTGGTCCGTACCAACCTTCGGTGAGAACCATTTGATTCCCCACATATTTGCGGAATGGTTGTAGAACGGATCGATAAATACCATTTTAACACCCAGTTCGTCTAACCAGCGACGTCTGATGTGTGATTCGTATGCAGCGTAGATACCGCTGTTTACTTCCGGATCTGATGACCAGAATACGATCATTTCCGCATATTTCAGACCATCTTCAAGCAGATCGTACTGTTCCGGACATCCAAGTCTCCAGGAGAAGCCCCACATGTGCATACCGCCCCAGTGCCAGCCTTCCCATGAATCCGGGTTATGGTCAGCGTATGTGAATCCCATAAGGTTCATGAAACGGAAATATGTAGAATGACGGTAGCCTACATTACCCCATAAGTGGTGAGATGAAGGTGTTGACATGATAGATGCCGGGCCGCTCTCTCTTTTGATCCTGTTGATCTCGTTTACTACGATATCCGTTGCTTCGTCCCAGCTGATCCTTTCATATCCGGAAATACCACGGTTCTGGATATTTCTCTCGCCGTTTGGATCAAAGTCCACACGTTTCATCGGATAAAGGATTCGTCTGTCAGAATAGATCATAGATTTCTGACCTGCTGTAAACGGTGCAATTGTTGTGTATCTTGGAGCTTTGAATACTCTGCCCCTTGCTTCGATTTTCCAGCCTTCCGGATCTGTCTCATCGAAGTCCATCGGTGTAATACGAACGATTTTTCCGTCCTTTACATATACGAACACTGGACCTCCGGTACTGGAGTTAGTCAAACGAATTTCGCCTTCCATGAAGATACCTCCTTGTTTTTTGTAAGCTTTGATACCTGTGATTTTGCTTTTTGCATCGCCAGAGTAGAGGAAAAATAAGCGTATGCTTTTACAGCCATATCAGTACAGATATTTTCAGAAGAAATCATCTCGCATCTTCTAACACTACTATAATGTGTATTGCGATTATACAGTCAAGCTGTTTTTCCCTGTTTTAAAAATCTTTTTTGTCATGCATATTGGAATACATCTGAGCGTAGGCGTAAAAGTCCCGAAGAGCCTGATTGTGGTTCTTTTCCTTCCTTGTCAGCTGCATGGGCAGATACTTCTGCGGCACATCCTCATTGATGGGGATAAACCGCAGATTCATATTGGAGATCACTTCCGTCTCCTCAAACACAAGGGATACGCCCTCTCCCATTTCCACTGAGAACAAAAATTCTTCAAAATCGTCAAACTCCGCCACCACATTGGGTTCAAACCCGTAATAATTACAGATGTTGTATAGAAAATCGTCTTCCTTTTTCAGATCCGTGGAACAGTACCGCAAAAACTCGCTGTCCTTAAAATCCGCCAGGGTCACTTCCTTTTTGTAGAACAGAGGATGCCGCTTATGTATCACGATCCCCACCCTGGAATAATACAGGGTTTCTTTTACAATGCCCTGCAGCGCTTTTACGTCATGTTCCGCGATGAGGATCGCGTCATAATAATCGTTTTTCAGTCCTTCCAGCAGCTTTTTCTGGGTACAGCGCTCTTTTATGATCTGCACTTCCGGACGCATTTCCCGAAATCCGGAAAGGATCTGGGAGAGATAGCTGTTGCACTTGTCATGGGGCTGACAGCCGATGGTAATGCATCCGTTGTACTTTTTTACGGAGTTTTTCGCTCTGGTACAGACAAGATTCCACTCGGAAACCATCTCGGACAATGTTTCCGCCAGCATCTGGCCCTGCAGCGTCAGCTTCACGCCTTTTGTATTTCGGTCAAAAAGGGCAAGTCCCAGTTCCTCTTCAAAGGAAGCGATCTGCCGGCTTATATTCGACTGTGATATAAACAGATTTTTTGCCGCCTTTGTAAAATTCAGGCATTTTGCAACTTCCAAGAAACACTTTACCTGTAAATCTGTCATAAATAACCTCCACCAATCTTATCTCTTTATCTGGATTCTGTGCATATATAATATAGAAAGGAATCATTTCCCCTTTCTTTTTGTCATATTTTTCGCACATGATACACTAAAAAATTTAAACTGTATTGTTACTATATAGTCAAGGCTTTTATCTGTTTTTTCCTGAGTCCTTTCCTTCTGAAAGTACCATGTTTACCTGCAGTCGAACCATTGTCATTTCAAATCATCCCGGCTTCATATTTTTTTGTACCATTTTTTTCATTTTTTATAACAATATGCATAACAGTCTTTTCTTTTTCTTCCGTCTCCTTTGGAAATCCTGGATGAAAAGATCCGCAAAAAATCCCGTTTTTTTGTTTATTTCTTATTAATGTTTTTTATATTTATTTTATTTTTTATTGACTGTATAACTGCTATACCCTTTAAAATAAACACCGAGTAGAGGAACTTATTTATCTATATCACTTATTTACAAGGGGGTTAAGAAAAATGGCTCTATTAATTGCTGTTGTATACTTTGTCGCCCTGATCATCGTGGCAAGTATGTACGCAAAAAAGAAAGTAAAATCTGCTGAAGATTTTGCCAACGCAGGCGGCGGTATGGGTTGGATCATGGTAACCTTCACCTTCGTCCTCGCACCATTGGGCTCCGGCCATACCATGTCCCTGTGGGAAAAAGCCGCAGGCGGCGGATTTACAGACTGGTCAGCATTCACCGGCATCGGCGCAGGCGCTATGTGGTGGGCGATCGGCGCGGGCGCTGTATTCCTTCCCATCGCAATGCTGTGGATCGGACCGATCTACAAAAAAATGAACGCCACCACAGTTCCGGAAGCGCTGGAGAAAGTATACGGCAAAAAGATCGCATGGTTCCACGCCGGATTCCAGACAATGACATGGACCGGTATCGGTTGCTCCGAGACAGTTGCAACAGGCGCTGCCATCTACACCTTGTGTCACGCCAGCGGCATTGACCTGAGCATTTACGCAGCGATTATCATCGGATTTATCCTTATTGTATGCTACGTATTCTTCGGCGGCATGCTCCAGATGGCATGGCTGAACGTTATCAACGCGATCGTTATGATCATCGCTTCCTACAGTGCTATTGCTATTATAGCAGTAAATTATCTGGCTCAGTTCGGAGGTTGGAAAGGCGTTCAGGCCGTATATGAACAAATGGGATATTCCAATATTCTTACCCAGGTCAGCACACTGACTCAGATGCCGGTATGGCTCAGCGTTATCATCCCGGTTATCGTATTACATACAACAGCCGGCGCTGTATCCCAGACAATGATGCAGCCGTTCTTCGCAGCAAAAGACGTAAGCTCCTGCCGGAAAGGCGTATTCGTAGGATGCTCCTTCAACATCATGTCTTCTCTGCCATGGATCTTCCTTGGTATGGCAGCTATGACGATCCCGGCTATCGCGTCTACCGTAAGTCCTAATGGTCTGGAAGCTGTTCCGAATATCGCCGCAGCAGGTCTTCCGGTTCCGGCTAT
>CAKNLF010000033.1 GCA_930989305.1 uncultured Roseburia sp. | reverse complement strand
AACCGGGAGGGGTCCTGAAGGGGATCATACCGGCCTGTGTAAAACAAAAGATAAGGAGACGCTAATGACAAAAAGGAAAGAACAGCCTAAGAAAAGGAAAATATTGCTCATAGTGCTGGCTGTTGTTATTGTGCTTGCGGCAGCATATCTGATCGTCGGATTTTATTTCACCAGGCACTTCCTGCCGGGAGCCACTGTCAACGGCATGGACTGTTCCGGAAAAACAGCGGATGAAGTGGAAGAAATGATCCGGGAGGATGTGGCAGGTTATTCTTTGGAATTGAGCGAACGTACCGGAGAGAAGGAAACTGTCAGGGGAAGTGATGTAGACCTGAAAGTGAATTTTGACGGAGAAATCGACAGGATCTTAAAAGAAGAACAGAAAGGGTTTACCTGGATCGCCAAGATCGGACGGGATACCAAGTATGAGACAGAAACCGCTCTGTCCTATGACAAGGACAAATTGCAGAACAGCCTGAACAGCTTAAACTGCATGAACGAGAAAAAAATGACCAAGTCCGAAAACGCAAAGGTAGTATATGATAAGAGCGGAAAATTTAAAATACAGCCGGCGGTATTCGGTACCCAGATCAATCAGGAAGTTTTTACTGAGAAAACAGCATCCGCTATCAGCGGACTTCATGAAAAACTGGATCTGTCAGAAGAAGGATGTTATGTGGATCCGGTGTATACGGAAGATTCCGAGGAAGTAAAAACAGCCTGCGATCAGATGAATTCCTATCTCCAGGCTCAGATCACCTATGATATGAAAGACGCCGGGAATATTACCGTAAGCAAAGAAGAAATGAGCAAATGGCTGAAAACAGATAAAAATATGAAAGTTACTTTCAATAATGAAGCCATGGAAGAGTTTGTCTCGGATCTTGCTTCAAAATACGATACGGTAAACAAAGGACATACATTAAAAACGTCCTGGGGCACAACGGTAACGGTGCCCAGCGGAAACTACGGCTGGAAGCTGAATCAGGAAAGCGAGCTGGAGACTTTGAAGGAAAATGTAAAGGCAAAGAAAAAAGTCACCAGGGAGCCGGTTTATTCCAGAAAAGCCAGCAGCCACGGATCCAATGATTACGGCAGCACTTACGTGGAGATCAATCTGACCGCTCAGCATCTGTATTTTTATAAAAACGGGCAGAAGATCGTTGATTCGGATTTTGTGTCCGGAAATCTGGCAAAAGGATACGATACGCCTACCGGTACATATGCCCTGACTTACAAGGATAAAGACGCCGTACTGCGGGGACCGGGTTATGCTTCTCCGGTTACCTTCTGGATGCCTTTTAACGGAGGCGTCGGCATGCACGACGCAAGCTGGAGGAGCACATACGGAGGAACCATCTATAAAACAAACGGTTCTCACGGCTGTATCAATCTGCCTTACAGCGCGGCACAGAAAATCTTTAATAATATTTCAACGGGAGATCCGGTTCTGGTATATAATCTTCCCGGAACAGAGCAGGTAAAGAAATCTTCTTCCGCAGACAAGTCAAAGTCTGAGGAGAAAAAAGAAGAAACGAAAAAAGATCAGGAAGAAACAAAGAAGGACAGCCAAGAAGGTACCAAACAGCAGAGCGGACAGGATGAAGAGGAAGCCGCTGAAAATGAGTCCTGAGTTTTAAACGGTGTTGCATACCCTTTTTAAATACAATATAATAAAAGACAAAGAACGGAGGGTATAGCAATGGATGAGAAACTGCTGACGCCGGTTGAAGTGGCGGAAATGCTTCAGGTAAAAAAGAACACAGTATATGAGATGATCAAAAGGGGAGACCTGAAAGCGACAAAAATGGGCAAACAGTTCCGTATTACGGAAAAAGATGTATATGAATATCTGGGAATCATTAAGCCCGAAGAAGCGGACTGCAATATTGTGATATGCGGACAGGATATTCTGCTGGACGCCCTGTGCGCCATGTTCAATGAGATGAAGATCAAAAATTACAGAGCGTACCGATCCCCTCTGGGCAGCTATAACGGTTTATACGAAATGTATCAGCACGAGGATTATATCGCTACCTGCCATTTGTGGGACAGCGCTACGGATACATATAATCTTCCCTATGTGGAGCGGATGCTTCCGGGAGAACAGGTGGCTGTTTTCCATCTGATCAAACGCTGGCAGGGATTGTATGTAAAAAAAGGAAATCCGAAAAATATTACCAAATTTGAAGATCTCCTGCGGGACGATGTGGTGATGGTAAACCGGGAAAAGGGAAGCGGCATTCGGGTGTTCATTGACGAGATGTGCAAACTTCACGGAATATCCGGCAGTCAGCTGAAAGGATATCATAACATAGCGGAGTCTCATCTGATTGCCGGCGCTATGGTACAGCGGGGCAGCGGGGATGTTGCTATTGGAAATGAGAAAACAAGCAGACAGATAGAGGGCATTGATTTTATACCTTTGAAAGAAGAAAGCTATGATATGGTCATCCGGACTGAGGATCTGGATAAAGAGCCATATCAGAAGATTGTGGAAATCATACAGTCTGAACGTTTCCGCAGTGAAGCCGAGTCCATTGACGGATATAATGTGACGAGGATTGGAAAACGTTTGATGTAACAGGATACAGAACGGTTGAATATGAAAGCGACGCAGGCTGGGAAGTGATTCCCGGCCTGTTATTTTTGACAGGAGGTGAGCGCAATGATACAGAACTGCCCGCCGGGGAAAAATTATGAAACGATCCTGGATAATGAGGAATGCCGGATAGACCGGGTATGGGGAGAGGAAGGCAGCGGAACGTCGGTCTGCTACCGGATATTTCCGGGAGTTATGGTAACATACAGTGATTATCATATGAAAGCCTGCGACTATGGCTTCAGCCCGGACTGCGATATATTATGTATTGATTACTGCAAAGAAGGAAGGATCGAACAGGAAATAGAAAACGGAGCTTTTTCTTTTTTTGAAGAGGGAGATTTAAAAGTGGGAAGGAGGATCTATCACACCGGCCACGCGGAATTCCCACTTCATTGTTTTCAGGGAATGACGATCCTGTTTCAGATGGAAGAGGCGTCCAGATCCATTGCGGATCAGATCAAAGGCTTTCCGGTGGATCTGTATGAAATCCAGCGGAAATACTGCAATGACAAGCATCCGTTTGTGATTCCCAATGAGGCTGGAGTGATGCATATTTTTTCAGAGATGTATCAGCTTCCCGAACGGTTCAAGAGGTATTATCTGGAAGTAAAGATCCTGGAACTGCTCCTTTACCTGGATCGTATGGAAGTGGAAAATAAAAAGGAAGAGCGGCCTTATTTCTATAAATTTCAGGTAGAAAAAGTCAAGGCTATCCACAGGCTGCTGACGGAAAATATTTCCAGACATTATACGCTTCAGGAGCTGTCAGCCATGTTCGAACTGCCTTTGACTGCCATGAAAAGCTGTTTTAAGGCTGTGTATGGAGATTCGGTGTTTGCTTATATGCGGAAATACCGAATGAAACGGGCGGCGAAACTGCTGCTGCAGGACGAAGAACTGAATGTAGCTCAGATCGCGGGATTGATGGGGTATGATAGTCCCGGAAAATTTTCTACGGCGTTTAAGGCGGTAATGGGTATGGCCCCTTTGAAATACAAAAAAGAGAATCGGTTTTAGGGAAAGGATATCCCGGCTTCAGCCTGTAAGCAGGCTGCGGTCGGGATATTTTGCTGTCATGCAGAAATGGAATTGATTAAACTAAAATAAAGATAACAAAACATAAATAAAATCTAGTATTAATGTTGACAATACATATAAATAAATTATAATAAATTATAATAAAGTATAGTTGCACATGAGAAAAAGTACAATACAGGTAAATTAATATAAAAAATATATATGAAGACCGGAAGAAAAAATATTGGAGGAAAGAAGATGAAGAAAAGAATTGTTGCAGTATTACTGACCTGTGTGTTGGGAGCGTCCTTTTTAGCAGGATGCGGAAGTAATGGAAAAGAAGGAGGCAGTCAGGCGTCCGCGGCCAATGATACGGCTTCTGCCCAGCCGGAAGGCAATTCGGATGTATTTGACCAGACAACAGTGAATATTTTTGCGGCGGCCAGTCTGAACAATGTTATGGAAGAGCTGATCGCAAAATATAATGAGACACAGCCCAATGTAAAAATAGTAGGAAATTACGACAGTTCAGGCACACTGCTCACACAGATCGAAGAAGGCGCGAACTGCGATATCTTTTTCTCAGCTGCCCAAAAACAGATGGATCAGCTGGATAAGGAGGACAACCTGGTAGTGGACGGCACCAGATATAATGTAGTAAACAATCAGCTCTGCGTGGTTACCTATAAGGACAGCGGAACAAAGGTAACCGGTCTTGAAAATATCGGGGAAGCTTCAAGCTTCGCGTTGGCGGACGGCAGCGTGCCGGCAGGCAAATATACACGTCAGGCTATGGTAAATGCGGGAATGCTTCCGGAAACAGAGGATGTTTCCAAGATCACAACCCAGGAAGTATCCCAGGCTCTGGGAGGCATTGAGATCAATGAGTGCGCCAACGTGACAGCTGTTACTTCCGCTGTGGCGGAAGGTTCCAACGAAGTGGGAACGGTATATTATTCCGATACATACGGACTGGAAGACCGTCTGGATATCCTTGAGACTGTGCCGTACGATCTTACCGGCGATATTATCTATCCGGTTGCTCAGGTAGAGAACGCCCAGGCGGATGACCTGGAAAAAGCGGCAGCTCTGGATTTTATCAATTTCCTGATCTCCGATGACGCGGCAGCGATCTTTGACAGCTATTATTTTGATACAAATGTAGAACACTAAAGTACTTGCCAGGATACGGCAAAGTAAGTTAAACTGATAGAGCGTCAAAAAGGGAAGAATTTTTGACGCTCTTTTCACTGTATAGGAAAAGCGGCAGAGTGGAGTGCTTTCACAAAGCCGGAAACAAAGGAGAAAAATATGGCTGATATTTTACAATCACTGGACTGGAGTCCTCTTCTGATATCTCTGAAGACCGGCGTGGTGGCAACAATTGTTTCTTTTTTTCTCGGTATATTCGCGGCGGACAGAGTGGTCCACGCGGGACCAAAAGTCAAGGCTGTTGCGGACGGAATTCTGACGCTGCCTATGGTGCTTCCACCTACGGTAGCCGGATTTTTTCTTCTGCTGATCTTCAGCAGGAGAAGGCCCTTTGGAATATTTCTGTTTGATACTTTCGGCATTACTGTGGTGCAGACCTGGGCTGGCTGTATCCTGGCGGCGACGGTGATCGCTTTCCCGCTGATGTACCGAAACGCCAGAGCGGCCTTTGAACAGCTGGATATTAATCTTATTTATGCGGGCAGGACCCTTGGCATGTCAGACGTAAAGATATTCTGGAAGATCGTAGTGCCAAACGCGGGGCCGGGAATCATTTCAGGGACGATCCTGACTTTTGCCAGAGCTCTTGGAGAATACGGGGCCACTTCCATGCTTGCAGGGAATATTCCCGGAAAGACTTCCACGATCTCCCAGAAGATCGCCATGGTCATTCAGGACGGAGATTATATGACTGCGGGATTCTGGGTTATCATTATTATGCTGATCGCCTTTGGCATTATTGTGGCCATGAACGTGGTTGCCGGGAAAAATCTGAAAAATATCCACCGGTGGTAAGAAAGGGTAAAAGATATGTCTATAGAAGTTAACATAAAAAAGACGATCGGAAATTTTCATCTGGAATCTGAGTTTGAGGCAGGCCAGGAAATTTTTGCCCTTCTGGGGGCTTCCGGCTGCGGAAAGAGTATGACTCTGAAATGTATTGCAGGGATCGAGACGCCAGATGAGGGCAGGATCGTGATCAACGGCAGGGTAGTGTTTGATTCGGCAAAACGGATCAACCTGCCTCCCAGAAAGCGGAAAGTGGGATATATGTTTCAGGATTACGCGCTGTTCCCCAATATGACGGTAGAAGAAAATATTATGTCAGGCATGGGAAAGAAACCGCCTATGGATAAGGTGCGGGAATATGTGGAACGTTTTCAGCTGACAGGCCTGGAAAAACGGCTTCCTTCTCAGATATCAGGCGGTCAGAAACAGCGGGTGGCCCTGGCCAGGATGATGGCTTCCCAGCCGGAGATTCTTTTGCTGGACGAGCCTTTGTCCGCACTGGACAGTTATCTGAAGTGGCAGATGGAGGAGGAATTGCTGGAAATGCTTTCCCAGGTCCACAAGACAGTGCTGTTTGTTTCTCACAGCAGAGACGAGGTGTATCATCTGTGCCACAGAGTGTGTCTGGTGAACAAAGGACGGATCGAGACTATTCAGGAGAAAAAGGAATTTTTCCGGAACCCCAGAACTGTAGCGGCGGCCAGAATCTCAGGATGCAGAAATATATCTGCTGCACGAAAGACGGGACCTCATGAACTGGAGGCCGCGGATTGGGGCATGCGCTTTGTCACTGAGCGGGACGTACCGGATGATCTGGCCTTTGTAGGCGCCAGAGCCCATGAAATCAAGGCGGAATATACGGAAAAAAGAATCCCCGGCAGGATGTTGGCAGAACCTAACAAAAGCTGTATGAAAGTAGAAAAACTGCTGGAACAGCAGTTTGAGTCGGAACTGGTGCTTCAATGCACAGAGAATGGAAAAAACCAGATGCGTCTGCTTATGGATAAAAAAAGGGCGGCAGCCTATGCCCGGGAAGAGGCCATTGAGATATTTATCCCGGACGAGGCTCTTTTGCTGCTGACAAAATAGCAGTTTCTGAGAACAAATATAAAAATGAAGAAGCAAAAAAGACCGGAATAAACAATTCTGGCCTTTTTTTGCCTGTCGCTTTTGTTTCAGAGGAGGGAGAACCTGCTTACCGATATTGCTTCGGAGTAAGTCCGGTATATTTTTTGAAGACTTTGGAGAAATAGCTCTGGTCTTCAAAACCGGTGGCTACCGAGATGTCGATCACGGAATAGTTGGTGTTGGTCAGCAGACGTTTGCTTTCCTCGATCCGCACCATATTCAGGTATTCTTTAAAAGACGAACCGGTAGACTGTTTAAAAATCGTTGAAAAATAAGCGGGATTCAGATGCACATGGTCCGCTACGTCTTTCAGCGTGATGCTGGACGCGAAATTCTGGGATATATACTGGATCGCTTTTTTGATAATATCGTTGTTTTTACTGGGAATGTAGTTGAATACGCATTCCGTGAAAGTTTCCACTGTTTCCTGAAGCCGGTAGCACAATTCGTCCAGCGTGCGGATGCTGCTCTGGGACATAAGGAACTGATTGTTGATACGGAAGATACTGTCGGAAGTGGCTCCCCCTTCAATTGCGGCTCTGGAGAGCAGGGAACACAGTTCAATAGCCCGGTTTTTTACTACATCCAGGCTGTTCCCTTCCGCAAAAAATACGTATCCCAGCAAGTCGTTTAAAATAGCTTTTGCCTCGTCTTTGTTTCCAATTTTTACTTTGGTAATAAGCTCCCGTTCCAGATCCATAGGATACGGAGTTTCCTGTCCCTGGGGACTGTTCTTCAGATTTTGAATGGATTCATTGATCCTGGACTGCTGAACCAGTTTGTTCCGGTTGTCCGCCAGCTTGCGTTTTCCCTCAGTGATCAGATCGGAAAACAGGAAATAAAGCAGACGGCTGATATGGGTCACCATTTTAGATGGAATGATGATAATGGAATCCAGTTCCTCGTACAGATCCAGCAGCGCGGTGGTGCTCATATGGAACCGCTTGTCCAGACCCAGCACCAGGGTGGAGTCGGGAGCGTCCATCAGAAAGGGCCCCACGATAATGGAGCCAAACAATGTGTTTTGATTTACAAGAGGGAAGACAATATGGTTCAAATTGGCGTGGCAGGAAAATATATATGTTTCTCCCAGCTCAATGGCCCGTTTACTGGCATTGATATGCAGTTTTTCGCAGGAATCATCTTCAGAAGTGTATTTTTCTATGATCTTGCAGTATCTGGAAGGCTCGCCGTAGGATTCCAGGATCTTTCCGTGAAAATCGATCAGCTGAACCGGCAGACGGACACACTCGTGAAAGGATTCCAGCATTTCGCAGACAGTTTCACGCTCTACAATGTTATACAAATAAGAGTCCATAAAAAACCAGCTTTCTTTTGTTGATTTTGCCGCAGGTGTCTTTGAAAATTACCCAGACCCTGTCTGTTATACAGAATTTGAATATAATTTACTAAATTCAGTATAACATAATATAAAAAAAATACAATGAAATGGTAAAAATTATAGAATTGAAGTTAAAAAAGATAATAAAAGTTAATTTTAAAAGCAGTAAAGGAAACTGAGGGAACAAAAATCAAAGAGGCAGAAATAATCCCAGGTAAGGATAGGAGCTGTTGCAGATTTGCCGGTTTGTAAAGTTTATGAGTAAAAAAAGCGGATATAATTTGCATTGCATACAGCAAAATGATAAAATAACGATAGTGATTATACTCGGGTGCTTTCTGTGCGTCTGAGAGTAAGAAAAAGCAATAGAAAACAGGAAGTATAGAAATGAAAAACTGGGAAAAAAATATCCGCAGGGTTGTTCCCTATGTACCTGGAGAACAGCCGGCTGTGGAAAATGTGATTAAATTAAACACCAACGAAAATCCTTACCCGCCGGCTCCGGGCGTTCAGAAAATGCTCCGGACCATGGATGCGGAGAAGTTCCGGCTTTATCCGGATCCGGCCTGCTCGGTGCTGACAGAGGAAATCGCCAGGGCCTATGGCGTGGAAAAGGATCAGGTTTTTACAGGTGTGGGATCTGATGATGTGCTGGCTATGTGTTTTATGACTTTTTTCAACGGCAGCAGTCCGATCCTGTTTCCTGACATTACATATTCTTTTTATGATGTGTGGGCGGACATGCTGAGGATCCCTTATGAAAAACAGCCTCTGGATGACCGGTTCTGCATCAGACCGGAAGATTACAGAAAAGAAAACGGGGGGATTGTTTTCCCGAACCCGAACGCTCCTACAGGCGTAGAACTTTCGCTGGAATCCATTAGGGATATTCTGGATCATAATCCGGATTCTGTAGTGATCGTAGACGAAGCTTATGTGGACTTCGGAGCCCGTTCCGCTTTGGAACTGCTGGGGGAATACGACAATCTGATCGTGGTACAGACTTTTTCCAAGTCAAGATCCATGGCGGGAATGCGTATCGGCTATGCTATCGGTTCGCCCCTGCTGATCCGGTATCTGAATGATGTGAAATATTCCTTTAATTCTTATACAATGAGTCAGGCTGCGCTGATGCTGGGAGCGGAAGCGGTAAAAGACAGAAGCTATTTTGAAAGTATCCTGTCCAAGATCGTAGCTACAAGAGAACGGACCAAAAAGGAACTGAAAAAACTGGGATTTACATTCCCGGATTCAAAAAGCAATTTCATATTTGCCGCTCATGAAACCTGTCCGGCAAAAGAATTGTTTGAGGCACTGAAAAAAGAAAAAATATATGTGAGATACTTTGATAAGCCGCGTATTAACAATTATCTGCGGATTACCATCGGAACCGATGAGCAGATGGACGCGCTGCTGGATTTCCTGAAGAAGTATCTGAATAGATAAGGCGGTAGTTTGTTATGAAAAAGAAGGTTGCATCACACGGGAAAACAAATAGTGATGAAATAAGCTTAAAAGCGCTTGCGAAGATCAATCTGGGACTGGATGTGATCGGAAAGCGGGAAGACGGTTATCATGACGTGCGTATGATCATGCAGACCATACATCTGTACGATCGTGTGGAGATCAAGAAAATAAAGAGTCCTGTGATCAGGGTGGAAACCAACCTGTATTATCTTCCGATAAATGAGGATAATCTTGTATATAAGGCGGCAAAGCTGATGCGGGATGAATTTGACATCAAAGAAGGAGTCAGGATCGTTTTGCAGAAATTTATTCCTGTAGCCGCAGGACTGGCCGGGGGCAGTTCCGATGCGGCGGCGGTACTGGTTGGAATGAACCGGATCTTCCAGCTGGGCCTGAAACAGGAAAAACTGATGGAACTGGGACTGAGACTGGGGGCGGATATTCCTTTCTGCGTTATGAGAGGGACGGCTCTGGCGGAAGGCGTAGGCGAGATACTGACGCCGCTGCCGCCAATGCCTAAATGTCCGGTCCTGATCGCGAAGCCGCCGGTTTCCGTATCTACAAAATTTGTATATGAAAACCTGCGTCTTACAGAAAGCACAAAGCATCCCCGGATCGATGCCATAGCGGACGCTATTAAAAAGAAAAATCTCAAAGAGATCGCTATGAATATGGGCAATATCCTGGAAACGGTAACTGTGCCCAAATATCCGGTCATTGAGGAGATAAAAAAAGTAATGAAAGAAAACGGAGCTCTGAACGCTATGATGAGCGGCAGCGGGCCTACGGTGTTCGGCCTGTTCCAGAGCGAAAAAGACGTGAGAAGGGCTTATGATACGTTAAAACAGTCCGGACTCACCAAAAATCTGTATACATCTGATATTCATAATAACCGGAGATAGGATCTTTAAACTTTCGGCCGGAGCAGATATCAAGCAGGCCAAAGAAAACAGCAAAGAGCAACGAACAGGATAAGCACAGCGGTCTACGGACCGGTTACGAACAGGAGAGAGTGAAATGACCAAACATCTTGAATTAAATATGGACGCATATCTGCCGTTGAGAGATGTTGTGTTCCAGACGCTGCGCTCAGCGATACTGAAAGGAGAGTTAAAGCCCGGAGAACGGCTTATGGAGCTTCAGCTTGCGGACAAGCTGGGGGTCAGCCGGACTCCCATTCGTGAGGCCATCCGGATGCTGGAACAGGAGGGCCTGGCGATCACCATTCCCCGGAAGGGGGCGGAAGTGGCCAAAATGACGATAAAAGACATGGAGGACGTGCTGCAGATCAGGGGGGTCCTGGAAGAACTGGCGGCACGGGTTTCCTGCAGCAAGATCACAGATCAGGAGCTGAGAGAACTGCGGATCGCGATGATCGAGTTTGACGAGCAGACAAAAGAGGATAACGTAGTAGAACTGGCAAAAGCGGACGTTGTTTTTCATGATATCATTTACAAAGCCGCGGATAATCCAAAACTGCTGCTCCTTTTGAATAATCTGCGGGAGCAGATGTACCGTTACCGGACGGAATATCTGAAAGAAAAAGACCGGCACGAACAGTTGATCCGTGAACATCACGAGATCGTAAAGGCGCTGGAGGAGCGGAACGAAGAACGGGTGGCAAAAATTGTAAAGCAGCATCTGAGAAACCAGGAGAGAGCTGTAAAGGAAATTATCCGGGAACAGGGATAGAAAAATCAAAACTGCATAAGCTACCAAAAAGAGGATAGGCATGGCCTATCCTCTTTTTCATTATTGGTGTCGCTTTGTTTGAAAGAGGTGAGAAGGTTTGACGGAAAAAAATACAAAGGGACAGCATCCGGTAGTAAAAGATATCCGGATCAATATCCGAAATTATCAGGAGCTGTTTTCCGACTGCTCTGATATTAAGATGCGGCAGATGCTCCTTGGGAAAGAAATGAAAGTGCGCTGTATGATCGCCTATATCGAGACTTCTGTGGGAAATATGATGCTGGAAAAATCGGCTCTCGGACAGACCCTGAACCGGCTGTGTGAAATTCCTTCCGAAAGCGTGCTGGCCTGCGTAGAAGAAAACAGTATGGGGATTTCCGACGCGGCGCCTATGGACACAATCGAGGAGGCGGGAGACGGGATGCTCTCCGGAGACGCCATTTTGTTTGTGGACGGTTACAATAAGGCGCTGAAGATCCCGGACAAAGGATATCCGGGAAAAATGGTCAGCGATACGGAATCGGAAAAAGTCATACGAGGATCTAACGAAGGGTTTACTGAGTCCGTAAAAATGAATACGGCGCTGATCCGAAAGAGGATCCGCTCTCCGAAGGTAAAAGTAAAAGAAAAAAAAGTAGGCGTGCGGTCCAAAACAAATGTGGATCTGGTTTATATAGAAGATCTGGCAGATCCGGACCTGCTGAAAAATATCGAGGACAGACTGGAACGATTTGAAATCGATGGGATCCTGGACAGCGGCATGGTGGAACAGCTGACAGAGAGCAGCTGGTATTCTCCCTTTCCCCAGTTCCAGACAACCCTGCGGCCGGACCGGGCGGCAATGTCCATACTGGAAGGACGGATCGTACTGCTGGCGGATAATTCCCCGGCGGCGCTGATCCTGCCTACGGATTATAATTCTTTTATACAGACAAGCGACGATTATTATAACCGCTGGGAAATCGCTTCTTTTACCAGACTGCTGCGGTATGCGGCGTCATTCCTGGCAATGGTGCTGCCGGGGCTGTATCTGGCGGTGACCAATTTTCATACCCAGATTCTGCCTACGTCCCTGCTGCTGTCTTTTGCTTCGGCAAGGCAGGGGGTGCCGTTCCCGGGCATTGTGGAGATACTGCTGATGGAACTTGCTTTTGAGCTGCTGCGGGAAGCCGGGGTGCGTCTGCCGGGGGCCATGGGGAATACCATTGGGATCGTAGGGGGGCTGATCATCGGACAGGCTGCGGTAGACGCCAACATTGTCAGCGCCATGGTGGTGATCGTAGTGGCCTTTACGGCCCTTTGTTCCTTTGCCATTCCCAATGAAGAGTTCGCCACAGCTTTCCGGCTGTTAAAATTCGCCTTTATATTTTTGTGCGCTTTTCTGGGATTTTACGGTTTCCTGCTGGGGCTGCTTCTGGTGCTGATCCATCTGTCCCATCTGGAAAGCTTCGGCATTCCTTATATGACGCCGTTTGTAAGTCCGGGACAGGGAAGCAAAGGAGAAAGAGATTCCCTGATCCGGCCGCCTGCCTGGGTCCTGAACCGGCGGCCTGTATACGCCAGCCCGGGAGAGCGGGTGCGGCTGCGCAGAAAGGACAGAAATCAGAAAGAAAGTGAGAGTTAGAGATGGAGCGGGAGAGAACACTGTTTTCAAACAACCGTAAGGTTTCTATACGACAGATGAAGCGGCTGCTGTTCCTGGAGCTTTTCGGCATCAGCAGTCTGATACTGCCGGGACTGATGGCAAGGTTCTGCCAGACAGACGGGATCTTTGCCATTGCTCTTGGAGCGGCGGCTGCAGGGGGGCTTATAAAATGGCTGCTGGATCAGGCAGCCGGAAGGATCCCCGGGGCAGAGGGCGCGGATGAGCCTTCAAATGGAAAAGCCGGCTCTTACGGCCGCCGGTTCTGGATCAAAAGCAGAGCGCTGCTCCTTTTGGCGCTGTTTTGTCTGGCCGGGGGTTTTTTGCTTTTCCTGCTTACCGCGGTCATTGAAAATCAGCTGCTTGACGCCGGATTTATCTGGATCATTTTAGTAACGCTGCTTGCCGCAGGAGGATATGGCATTGCCAGAGGAATCGAATGCAGGGCCAGGATCTATGAAATTTTGTTCTGGTTTCTTGTGATCCCGCTGCTGATCATGCTTGCCATAGCGGCCATCGATGTGGATCCGGACTACTGGCTTCCGGTATTTGCCTGCGGATGGAAGAATTTTTTCCTAGGGACAGCGATCTGTTTTGGATTTTTCATGCTTAGCCTGCTGTCTTTGTGTATGCTTCCTTTCTGCGCAAAGCCAAAAGAGGCGGGCAGAGCGGCTGCGAGCGCCATCCGGTGGACAGCTGTTTTGGATATTGGGCTGTATCTGATCCTGCTTGGGATCTTTCAGCCGGAACTGCTGATGTCTCTGAAATATCCGGCCATTTCTCTGATGGCTATGGCTCAGATCCCGGGAGGATTGTTTGAAAGACAGGACGCTTTGATGACTGCTATCTGGTTTTTCAGTCTCTTTGCCCTGTTTAACTCTTTTATTTTTTACGGCGTGCTCCAGACTGGCAGGATCTGGCCCGGGAAAAAAGAGAAAAAGGAAGGACAGGGAGGAGCCGGAGGGAAAACAGGAAAGATCCGGATCGGGATTGTTCTTTTCCTCATTCTCCTGGCGGCGGTGGCCTGTCTGCTCAACGGATGCGGGCTGAAAGAGCCGGAGCAGCGGCTGTATCCTCTGGCACTTGGAGTTCCCCAGGCAGAAGAAGGATATGATATCAGCTATGCCTGGCCTGTGACCTCCGGAAATGACAGCAGCACAGGGGCCGCTTCCCCGGACGCCATGGAGACCTTCAAAGCCCGTTCTCTGTTTGAGGGAGAACAGGAGGCTTCCGAAAATACAGACAGGGTCCTGGATTTTAACCATCTGAAAGCCCTTGTGCTGGATACCTCTGTTTTGGCAAAAACAGGAAAAATGGAAGAACTGCTGGCCTACTTTATTGAAAACGAAAATATGGCCTGGAATACCTGTGTTTTTGTAATGGACGACGCGTCCGGGATTTTTGAAAAGGACATGGGACTTGGAAAATCCCTTGGAATTTATCTGGAAGAGCTGGTCCAAAGCAGGGACGACCGGAAAGAAAAAGCCATCACAACGATCAAGGATCTGATTGACCAGTATGCCCAGCAGCAGGGCACCGCCCTGATCCCTCAGCTGTCTGTGAAAGACGGGAAACCGGTAATAACCGCGTACCGGGTGTACAGCGCCATGCACGATCACGGCACGGTATCCGCCAAAGACGCCTGGATGGCGGATCTGCTTATGGGAAATGCCAGATATGTGTCTCTGACCCTGGAGGACGGCACTTATATTACAGTGAACCATATCCGGATCGAGAGGAGCATAGCTCCTGCGCAGGACGGAAACAACGGGCGGACGCCCGTGGAGACAATGGAGATCCGGGGAAATCTGGAAATATCCGGAAGCACTGTCATGTCGGCAAAAGACAGGCAGAAGCTGAGGGGCTATGCCCAGGAACAGATCCAGACGATGCTGAATGATTTTTGCGCAAAGCAGCGGGAACAAAACAAAGTGGATATTACGGACAGCTTTCAGAAACTGGCCGGATATGACAGAACACTGTGGGAACTTTACCGGAACAATCCGGAAGCTTACGGAAAAAAACTGCATACAGATATCCGTTTTTCACTGAAACTTCTGACCGCCTGATGATTAAGCCTTTCCAAATCTGTCAATACTGGGAGCAGACAGGAGGAAAGTATAATGAAAAAATGCGGATTTAAAAGAATCGCCGCCGGACTGTCCGGATGTTTCAGAGATAAAAAATTCCGGAGGATCCTGCTGGGAGCTGTGCTGGCGGCGGTATTTTCTATAACGGCAAGTCAGGTGCTGTACGCGGGACAGATTCAGCGGCAGATCGCCGGAAAGGTGATCCGGTTTCATGTGCTGGCAAACAGCGATACCGCTGAGGATCAGCAGCTGAAACTGCAGGTGCGGGATGCGGTAGGAGAAATGATGCAGGAAAAATTGAAAAATACGGATAGTATGACGGAATGCCGTCAGATCATACAGGACAACCTGGACGAGATCCGCCGGTGTGCCGAAAATGTTATAAGGGAGAAGGGATACGCTTATGAGGTGGAGGCAGGGCTGGAGCAGAGCCGTTTCCCCAGAAAGGCCTACGGCAGAGCGGTCCTGCCTGCAGGAGAATACGAAGCGCTGGAAATCACCATCGGGAGCGGAGAAGGTCATAACTGGTGGTGCGTAATGTATCCCAATCTCTGCTTTTCCGGGAGCATGTATCGAATCGATAATGATACAAACGGAGAAAAGCTGGAACAGGTGCTGAGTCCGGAGGAATATAAAGTGGTCATGGAAAGCAAAGATTATAAAATACGATTCCGATTTCTGAAATTTCTTGACCATTTGATAGAGCGCCGGTAAGGACTACTTGATTAATTTGCAACAAGCAGTTAAAATAGATACGATATGCCGAAAATGTGTTAAAACACAGGATCAGGAAAAGATAAAAGAATGAGAGGAAATGTCCAAATGACAGATATAGCCCACGCCCCTATAGGTGTATTTGATTCCGGTGTAGGAGGGTTGACAGTTGCGAGAGAAATCATGCGCCAGCTGCCCGATGAGCGGATCATTTATTTCGGAGATACGGCCAGAGTGCCGTACGGAAGCAAATCCAAGGAGACCATTATCCGTTTTTCCAGACAGATCGTACGGTTTCTGAAATCCAAAGGAGTCAAAGCTCTGGTAGTGGCCTGTAATACAGCCAGTGCGCTGGCTTTGGAAGAAATCCAGGCTCAGGAGGAGCTGCCCATGATCGGAGTGCTCAAGCCAGGAGCAAAAGTGGCGGCGGAGGCCACCAAGAACGGCAAGATCGGCGTGATTGCTACAGAGAGCACCATTGCCAGCCAGCTTTATACAAAAGTGATCCGGCATCACTGCCCCCATGCCCAGGTATTTGGAAAAGCCTGCCCCCTGTTCGTTCCTCTTGTGGAAGAGGGCTGGATGAAAGATCCGGTGACTGTGGAAGTGGCGAACCGTTATCTGGAGCCTTTAAAAGAGTCCGGGATCGACACGCTGATCCTTGGGTGCACCCATTATCCTCTGCTGCGTTCCACCATCGGTCAGATCATGGGGGATTCCGTAACGTTGGTGAATCCGGCTTATGAGACGGCAAGAGAATTAAAAGAACTGCTGGCAGCCAACAGTCTGCTAAACGATGGCAAATGCATCCCTCCAGGGGATATGCATCAGTTTTATGTCAGCGACGCGGCGGAGAAATTTAAGAAGTTTGCCAATTCTATCCTTCCCTATGGGATTGACAATACAAAATTGATACATATAGAGGAGTAGCCTATGACAAAAGATGTGCTGATCACTATCAGCGGCCTTCAGATTGCGGACGACACGTCAGCTCAGCCGGTGGAAGTGATCACTTCCGGAGAGTACTACTGCAGGAATGGAAAACACTACATTCTGTATGATGAAGTCATGGAGGGATTCCAGGGAGTAACGAAAAACAGGATCAAGCTTTACGAAAACTGTCTGGATATTACGAAAAAAGGAATCTCCAACGTGCATATGATATTTGAAAAAAATAAAAAAAATGTAGCGTACTATGAGACTCCTTACGGCAGTATCCTGCTGGGGATAAGCGCCAGCAATTTTGAAATGAAAGAAACAGAGGATTCCATCAGGCTGAAGGTGGATTACGCCCTGGATATTAATGAAGAACCACTGGCGGACTGCAAGATCCGGATCCGGATCCAGTCCAAGGACGCGGGATTTTCGCTGAGACAATAAAAGATCCGGCGGAGCTGAACACAAGTAAAAGGGTTCAGCTCCGCCGGATCTTCTGCATTTTCGTATTTATTTCTGTCCCATAAGTCTGGCGAAAAAGCCTCTTTTCTTGACCGGTTTTTCAAGAGGTCCGCGAATACCGCGAACGCCGGTGATATAAAGACCGCTGACAGTAGCCTTTACTTCTTTCTTTACGGGAATCTCTTCAAAAATCTCGTTTTCCGCAATGAAAAGCATGATCTTCGGTCCGACTTTCGCTTTTACGATCGGAAGTTTGGAACGTCTTGCATACCAGGGAGCCTGGCTGATTACCTGATCCGGCAGCCCGGATTCTTTCAGACGCAGTTTTTTCTTATCAATAACCAGCATGGATACAGTCTGCTTCATGCTTTCTATGGTTTCCTGCTGCTCGTCCCGTTTTTTCTGCATTCTCTTGCCGAGGATATAAAGGATGATCAAAACGGCAACGGCTGCTGCGGCTACAATGATCAATACGATAATTGATGGACTCAATACAATACCTCCCTACTTTATTTCGCTTTCGATATCCGGGTAATTGTAACATTGTTTGTCTTAAAAATCAATAGAGTCTTCCTTTTTGGACAAAATTATGTTATCTTAGTATCGGTATGTCATAACGCATATCACAGGACAAAAAGAAATTTTTGAGACGAAAGGACAGAAAAATGAAGAAAAAGTTAGTATTGTTACTGGCTGCAGTCATGGCTGTATCGGTTGTTTTCACAGGATGCGGAAACAGAGCGGACGAAGTAAGCAACAGCTCATCTGAGGAGATCACTCTGGATAATGAGCCGAGAAATTATAGAGCAAAGGATATGCTGAAGAGCACCGATTACGATGTAGAAGATTATGTGACACTGGGCGATTATAAAAAGATCGCGGTGGAAATCGATAAATCTTATGAGGTGACAGATGCGAATATTACTGCGCAGGCAAACGATCTGCTTTCCCAGTATCCGAATTATGTGGAGACGGATGAAGCAGCAAAAGAAAAAGACATGGTAAACATTGACTATGTGGGTACTGTGGATGATTCCGAATTTGAAGGGGGCAGCGGCGAGGACTATGATCTTGTCCTGGGATCCGGAACTTTTATCGACGGATTTGAAGACGGGCTGATCGGACATAAAGCCGGAGAAAAAGTGACGCTGAACCTGAAATTCCCGGATGATTACAGCGGCAAGGAAGTAGCCGGCAAAGACGCTCAATTTGAAGTAACCATCAATAAGGTATCTACTCCGGAAGAGATGGATTACGATCATCTGACAGACGAGTATGTGGCGTCGAATTTTTCACAGAACTATGGCCTGAATACAGTGGATGATTTCAAACAGAGAATGAATGACAGCATGGAAAACCAGAGAGACGTGCAGATTCAGAGCGCGTTTCTGGATAAGCTGGTGAGTGAGTCCAAGATCAAATTCCCAGAGGGACTGCTGGATGAAAGAGTGCAGCAGGCGATGGATTCCTATGAAGAGACCTGTAAGCAGTACGGTATGAAACTGGAAGATTATATCCAGAATATGTACGGACAGTCAGAGGAAGAGTTCCGGGCAAGCCAGGAAGAACAGCTGACAGAGAGCCTGAAAGAAGAACTTGTGCTGGAAGCTCTTGTAAAAGAGCTGAACTGCAAACTCCCTTCAAAAGAGTTTATCAGCTTCGTACAGTATTACGCTCAGCAGTATGGTATGTCTGAAAGTGAATTTATCAAACAGTGCGGCGGCAAGGATTACCTGATCCTGAATTATGCCGAGTATTACAAAGCTCTTCCGGAAGCAGCCAAAAACGCGAAAGTATCATATGTAGATACAAGCAAACAGTCTGATTCTGACACAGACAGCAATTCAGAGGGCAGCACGGACACAGATAATTCCGCAGATACAGATCAGTAAAGGAAAACAAAAAACGGGGGAAAATGCGCAGAATGAAAAGTCATTTTCCTCCGTTTTCGTTATAGGAAAAATGAGAAATATCAGGATAACAGTACAATATGAGGGCACCCGCTACAAAGGGTGGCAGAGGCAGGTCTCTACAGAACAGACCATACAGGGGAAACTGGAGAGCATTCTGTCCAGGCAGTTTGGAAGAAAAATTGAGATAGACGGCTCCGGAAGGACCGACGGAGGAGTCCACGCAAGAGGTCAGGTAGCTAATTTCCGATTAAAAGAAGAGGAGACGGAGCTTTTTCACCAGAATATGGAGGAGCTGACAGCGCTTTTGAACGGGTATCTGCCGGAAGATATCGCGGTCCTTGGAGCGGAACTTGCTTCAGACCGTTTTCACAGTCGCCTGAACGCAGTCTCCAAAACCTATAAATACAGAATCTGGAACAGCCCGGTTCCAAATGTGTTTGACAGAAAGTATGTCTGGCAGGTGAAGGAGCCTTTGGATGTGCAGGCTATGGAAAGGGCGGCAGGCTATCTTTTGGGAGAGCATGATTTCGCCGCCTTTTGCGGAAATCCGAGAATGAAAAAATCAACGGTCCGGAAGATCTATGAGATCCGGATTGAAAAGAAAGGTCCGGAAATCGACCTGATCTATACGGGCAACGGGTTTTTACAGAATATGGTAAGGATCATAAGCGGCACGCTGGTGGAAACCGGGCTGAAAGAACGGTGTCCGGAAGAGATCGAAGAAATACTGGAATCAAAGGACCGGAAGAAAGCCGGAGCAAAAGCTCCTGCTCAGGGCTTGATCCTGTGGGAAGTGAAGTACGATTGATGAAAGAAAAATGGGTAGTGGCCGCAAAAAGCGCGGATTTTAAAGGGATAGGGAAAAGATTCGGCATTGATCCTGTAATCGCCAGAGTGATCCGCAACAGAGGCCTGACAGATTTAAAAGACATTGATAAATATTTAAACGGCACAAAAGAAGATTTGTATGATCCCCACCTGCTGAAAGACGCGGAAAAAGGGGCCGGAATCATAAAAGAAAAGATTCTGCAGAAAAAAAAGATCCGAATCATCGGAGATTATGATATTGACGGCGTGGAGGCAGCCTATATCCTGCTGAAGGCCCTGAGACGCTGCGGGGCTTTGGCGGATGTGGTGATCCCGGACCGTATGAAGGACGGATACGGCATAAATGCTCATCTGATCCGGCAGGCTGCAGAGGATGGGGTGGATACTATCCTTACCTGCGACAACGGCATTGCGGCGGTGGAGCCGGTGCAGATGGCGAAAGATGCGGGGATGACGGTAGTGGTGACGGATCATCATGATATTCCCTATGAAGAAGTAAACGGACAGATCCGCTATATACCGGTCAATGGGGACGCTGTGATCAATCCCAAACAGGAGGACTGCCCTTATCCTTTTAAAGGACTGTGCGGGGCGGCTGTAGCATATAAATTTGTACAGGTACTTTATGAAAAAATGGGGGTGGATCCGGCACAGGCGGATGTATTTCTGGAAAACGCCGGATTCGCTACCGTAGGGGATGTAATGGATCTCCAGGATGAAAACCGGATCCTGGTAAAAATCGGACTGGAGATGCTCAATCACACAAAAAATCCGGGGATGAAGGCGCTGATCCTGCAAAACGGTCTCAGGCCGGGGACTTTGAAAGCATATCATATCGGATTTAAGATCGGCCCCTGTCTCAACGCCAGCGGCAGGCTGGATACAGCAAGACGTTCCCTGAGGCTGCTCCTTTGTGAAGATGAGCTGGAATCGGGAAAACTGGCCGCGGAACTGACGGCGCTCAATGAAGAACGCAAAGATATGACAGCTATGGCTGTAACAGAGGCAAAAAAAGTGATCGAGGAAAATGGCATGGAAGGGGATAAAGTGCTGGTAGTCTTTTTGCCGGAATGCCATGAAAGCCTTGCGGGGATCGTGGCGGGCAGGCTCAGGGAAGCTTACTGTCGTCCCGCGCTGGTGATCACCAGAGGGGAACATGGGGCGAAAGGCTCCGGGCGTTCTACGGAATGTTATTCCATGTTTGATGAGCTGAGCCGCTGCAGGGACCTGTTCGAAAATTTCGGAGGTCATCCTATGGCGGCGGGATTTTCTCTGAAAGAGGAAAATATCGCTCCCCTCAGAAAGGCGCTGAACGAAAATACCGTTATGACAGGGGAAGACCTGATTCCCAAAGTGGTGATCGATGTGCCTATGCCTGTGGATTATATTACAGAGGAACTGACAGATCAGCTTTCCCTGCTGGAGCCTTTTGGAAAAAGCAACGAAAAGCCGGTCTTCGCGGACCGGAATCTCCTGATCCGCCATGCGCGTGTGCTGGGAAAGGACAGAAATGTTGTACGCATGGAGCTGGAAAGCGCTAACCACAGAGTTATAGAAGGAGTTTATTTTGGAAATCCCGATGATTTGCGGTTATCGGTGGCGGAAAAATATGGTATGGTAAAAGCACAGGAACTGATGGAAGGAAAAAGAATGGATGATATCCGGATGCATATGACTTATTATCCGGACAAAAACTGTTATCAGGGATTTGAAACCCTGCAGCTGAAAATTTCAGGATTCTGTTAGGCCTGTGGCCAAAAGAAAGGGGTTTTTCATGAAAAAGGAACGGTTTGAATATCCGTCAAAAGACGGAAAGACTGTTATACACGGAATACGGTGGATACCGGAAGGACCCGTCCGTGGGATCCTGCAGATCATTCACGGAATGGTGGAGCATATAGGACGCTATGAAGAATTCGCCTGTTTCCTGGCAAAAAAGGGGTATCTGGTCACCGGACACGACCAGCTGGGACACGGGGATTCAGTAAGGACAGAAGCGGACCGGGGATATTTCGCTTCTCAGGGAGGCGGTGAAATCCTTGTTGAAGATATACATACTCTGAGACAGATAACAGAGAAAATCTGTCCGGGGGTGAAATATTTTATGCTGGGACACAGCATGGGATCTTTCCTGCTGAGACGGTATCTGACCGTACACGGCCAGGGACTGTCAGGGGCTGTGATCATGGGGACCGGTGCCCAGCCGGAGGGAGCCCTGAAAGCCGGGAGAGTCTTATGCAGGCTGCTGGCAGGGATCTTTCACTGGCATCACAGGAGCAGACTGATCACCGCTCTGGCTTTCGGAAAAAATTACAGAAGATTCGCCGGACTGAAAGACGGGACCACCTGGCTCAGTAAAAACGCGGAAAATATTAAAGCCTATAAGGAAAGTCCAAAGTGCGGATTCCTTTTTACGCTAAACGGATACGATGTATTGTTTGAAATCATTCAGTACATTCAGGAAGAAGAAAATCTGAGAAAAACGCCAAAAAATATCCCGCTGTTTTTTGTTTCCGGTAAGGATGATCCGGTAGGAAATTTCGGGAAAGGCGTCCGGCAGGTATACCGCAGATACAAAGAGGCGGGTGTCTCTGATATAAAGGGAAAACTGTATCCAAACGACAGGCATGAAATATTAAATGAACTGGACCGAAGCCAGGTATATCAGGATATTCAGGACTGGCTGGACAGTCACTGAGCTCTGCCTCAGGGAAAGGAGCATGTATGAGAAAAATATGGAAAAAAGGACTGATCCTGCTGATGGCGGGAACTATGGCAGCAGGAACGGGGACAACCGTTTTGGCATCGTCGGACACAGATCAGGAAGTGGTCGTGGGGAAAAATGACAAACCATACCTGGCTCTGGGAAAAGATCTGACTTCCAGCCAGCGGGATACGGTGCTGGATCTTCTTGGCGTAGATGAAGATAAGCTGGATGAATACGATGTGATTTATATTACCAACGATCAGGAGCACAAATATCTGGACGATTATATCCCGAAAAGCGAGATCGGCACCAGATCTCTGTCATCAGTAGTTGTGATCGCAGGGAAAAAGGGAAGCGGCGTCCAGGTAACTACAAAAAATATTGATTACTGTACAACAGGCATGTATGAAAATGCCCTGGTCACAGCCGGGATTACAGATGCGCAGGCCATTGTGGACCGCGGCTTTGATCGGAGTGATAGAAGCCTATTCTGTAATGACCGGAAAGGAGCCGGATCAGGATAATGTGGACGCTGCCTTTAATGAAATGGTAGTTACCGGAGAAATTGAGGAAAGCGGCGAAGAACCGGAACAGGTGGAAGGTATGATCGCAAATCTGAAGGAGCAGGTGGCCAGCGGAGAAATTTCCACCCAGAAGGAAATGGAGGACGCCATTGACCAGGCCCAGCAGCAGTTTGAGATTACTCTGACGCCGGAACAGCAGCAGCAGCTTCTGGAACTTCTGCAGAAGCTGGACAGCATTGATCTGAATCTGGAGGATTTAAAGCAGCAGGCTCAGAATATTTATGATAAACTTTCTGATATGGGGCTGGACATGGACAGCCTGAAAGAAGAGGCAGGGGGATTTTTCTCCAGGATTTTTCAGGCGATCAAAGATTTCTTTACCAATCTTTTTTCATAAAAGCAAAGGCAGGATAACTTATGGAAGCGTACAGCAGTTTTGCGGAAGTATATGATATGTTTATGGACAATGTTCCCTACGGGGAATGGTGCGGATATCTGTGCGGTATCCTGGATGAGGCCGGGATCCGGGAGGGCCTGGTGCTGGATCTGGGATGCGGCACAGGAAAAATGACCCGGCTTCTTAAAGAACGTGGATATGATATGATAGGCGTGGATCTGTCGGAAGAGATGCTCAGTATTGCCAGAGAACAGGGAGGCGAAGGAATCTTATACCTGCAGCAGGATATGCGGGAGCTGGAACTGTACGGAACGGTGAGAGCAGTTGTGTGCGTCTGCGACTCCATCAATTATCTGCTGGAGGAAGGGGATCTGCTGAAAGTATTTTCACTGGTAAACAATTATCTGGATCCCGGGGGAAT
Organism: uncultured Roseburia sp.; assembly: GCA_930989305.1. GTDB lineage: Bacteria > Bacillota > Clostridia > Lachnospirales > Lachnospiraceae > Brotonthovivens > Brotonthovivens avistercoris. Next base: position 182 of record CAKNLF010000033.1, on the reverse strand, counting down.
TTTTATTTTTGACATGAATACGCTGTACAAGTACCGGGAGCTGCTGGGAGACGGTGTCATATGTGAAAACCGGGAACAGGCAAGCTTTATCTGGGAAAATTACTTTGATGAAGATACCCGGATCAACGAATATGATCTGACGTTATTTATTGAAGAAGGAGAGACGGGGCTGTACCGCAGAT
>CAKNLF010000032.1 GCA_930989305.1 uncultured Roseburia sp. | reverse complement strand
CTGCACACCCAAAAGTCTGCGGGTGGTTTTATCGCCGATCATTTTTATGGCAAAAGCGGAAGCGTCCGGATAATAATGTGCCTTATCATCCGTCACTGCCAGCACGGTCTCCACATCATATCCCTGTTCTTTTGCCTGAACTTCTGTCAGACCGGTCCGTCCGCAGTTCAGTTCCGGAAGTTTCACCACGCCTGTGCCCAGCACGCCGGGATAGGTTTTGGATGCGCCGCCCAGTATCTGAGCCAGAGTCCGGCCTTCGTAATTGGCGGAAGATCCCATGGCAGACCACTGTCTTTTGCCTGTGATCCGGTTCTTCACCATGACGCAGTCCCCGGCTGCGTATACATCCGGCAGATTGGTGCGCATCTGGTCGTCTACCAGAATGGTCCCTTTAAACATCTCAATGCCGCTGTCCTGCAAAAACGCCGTGTTTGGCCGGATCCCTACCGACATGATCACCACGTCCGCCTGGATCCTGCCTGTATCGGTCAGGATGCCTTCCGCCCGGTCTGTGCCCAGGATCTCCCGGATGCCTGTCCCGGTCAGAATATGCATGCCTTTTTTCTGAAGATGTTTTTTCACATGATCCGCCATTTCACGGTCAAACACATTTGGCAGGATCTGAGGCGCCAGATCCGCCACCGTCACTTCGATGCCCAGTCTCTGGAGATTTTCCGCGATCTCCAGTCCGATAAACCCGCCGCCGGCTACCGCGGCTCTCCTTACCTGTTTTTCACGGATCCAGTCTTTCAACCCCTGGGCGTCATCCGGTGTACGCATTTTAAAAACGCCGGGCAGATGGATCCCCGGAAGATCCGGCATAACGGAAGAAGCTCCCACTGCAAGGATGCAGATGTCATAATCCCGGTATTCTTCCTGTCCTGTTTCCACATGAACGATCTTTACCCGTTTTCCACTGCTGTCCAGTTCTACTGCTCTGCGTCCGGTCTCCACCCGAACGCCGGTGAGCGCCTCAAATTTTTCAGGCGTATTGACGATCAGCTGATCCCTTGTTTCGATCAGATCGCCCACATAATAGGGAAGTCCGCACCCTGCATAAGAAATATCTTTGCTCTCGGTAATGATCGTAATATCATAGTCCCGTCTTTCCCGTTTCAATTTTGCCGCGGCTTTGGTCCCTGCCGCAACACCGCCAATCACAAGCACTTTCATGGTCGATTTCCTCCTTTATAAAATAATTTTTATGGTAGAATTTCCCCGGATAATATATTATGATAATGTATAGGACAACAGTTGTACCCAAAACATAAAATTCGCGGAGGTATTTATATGAGAGCAGAATTTACAGATAACCTGATCACCGGCAACGATATGATCGACAGCCAGCACAGAGAGCTGATCGACAAGATCAATCAGCTTTTAAAAAGCATTGAAACAAGCAAAGAAAAGATCACCGCTGTCAAAATGCTGAATTATTTAAGCGACTATGTGGATTACCACTTCTCCGCAGAAGAAAAACTGCAGGAAGAAATTCAGTATCCGGGCATCGAAGAACATAAAAAACAGCACGTTATTTTAAAAAATACAGTGGAAGATCTGTTCCACATGCTGGAGGAAGAAGAAGGTCCTTCCCCTGCTTTTGTAGAACAGCTGAACAACAAAGTCATTGAATGGCTGTATACTCACATCCAGGGCTTTGACCGTTCCGTAGCGGAATACCGTTTTATCACGGACAACCCCAACAGACTTTAATTCTTTTTCCTATTTTTATGCCGGTACGCAAAAGGGATATGGCTTCTCCTTTTGCATACCGGCCATTTTTTGCCTTTTTATGATCCAGACCTTTTTCGTCCTTTGCTTTTCTGCTCTTTTTCTTTGTCCAGGAACGCCAGCAGCGCCCGGTTTACATCGTCGTTTTCTTCGATGGCGCTCAGCGAGTCAAGCTGAGCCGTGCACTCGCCGCATATGTCGATGCCGATCACATGTTCCGTCCGGATCAGCAGATGCATCAGCGCTTTCAGCTGGGCCAGGGTCATATCCCCCTGATCCCAGGTCGTATCCACAACATGTTCGCTTAACACATCTTTATCCACAGAGATATACACCGGCAGTCTTGTATGCAGCCCGCTGATCCTGCTCCAGGTATCTTTTTCCTTCAGATCATCCGCGCTGATGCACCGGATCCGGTCTTTGTATCTGTCCGGAATGGTCTGCTCCTGTTCCTCTGACAGTCCGATCAGCAGCACCCGGCGGACGTAGGGATTGTGCTCCAGCGTATTTAAGATCCAGGACCCGCAGGATAATATATCCCCAAACAGCGGTTTTTGCATATCCGAATGATGATCAAACACCGCCAGGGCAAAGTCCCGTTTTATCTTTTCCAGCCATAACTCGCTGACATAATGATAATTTCCCCCGTCAATGAAATGGATCCCTTCCGGCGGCAGGGGGCCGATCTTTCTGCGGATAGCCGCTTTCCCGGCTTCATCGCAGTAACCGTCCGTCCCGGACATATCCGTACAGTCCAGCCACCGCACCTGCGCCCGCTTATAAAAAGTCTCCATCTCATACACATGGGAAAAATCCATGATCACGATCCGGTTTTCGGTTCCCGCCATTACGGACGCACTGCTTTTCCGGAAATGATCCATGGAGCCGGCTGCTGTTCAAAAATATTTTTCCCGTTGAGCTTTGACACCGCGATCTGGATCACTTCCACATCCCGTACGCCGTATTTTTCAAAAAGTTTCGGCAGGCTCGCGGCTACGCCGAAATCCAATGTATAGACAACAATCTCGATCTTTGGATTTAATTTCAAAAGACACTCGATTTCCTGCTCCATACTGGCCGAGGCAACCAGAAATACAAGAGATGGCATTGGACAGCCTTCCATTGTCTTTTCATCCACATGATCGATAATATGAATATTATGAAGTCCGAAATGCTCGATATTTGACTCCATTGTGGCCCGGTCATTCTGGTTGTATTCCACAGCGATCACGCTTCCCTCGCTTGCTATAATGGCCGCCTCAATGGCAATACTTTCGCCTCCGATCACGCAGATTTCATCCTGAAGTCCCACATGCATCTTGTTCAGTATAACGGAACGGATCTCGCTTCCCACATAGTGAATGGAGCCTCTGGCGAAATTGTGATTATCCATGCCGATCTTGTAGGTATTGCGGGCATCCGGGTTAATGATCAGCATCCCCGCGGAAGCATTGATCCCGTGATTGATCATATCTTTTACTTTATCGTGCTTCATCTCGCCTGCCGGCTCGGACCCTTCGTTATACCATACCTGACACTCGCCAAGCCCTGCGTTCCACATCCGGTAAAACACATCCGGCACCCCTGCCTGAGTAAATACCAGCACCGCTCTGTGAGACTCCACAGTAGGGATCAGGTTTTTGTTTTTTCTTGTAATATCTAATATTTTTACTTTCTCCAGATCGATCTCCGCATTTTTCGCAAAATACTGAAGCCATGATAAAATATGCTCGTTTGTAAATATCTGACTGCTCAATGTAAAACGCCTCCTGTTTTGTTCCTGAATTTATATTGTGATCAGATGTTCTCCGTTTTTTATCACTTCGGTCAGAGGAGGACCCCATTTTCTGAGTCTTACCCCCAGCTCCTCCATCTTTTCTATCAGATCCAGCTCCTGAGCGCAGGCAATACAGCCTTCAAACTCAACGCCCCGTTCTCTTGCTTCAAAAAATTCCTTCTGGATCTCCTCATTCTCCGCCAGAAGCTTTACTGTAGCTCCCCACACGACCACGGTGACTTCCTTCCACCATCCGTTTTTCAGAGAATTTTTTGCGTACATCATAACCATAAGCTTTGCGGTTACAGGATCCGCATTGGTCCAGAGAATGTACAATTTATCCTTTTTTTCCTTGTCCATGACTGCCTCCTTCTCCTGAAACAGCCGCAATCCTATCCGGCTGTTTCGGCTTTGCCAATTCTATGTTTATTATAATGGATTCCACATGCAAAAACAACGCAAACCACAGGAAAAGGAAATTACCCGGACACCCTATCTCCCTTTCTTTTTCGGAGGAAATGCTCCGGGATCAGGATAGCCCCCACTCCGCAGATAAACAGCAGAAATATATAATATAAATAGGGGATAATATCAAAAGCGCTGACGCCGTATGCCCCCGCCAGTCCTACTGCGATCAGCATCTGTGCCCCGTAGGGAATGATCCCCTGCCAGATACAGGTAAAAATATCCAGAAGGGAAGCCGTCTTCTGAGGGGGAACGCCGTATTCCCGGCTGATCTCCCTGGCAATGGGCGCGGCCATAACAATAGCTACCGTGTTATTTCCCGTAGCAATATCAATAGCAGAAGCCAGCGTCGCGATTCCCGCCTGACCTCCCCGTTTCCCTTTCGCTCTTTTGCGGATCTTTCCAAGGATATATTCAAATCCTCCGTTTTCTTTGATCAATTCTCCCAGGGCAGCTACTAAAACCGCTACGATAATCGTCTCAAACATCCCTTTGGTGCCCTCTCCCATACTGGAAAACAGGGTTGGAATATCAAATCCCGGCTGAGTGATCAGCCCTGCCAGGGCAAACATAATAATCCCTGCTCCCAGTACAAGAAGTACATTCAGTCCGATCACCGCCATGACCAGCACCGCAAAATAGGGAAGCGCCTGCCACACGTGAAACGGATGCTGCTGAACAGCCGCGTCTGTACCCCCTGTAAAAAGCAAGATCATCCCGGTAATCACTGCCGCGGGACAGGCAATCTTAAAATTGGCCTTAAATTTATCTTTCATCTCGCAGCCCTGTGTTTTGGTGGCTGCGATCGTTGTATCTGATATAAAGGACAGATTATCCCCAAACATGGCTCCTCCTACGATTGAACCCAGAATCAGGGGAATGTTCAGATCCGCGGCTCCAGCAGCGGCCAGGGCAACAGGCACCAGCACGGAAATGGTGCCGCAGGAAGTTCCCATTGCCATGGAAAGAATACAGGAAATCAGGAAAAAACCGAAAACAACCTGCCTTCCCGGTATAAAGCTCAGCAGCAGATACGCTACGCTTTCAGATCCTCCCGCAGCGGTAGCTACACTGCTGAACGCTCCTGCCAGCAGAAAGATCATGATCATAACCGCTATATTTTCATTTCCCATTCCCGCCGCCATAATCTTTAACTTATCATCAAAACTGTATTTCCGGTTCTGCAGCAGCGCGATCAGGATCGCTATGGTAAAGGCCACCACCACCGGCATAACGTAAAACCCCTGATCCTGCCCTTCTATATACTGAAAATAAATGCCGCTTCCTACATATAAAACCAGGAAAACACCGATGGGGATCAGTGCGAATCCATTGGCTTTGGTCCTGTCTGACTGTCTGTTACTCACTTTTTGTATCCTCTCTGTATCTCTTTTTTACCAATTGCCTGCCATGCCCAGCTCGAAAGCTTTGCTTTCTCGCTGCCGGCTGGCACCGTATAACAACAAAAGAGCCGAAAGCCAAGCCGGAGAATAAATTCTCCGCTTGTCCTCCGACTCTTTTGTTATTGCATGGCTTGCAGCTTATACAAGTTCTAATACTACTTCCATTGCTCCGTCACCTTTACGAGGTCCGATTTTTACGATTCTTGTGTAACCGCCGTTACGTCCTACGTATTTTGATGCGATTTCTGTAAATAATTTATCTACCAGATCAACATTTTTTGTATTTTTCTTTCTGCCCGCGCCTTTTTCCGGAACTTCTTTTACCGGGTAAAGGACTTTCAGCATTTCTCTTCTTGCGTGAAGACGGGAAGGCATATCTTTACGGATTGTTTTGTCAACTTCATCGTATACAGTAACTTTTTTACCGTCTACAACTTCTTTTACTCTCTTGCCGTCTTTGTCTTTACGAGCAACTTTTGCTTTTACTGTAACTTCTTCAAAGTTATCTTTTTCTTTTACAGCAGCTGCGATAAGTCCGTCAGCAACTTTGCGTACTTCTTTCGCTCTTGCTTCTGTTGTGATAATTCTGCCATTGTACAGTAATGCTGTAACCTGGTTTCTGATCAGGGCTTTTCTCTGATCGGATGTTTTTCCTAATTTACGATATTTAGCCATTTTCTTTCCTCCATTTTGTGGAACATCCGGCAACGCATCTTTGGTCTTATATGCCGAATGCCATATTTATGTTTCGTCCACTCATGAGTTGACTGGAAAATGCTCGTTGGTCTTATATTTCCGGCCATCTATATGAGTATATAAAAAATCAGGATCTGTGATGATCTCTTTTCTGAACTTCACCTGTTCAGGATATAACCTCAAGGCGAGTTTTTTATTCTTCGCCCTGATTCAGCTGTAATCCCAATTCTTTTAACTTTCCTAAAACTTCTTCTAAAGACTTACGTCCAAGATTACGAACTTTCATCATATCATCCGGTGTTCTGTTTATCAGCTCTTCTACCGTATTGATTCCGGCTCTCTTCAGACAGTTGTAAGAACGAACGGATAATTCAAGTTCATCAATGTTCATCTCCAGAACTTTTTCTTTTGCATTATCTTCTTTCTCGATCATAACTTCCGCTGTTTTTGCGTTTTCAGAAAGATCGATGAAGAGATTTAAATGCTCGCTTAATACTTTTGCTGCCAGGCTGACTGCTTCATCCGGCTCTAAAGTTCCGTTTGTGTAAACATCTAATGTAAGTTTATCAAAATCAGTAATCTGGCCTACACGCGTATTCTCGATTGTGAGATTTACACGTTCTACAGGTGTATAGATAGAATCAACAGCAATGACTCCGATAGGAACATCTTCGCCTTTGTTCTTATCCGCGCTTACGTAACCTCTGCCTTTTGTAATGGTGAGTTCCATGTATAATTTGGAATCCACACCACCGTTTAAGGTAGCGATCACCAGATCCGGATTCAGGATCTGAATATCCGGGTCAACCTGGATATCTGCTGCTGTTACAACACCTTCACCTTCAAACTCAATGTAAGCAACTTTGGACTCATTTGTTGGACTGGTATTCTTTAACGCCAAATTTTTGATGTTCATGATGATTTCAGTTACATCCTCTTTTACACCAGGAATGGAACTGAACTCATGGAGTACACCGTCAATTTTGACCTGACTAACTGCTGCGCCCGGCAAAGAAGAGAGCATAATTCTTCTTAAAGAATTACCAAGGGTTGTGCCATATCCTCTTTCCAGAGGTTCTACGACAAATCTTCCGTACTTCTTGTCTTCTGAAATTTCAGCAATCTCAATTTTTGGTTTTTCAAAATCGAACACTACAAAGTCCCTCCTTAACTTATTTATGCGATGCCACTCAGGAAAAAGAATTTCCTGAATTTATATGAATGGCATCGCTCATTGCTTACATGATTATTTTGAATATAACTCGACGATAAGCATTTCGTTTACCGGAACGTCGATCATTTCTCTTGTAGGAAGTTCTTTTACTTCACCTTTCAGATTTTCCTGATCAACATCAAGCCATTCCGGTACCAGACGACCGCCTGTTACTTCAAGGATGTCTTTGTATCTCTGAGAACCTTTGCATTTCTCTTTGATTTCGATGGTATCACCGGCTTTTACCAGATAAGACGGGATATTCACCTGTTTTCCGTTTACTAAAACGTGTTTGTGATCTACGATCTGTCTTGCTTCTCTTCTTGTTCTGGCAAAACCAAGTCTGAACACTACGTTGTCAAGTCTGCTTTCCAGAATTGTCATCAGGTTTGCACCTGTCATGCCTTTCATTCTGTCAGCTTTGTTGTAGTAGTTGTGGAAAGGTTTTTCCAGAACACCATATATAAATTTTGCTTTCTGTTTTTCTCTTAACTGAAGACCATATTCTGAAATCTTCTTATTGCCTCTTTTAGACTGTCTGTTTGATTTTTTATCTATTCCTAAATAAACCGGATCTAAGCCAAGTGATCTGCATCTTTTAAGAACAGGTACTCTATTTACTGCCATCTTAGACTACACCTCCTGATTAGACTCTTCTGCGTTTTGGCGGGCGGCATCCATTATGGGGTACCGGTGTAACATCAGTAATACTGATAACATCCAGACCACATGCGGAAAGGGCACGAATCGCTGCTTCTCTTCCTGAACCCGGTCCTTTTACAAATACGTCAACTGTTTTTAATCCATGAATAAGAGCTGCTTTTGTAGCAGTTTCTGCAGCCATCTGAGCTGCATATGGAGTAGATTTCCTTGAACCTTTAAATCCGAGACCACCGGCACTTGCCCATGACAATGCGTTTCCTTCAGAATCTGTCAGAGTAACGATTGTGTTATTGAAGGATGACTGAATATGTGCCTGTCCGCGTTCAACGTTTTTCTTAACACGCCGTTTTGTTACTTTTTTTGCAACTTTTTTAGCCATATCTAAACTAACCTACTTTCTCAATTCTCAATATTTTGAATATCGCTCTGCCTGCAATACCGCTGTTATATCCTGATACTGCCGGCGCCAAGTTCAAAACACGCATCTGTACCGTTCTGCGGTCCGCAGTACGGCTGTCAGATACTTATTTCTTCTTATTAGCTACTGTTCTCTTAGGACCTTTTCTTGTTCTTGCGTTTGTTTTTGTTTTCTGTCCGCGAACCGGAAGTCCTTTTCTGTGACGGATACCGCGATAGCATCCGATTTCCTGTAATCTCTTGATATTCAGCGCGATCTCTCTTCTTAAATCACCTTCTACCATCTGTGATTCATCAATTACAGCGCTGATTCTTTTTACTTCTTCGTCTGTCAGATCTTTGACACGAGTATCCGGATTTACATTTGCTTCCGCAAGAATACGGTTAGAGCTTACTCTTCCGATTCCGTAAATATATGTTAATCCGATTTCAACACGTTTTTCTCTTGGTAAATCTACACCTGCAATACGAGCCATGTGTGTTTACACCTCCATAATTATTTCCGGACCTGAACCGGTCCTCTTCTAGTTACGTCAGAAATCTTTTTATGCAGCTTGGGTCTCCCCATCTGAAATGTGTGCATAACCAGATCTCTTTTCAATATTTTTCTGCTCCCTCGGTATCAGAGCCAGAAAGTATGCAGTGTTTCGTCTTTTCTCATGAACAGCAAAATTACGGGATTTTGCTGCAGCCGCACATGATATGGGAACAGGCCCCACTGCAGGCCTTTTTTGATTCAAACAGATCCTGTTCCAATTTGGCGTCCTGTGGCAGAACCTTCCAGTGAGGAACGGATTAAGCAGTTAAAGCGATGTCTCCAACCTGCTCTCATCATCTATCTAAAATAAATGATAATTAACCCTGTCTCTGTTTGTGCTTCGGATTTTCACAGATAATTCTGATGCTTCCTTTTCTTTTAATAACTTTGCATTTTTCGCAAATCGGTTTTACTGATGATCTTACCTTCACAGCAAGTCCTCCTTTCTTCTCAACATATACACAAAAGACCCCGTATCAGTCTTTCATGCTGCTGAATAGAAGCCAGGAAATATATTGCAGATATGCGCAATACTCCCTTGGTTTTCCAAAAGCGTCAGCTAGTATTATAGCACCCGTTATTCCGGAATGCAACAACTTTTTTGTTTTATTTGAAATAATTTCCTGCTTCTTTTTTCAGCTTCTCCATTGTCAATCGTCAAACTCATACTGCAGCGTAAAAGCGGTATCCAAAGATTCGTCTCCGTACACAAGGGATCCCAGGATATCCATTGTGATCATATCCAGCATACCGTCATCGGAAACTTTAACGGTGACTGTTGCCTGATCCATTTCTACATTTTCCATCTGGGCCAGTTCCGTGATAAAGCTGAAACTGCTGTCAGGCATCTCGCCCTTGGTCAGATCAAAGGTTATTGTCTGTCCGTTCATGGAAGCGTCCTGGACTGTCCGGTCTGAGATCATGGAAAAATCAAATACGCTTGCTTCCCCCGGCACATCATAGGACAGCGGGAAGGGAGCCTTCATAGTATAGGTAGTAACTCCGTCGGCATATCGGATATCGTAATCCATCGGCGAACCGAACAGATATCCGGTGGCAGTGCCCTGCGCTTTCGCTGCGGAAGGATTCTCTGCGGAATAATCCGTTACGTGCAGATTATAATTGCATTCAATGAGCGAAGCCGCTGTAGACGCGTCTTTGTTCACGCCCATGTCAATGCGCATGGTTGTCTTTTCTGTCCATTCTCCATCGCCGATAGTCTTATCTACTGCGTCTTCATATTCCTTTACCGGATCCTTGTCTTTTTCCGGTTCTGTATCAAAGGCTTTCTGTACCGCCGCCGCGGCGTCTACCATATGATAGGTCCTGGATGCGTTTCCGGGATCTTCTTTTTTATGAGAGGAATTGGCTGTTACATTTTCCGGTCCTGTGGATATGAGGATATCCTTTACCTGGGTCGCGGTCAGATCATTATTAGCTGACCATACAAGGCCTGCGATGGCGGTGACCATAGGCGCGGAAAATGACGTTCCCTGCACGGAAGCGTATTTGCTTTTATCTGCCGACTCCGCTTTTTTCGATGTATAAATATCCACTCCCGGAGCGCAGATATCCACATTTTCACCGTAATTGGAAAAATCCGCCAGCTGATATTTACCCTTCTTTTCTTTCTTATCCGCGGCGCCTACGATCATTTTCGCTCCCATCACATCTTCGACGGTCATTTCATTTCCATAATTCAGCCTCTTGATCGCCGCCCGGGCAGTTTCCTCGGTTACCGAGCAGAAAAATGCATTGTACTTCGCATTTTTTCCATCATTTCCCGCAGACTGGACCAACATGAATTTTTTCCCATAAGTATGAATGAATCTGCAGATCACATCCGCATAATATTGCCCGTGGTCTTCCGCATACTGATCATCCTGTGAAAATCCTCCAAAAGAAAGATTGATGGATCTGCATCCGCTCTTGAGCAGGTCATTAATGCCGTCTTCATATCTTGTAGAAGGGATTGTCCATGACGTCCGGTTTTTATCCTCAAACTCGCTTTCCTGACGTACAAATCCATAAAAGAAAATCTCAGAATCTTTCGCAATGCCGGTAAGACCTTTTTCATTGTCCGCGATCGCTCCTGCGACCCCGGTTACTTCTGTCCCATGCTCCTGGGTAACTAAATTCTGATCCGCCGCCTGGGTAATCCGAATATCTTCGTGATCCCGGTATATCCCGGCTTCCAAAATACCGATCGGCACGTTATTGACACGGCTGCTTTCCTGTTCCAGCAGGTTCCAGGCAGACGGAACTTTCACAGTTTCCAGATGCCAGTTTTTGCCGCCCGGATCTTCCTCGTCCCAGTCCTCCTTGAAAAATAAAAAGCTTCCCCACTTATCATTCGGCGTATAATCCGCAGATGTCTGGATGACATCATCCACTCTGGCGTCTGTCACGATCTCGTCTGTCTCCAGCCGGGTGCACAGTTCTTCCAGCTGTTCTTCTTCTGCCGCCTCCACCTGGATCTGATATTCATTCAGTTCCGGAATACTTCCGATCACTTCCCCGTTGACCGCTTCTGCAAGAGCGTCAACTTTTTCCGGTGCCGTGCCGTCCTGTACATACACGATGACCATATTATTCACATAACCGCTTCCTGTTTCTTCATCGTAAATAATATTTTCCTGTTTCGGCGTATAGCACTCTTCCCTGCTGTTTCCTGCATCTGCAGTTTCCTGGGAGACGTCCCCGCCGCCGTCAGAAGCATTGGACTGAACACTCTCTTCTGTCTGTTTGTCCGCCTTCCGATCGCTGATCTTATCCTTCACCGCAGGCACTACCAGTTTAAAGATCACCAGCAGCGCAGCCACCACGATCGCGGCAATGATCACGATCTTAACGATCTTCTCTCCAGGAGAAGGCCCATACAGTACATTTTTTTCTTTCTTTTTTTTCGCCATCTTTTTCCTGTCCCCTTTCCGCTTATGAAAACTCTTCTATTATTTTACTAAAAAAAGGCCGGCAAAAGCAATATCCTGTCTATTGCTGATGCCGGCACTTTCCGATTTTCTTCACGAAAATTTAATTTTTATTATTTATCTCTCCAGATGATCCTGCCCTTTGTCAGATCATACGGGGACAGCTCAATGGTCACTTTATCTCCGGGAAGGATACGGATAAAGTTCATACGGAGTTTTCCGCTGATATGAGCCAGAACCTGATGGCCGTTTTCAAGCTCTACCTGAAACATGGCGTTTGGAAGCTTTTCGATCACTGTTCCCTCTACTTCGATTACATCTGCTTTTGACATTAATTTTCCTCCTGCTTTTAGCTGACATTTTAATCTGCAAACGCGATTTTGACCTTCCGGTATGCGAAAACGGTCATTCCGCGTTTAAATACAGCTTAATTGCTCTTTTTATATTTAAGTCACTTAAAGTATCGCTGCTCTTTAATACAATCCGGATTTCCTCCGGCACATTTTTTATAACCTGAATATGTTTTACATTTTTCTTTTTGGGATGTTCTGCCGTTTTTCTTATTCCGTCTGCCAGATAAAACCATCGGTCATCTTTGCCGACGATCACGTACAGCTTATTTTTGTCATGTCCGGAAGTGGACACTGCAAATATTTCTGTCATGATTTCCTCCTGCGCCCGGAATCTATTCTTCGTTTCCGGCGATCAGTTTTTTCTCTTCTTCTGTCAATGTAAGAATTTCCGGCTCTCCCTCAGTAATCAACACTGTATTTTCATAATGGGCAGACAGTGAACCATCCTGTGTCACTACAGTCCACTCGTCATCCAGCCATTCCACATCGTATCTGCCTGCATTGACCATAGGCTCGATGGCCAATGTCATTCCCGGCCGAAGCTTAATGCCTCTGCTCTTCTGTCTGAAGTTGGGGATCTGGGGATCCTCATGCAAACGGGCTCCTACGCCGTGGCCTACCAGATCTCTTACCACTCCGTATCCGAAACCTTCGCAGTAATCGCTGATAGCATTGGATATTTCGTGGAGATGATGTCCGGCCTTTGCATATTTAATGCCTTCAAAAAAACTCTGCCGCGTGCGATCGATCAAAAGCTGCGCTTCTTTTGAAATTTCGCCGATGCCATGGGTCCTTGCCGCATCGGAATGATATCCGTGATAAATGCACCCCATATCCAGGCTGACAATATCCCCTTCCTGGATGATCCGTTCTTTACTTGGGATCCCATGAACTACTTCTTCATTGATCGACACACATACAGACGCGGGAAATCCGCCGTATCCTTTAAAGTTCGGAACACAGCCATAGCTTCTGATCATCTCTTCCGCAAGCTGATCCACTCTGTGGGTGGACATTCCCGGCTTCAGTTCTTTTCCCAGTTCCTGATGTATAATTCCTATAATCCTGCAAGCTTCCCGTATGAGCTCAATTTCACGGGCAGATTTTATTGTTACTGACATAATCCTATGCTCCTAAAATTTCAATAATTGTCTGAAATACTGTGTCCATTGACTGTGTACCATCGACAGTTTTCAAAATACCCTGTTTTTCATAATAATCAATCAGCGGCTGCGTCTGAGTATGATAAACCTCCAGTCTCTTCTTAACTGTTTCCGGCTTGTCATCGTCTCTCAAAACTACCGAACTGCCGCATCTGTCACAAACACCTTCTACCTTGGTCGGAATATTAACAATATGATAGGTTGCTCCGCAGTTTAAGCAGGCCCTTCTTCCGGACATCCTATCAATGATATTTTCATCCGGCACGTCAATATTCAACGCAAAGTCCATACTGCTTCCGATCTTCTGGAGCGCGTCTGTCAGAGCTTCTGCCTGAGGAATTGTTCTGGGGAATCCGTCCAGTACGAAGCCGTTCTTGCAGTCTTCCTGCTGAATACGGTCTACCACCAGTTCACAGACCAGTTCATCCGGCACAAGAAGGCCCTGATCCATATAGGTCTTTGCCTTTTTGCCCAGTTCTGTACCATCTTTGATATTCGCTCTGAAAATATCGCCGGTTGAAATATGAGGAATCCCATATTTATCAGCGATCTGTTTTGCCTGTGTTCCTTTTCCCGCTCCGGGAGCCCCTAACATAATAATTTTCATTTTTTTCCCTCCATAGTCTTGTGTAAGGTTAAGGTGTAAAGAAATTTAATGCACGATTGGAGATACCTGTTTTTCAGGTATCTCCAACTAAATACAACACTAAATATTTAAAAATCCCTTGTAATTTCTCTCCAGCATCTTGGATTCCACCTGTTTCAGTGTTTCAATGACAACACCTACGATAATGATCAGAGATGTTCCGCCAAATGAAACACTCGCGTTGAAAAATCCGCTGAAGACAATCGGAATGATCGCAATGATCGTTAAACCTACTGCGCCAATGAAAATAATATAATTCAAGATCTTGGTCAGATATTCACTGGTTGGTTTGCCCGGCCGTATGCCCGGGATAAAGCCGCCCTGCTTTTTCATATTATCCGCAATTTCCAGCGGGTTAAAAGTGATCGTTGTATAGAAATACGCGAAAGCGATCACCAGTACCACGTATACGATCAGACCGATACTGTATATCGGTTCTTTCGGGTTACACCAGTTGGACTGGGATAACATCCGCAGAATCTTGCTGCCGATCCCATCACCGCCGCCTTTGTCAAGAAAGGTTGCTATCATAACCGGGAACTGCATCAGAGACTGGGCAAAGATGATCGGAATAACGCCCGCGGTATTGATCTTTAACGGAATATGTGTCATCTGTCCGCCAACCTGTTTCCTGCCCTGTACTTTTCTGGAGTACTGAACCGGAATCTTGCGGATACCGCCCTGGAGCAGTACTACCAGCACGATCACGCCCAGGATGATAGCGATAATGATCGCTGCGTTTAATACCTGGTTGGCGATTTCCTGACCTTTTACAAACTGATTAAACAGTGAGGTCAGATCGCTTGGTATTCTGGAAATGATATTGATCGTCAGGACGATGGAGATACCGTTTCCGATTCCTTTTTCCGTGATCCGCTCGCCGATCCACATCAGTACTGTAGAACCTGCTGTCAGCGCCGCAATAACCATGATCACATTGAGCGCGTTAAATTCCAGCAAATATCCCTGTCTGCCGAATCCGATCACCATGGCAATTGCTTCAACAAGCGAAAGTACAACTGTCAGATAACGTGTGATCGCGATGATCTTCTTTCTGCCTTCCTCTCCGTCACGATGCAGTTCCTCCAGTTTGGGGATCGCGATCGTGAGCAGCTGCATGATGATAGAAGCAGTAATATACGGAGTGATGTTCAATGCGAACACCGACATGTTTTCAAAAGAACCGCCGGTGATCGCACTGAAAAATCCAAGAGAATCTCCTATATTATTTTCCAGCCAATTTGAAAAGAACTCACCGTCTACGCCCGGAACCGGAAGTTCTGTACCGATCCTGATCACAACCAGCATCAGTAAAGTAAAAAATATCCGGTCTCTTATTTCCTTTATCTTAAATGCGTTACGGACTGTCTGGAGCATTAGATCACCTCTGCTTTTCCGCCAAGAGCTTCAATTTTCTCTTTTGCAGATGCACTGAATGCATTTGCCTGAACTGTGAGTTTTTTGCTGAGTTCACCGTTTCCGAGGATTTTTACACCATCTCTCGGGTTTTTAACGATGCCTGCTTCGATCAGTGTATCTACAGAAACTACAGCGTCATTGTCAAATACTTCCAGAGCGGAAAGGTTGATCGCAACGATCTCTTTGCTGTTTCTGTTTGTAAATCCTCTTTTCGGGATTCTTCTGTATAACGGCATCTGACCGCCTTCAAAACCAGGTCTCGGCGCTCCTGAACGAGCTTTCTGTCCTTTATGGCCTTTACCTGCAGTCTTACCATTTCCTGAACCGTGTCCACGGCCTCTTCTGAAATTATCACTCTGTTTTGAACCTTCTGCTGGTCTTAAGTTAGATAAGTCCATCATGGCACCTCCTTATCTTAATTAGATTTCTTCAACTTTTACCAAATGTCTTACCTGCTGGATCATACCTCTTGTTGCTGCATTATCCGGTAATTCCACTGTTTTGTTCAGTTTTCTTAAGCCTAATGCTTCTACTGTTTTCACATGTTTCGGAACAGCACCAATTGTTGATTTCACAAGTGTAACTCTTAATTTATCTGCCATTACTAATACCCTCCTTAACCAAGGATTTCTTCAACGGATTTTCCGCGAAGTCTTGCTACTTCTTCCGGTGATTTTAACTGTCCCAGAGCATTGATGGTAGCAAGTACAACATTCTGTTTGTTGTTGGAACCTAAAGATTTTGTACGGATGTTCCGGATACCTGCCAGCTCACATACGCTACGAGCCGGACCGCCTGCGATAACACCGGTACCTTCAGGAGCTCTCTTTAACAGTACAGAAGCGCCTGTATGTTTTCCTGTTATATCATGTGTAATACTGTTGTTCTCGTCTAATTTTACTTCGATGAGTTTTTTCATGGCATCTTCTTTTCCTTTGCGGATCGCTTCAGGAATTTCAGCTGCTTTTCCCAGACCTGCGCCTACATGTCCATTGCCATCGCCGACAACAACTAAAGCTGTAAAACGGAAGTTACGACCACCTTTAACAACTTTTGTTACACGTTTTCGTTTAATTCTAACTGACTAGCATCAATAATAGTACGTTTCATGAATTCGTTTCCTCCTTGTTAAAAGTCTAATCCAGCTTCTCTTGCTGCATCGGCTAACGCCTGAACTTTACCGTGATAAATAAATCCGCCTCTGTCAAAGACAACAGTTGTAATACCTTTTTCCAAAGCTTTCTTTGCGATCGCAGTACCTACCAGAGCTGCTGCTGCTACGTTATTAGTCTTTTCACATGCTTCTTTTACATCTTTGTCTAATGTGGAAGCTGCTACTAATGTATTTCCAACTGTATCGTCAATAATCTGAGCGTACATATGATTATTACTTCTGAATACTGCTAAACGAGGTCTTTCAGCAGTACCTGATAAATGATTACGAACTCTTCTGTGTTTTTTTACACGAGTTTCTGTTCTAGATTTTTTATTAACCATTCCTGTCACACTCCTTTAATTATTTCTTACCAGTCTTACCAACTTTACGTCTAATAACTTCATCAGCATACTTGATACCTTTGCCTTTGTAAGGTTCAGGTCTTCTCTTATCTCTGATTTCAGCTGCATACTGGCCTACTTTTTCTTTATCGATACCTTTTACAATGATCTTATTTCCATCAACAACTGCTTCCAGTCCTTCCGGATCAATCATTTCTACCGGGTGTGAATAACCCAGGTTTAATGTTAATTTGTTGCCGGATTTTGAAGCTCTGTAACCAACACCGTTTACTTCCAGTGTTTTTTCATAGCCGGCAGTTACACCGATTACCATGTTGTTGATTAATGTTCTTGTCAAACCATGTAAAGATTTCATTTTCTTTAAATCATTTGGTCTGCTAACGATGATTTCAGAACCTTCAACTTTGATATCCATTTCTGAAGGAAGCACTCTTTCCAGTGTTCCTTTTGGACCTTTTACAGTCACCTGATTATTTTCTGCGATCGTTACGGTTACTCCGTCCGGGATCGCGATTGGCATTCTTCCTATACGTGACATGCCCGTACCTCCTGTTTTCTGTATTGGTCAGCTCCCGCTGACTTGCATTTCTGGTTTCTGTATGTTTCACCTTCCGGTGAAATTATACTTTTCGACGTTTCATATTTTTCGCCCTACAGCATCGTCTGTAACGCGACCTTCAATCCCGGTTTCCGGGACCAAGGAAATATTATATATCGTATCAGTAATTTTTATTTAAACTCTCAATCTGCCCCGTTTCTGCGGGTGGTTCGCTCAACTAAATTCGTGCTGCGCCGTCGGCTTGATCTCATTAAGTTGCTTTCGGCCTACCAAACGAAAGCCAGTACTTCTCCGCCTACCTGAAGTTTTCTTGCTTCTTTGTCTGTAAGAATACCCTGGTTTGTGGAAAGGATAGCGATACCCAGACCGCCAAGTACTTTCGGGATCTCATTTTTGCCGGCGTATACACGAAGACCCGGTTTTGAGATTCTCTTAAGACCTGTAATGATCTTTTCGTTTTTGTCAGCGCCGTATTTTAATGTTACACGGATTGTATTGAAGCTTCCTTCTTCAATGATCTCATATTTTTCAATGTATCCTTCTTTATAAAGGATTTCAACCATTGCATTTTTGATTTTGGAAGCAGGAATATCTACTGTATCATGTTTAGCAGTATTTGCGTTACGGATTCTTGTAAGCATATCTGCGATTGGATCACTCATTGTCATAGTGTGTTTCCTCCTTTACAAATTATCATTCGGCCTACCAGCTAGATTTTTTAACGCCTGGAATTTCACCTTTATATGCTAACTCACGGAAACATACTCTGCAGATTCCGTATTTTCTAAGGTATGCATGTGGACGGCCACAGATTCTGCAACGATTGTATTCTCTGGTAGAGAATTTCTGTTTGCGCTGCTGTTTTACCTTCATAGATGTTTTTGCCATTAAAATTCCCTCCTATGTCTTATTTAGCAAACGGCATGTTAAATAAAGTTAATAATTCGCGAGCTTCTTCGTCTGTTTTCGCTGTTGTAACGAAAATAACATCCATACCTCTTACTTTATCTACTTTATCGTATTCGATTTCAGGGAAAATTAACTGCTCTTTAATACCAAGTGCGTAGTTTCCTCTTCCGTCAAATGCGTTAGGATTAACGCCTCTGAAGTCACGTACACGAGGTAATGCCAGATTGATGAGGCGGTCAACGAATTCATACATTTTTTCGCCTCTTAATGTTACTTTACAGCCGATTGGCATACCTTCTCTGATCTTGAAGTTTGCCACAGAGTTTTTAGCTTTTGTTGTAACGGCTTTCTGGCCTGCGATTGCTTCCATATCTTTCATTGCAGATTCCAGAATTTTAGCGTTTTCTTTTGCTTCACCAACGCCCATGTTGATAACAACTTTGTCGAGCTTCGGTACTTCCATAATATTTTTATAACCAAATTTTTTGATCATAGCGTCTACGATCTCATTCTGATAAGTTTCTTTCAGTCTACTCAACTTGCCGGACCTCCTCTCTTAATTAGTCAATTACGTCGCCTGTAGATTTTGCGTAACGTACTTTTTTGTCTCCGTCCATTTTGAAACCAACTCTTGTAGCGGTTCCTTTGTGAACGTACATTACGTTAGACATATTGATTGGTCCTTCCTGCTGAACGATACCGCCATTCTGGTTTGCCATACTCGGTTTTGTATGTTTTGTGATCATGTTGATACCTTCAACAAGTACTGTATTTTTTTTCGCGTTTACGGCAATTACTTTACCTTCTTTGCCTTTATCTTTACCGGCGATTACTTTTACAGTGTCGCCCTTCTTAATTTTTAACATCGTCAGGTTCCTCCTATAATACTTCCGGAGCCAGAGAAACGATTTTCATGAACTGTTTCTCACGAAGCTCTCTTGCTACTGGTCCAAAAATACGGGTTCCTCTTGGCGTTTTGTCATCTCTGATAATTACGGCAGCATTTTCATCAAATTTGATATATGAACCGTCTTTACGACGAGCGCCTTTTTTTGTACGAACAACTACAGCCTTAACGACATCGCCTTTTTTTACAACACCGCCTGGTGTTGCATCTTTAACTGTAGCAACAATTACATCACCAATGCTTGCATATCTTCTTGTAGAACCGCCCATAACACGGATGCACAGTAATTCTTTTGCGCCTGTGTTATCTGCAACTCTCAGTCTGCTTTCCTGTTGTATCATGCTGGCAGCCTCCTTTTATTTCGCTTTCTCCATAATTTCAACAAGTCTCCATCTTTTATCTTTAGATAAAGGTCTTGTTTCCATAACTCTGACTTTATCGCCAACGCGGCATTCGTTGTTCTCGTCATGAGCTTTTAATTTATAAGTTCTTTTTACGATTTTTTTGTAAAGCGGGTGTCTTACGTTGTCTTCTACAGCAACAACAACTGTTTTATCCATCTTGTCGCTTACAACTTTACCCACACGTGTTTTTCTAAGATTTCTTTCTTCCACGACCGGTTCTCCTTTCCATCAGGATATTTATGCGTTTGCCTTTTCAGTGATAACGGTCTGAATTCTGGCAATATTTTTTCTTACTTCTTTGATTCTTCCAGTATTGTCTAACTGATTTGTAGCGTTCTGGAATCTTAAATTAAAAAGTTCTTTTTTGGCGTCTACTAACTGATTGTTCAGTTCTTCAGCGCTTTTTGCTCTTAATTCTTCTAAATATTTACTAGACTTCATCTTATTCACCGCCTTCTAAGTCTGCGCGTGAAACGATTTTACATTTGCATGGCAGTTTATGTGTTGCCAGACGTAATGCTTCACGGGCAATTTCTTCGGACACACCAGAAATTTCAAATAATACACGACCTGGTTTTACTACAGCTACCCAGTATTCTAACGCACCTTTACCGGAACCCATACGAGTTTCAGCAGGTTTTGCTGTAACCGGTTTATCCGGGAAAATTTTGATCCAAACTTTACCACCACGTTTGATGTAACGAGTCATAGCAACACGGGCAGCTTCGATCTGGTTTGATTTGATCCAACACGGTTCCAGAGCAACGATACCATATTCACCGTTTGTGATCTTGTTGCCTCTCATAGCTTTTCCGGCCATAGAACCGCGGAACTGTTTACGACGTTTTACTCTTTTTGGCATTAACATTATTTATCGCTCCCTTCCGCTGCCTTTTTTGGAAGAACTTCGCCTTTGTAGATCCAGACTTTTACACCTACTTTACCGTAAGTTGTGTCTGCTTCCGCGAAGCCATAGTCAATGTCAGCTCTCAGTGTCTGAAGTGGAATAGTTCCTTCGCTGTAAAATTCTGTACGGGCCATATCAGCGCCGCCAAGACGTCCGGATACAGAAGTCTTGATACCAAGCACGCCTGCTTTCATACTTCTGCTCATGCAGGATTTCATAGCACGACGGAAGGATACACGGTTTTCAAGCTGTGCAGCGATGTTTTCCGCAACAAGCTGAGCGTCTTTATCCGGTCTTTTTACTTCTTTGATATCAATGATAAGTTTTTTATCTGTATATTTCTGAAGTTCTTTTTTTACTTTTTCGATTTCAGCGCCGCCTTTACCGATAACAACACCCGGTTTTGCTGTGTGGATGATAACTTTCACACGTTCGGATGCTCTTTCGATTTCGATTCTTGCGATACCAGCGCTGTATAATTTCTTTTTCAGGAATTTTCTGATGTTGTAATCTTCTACTAACAGATCTGCAAAATCAGCTTCCGCATACCATTTAGAGTCCCAGTCTTTGATAATGCCGACTCTTAAACCATGAGGATTTACTTTCTGTCCCACTATCTTTACCTCCTATTTCTCATCAAGCACAATTGTAATGTGGCTCATTCTCTTTTCGATTCTGTAAGCTCTACCCTGCGCTCTTGGTCTGATTCGTTTCATTGTAGGTCCTTTGTTCGCATAGCATTCTGCAACATAAAGGTCTTCCGCTTTCATACCATTGTTGTTTTCAGCGTTTGCGATAGCTGATTTTAATAATTTTTCTATTACGCTTGAAGCATATCTGGGATTGTATGTTACGATCGCGAGAGCTGTTGCAACATCTTTTCCGCGGATAGCGTCTAATACGAAGCATGCTTTCTGCACTGACATTCTAGCAAAAGATAATTTTGCTGAAGGTCTTGTATCTTTCTGTGCATTTCTTTCTCTTTTTATCTGGGATCTATGTCCTTTTGCCATAGATATAACCTCCTTTCAAAACTATCTTACTTTTGATTTCTTTTCGTCTTTTCCATGTCCTCTGTATGTTCTTGTGGATACGAACTCACCGAGTTTGTGTCCTACCATATCTTCTGTGATATATACAGGAACATGTTTTCTTCCGTCATGAACTGCGATTGTATGTCCAACCATCTGCGGGAAAATTGTAGAACGGCGTGACCAGGTTTTGATCACCTGCTTGTCACCGGAAGCGTTCATAGCGTCTACTTTTTTCAGTAAACTCTCGTCAGCAAATGGTCCTTTTTTTAATGAACGAGCCATATTTTACCTCCTATATTCACCCGCCCGAGGGCCGTTTCAGGCCTGCGGGTGTGTTTTATTTGATTGCTCTACCGTCTCTTCTTCTTACGATAAGTTTGTTAGACTGTTTGTTTTTCTTTCTTGTCTTAAGACCCAGTGCAGGTTTGCCCCATGGAGTACATGGACCTGGACGTCCGATACCGGTCTTACCTTCACCACCACCGTGTGGATGGTCGTTGGGGTTCATAACAGAACCGCGGACAGTCGGGCGGATACCCATATGACGTTTACGTCCTGCTTTACCGATATTGATCAGACTGTGATCTCCGTTTCCGACAACACCAACAGTCGCTCTACAATTCAGAGGTACCATTCTCATTTCACCGGATGGAAGTCTCAGTGTAGCGTATTTGCCTTCTTTCGCCATAAGCTGTGCGCTCATACCAGCGGAACGAACCATCTGGCCGCCTTTGCCGGCATATAATTCAATATTGTGTACCTGAGTACCTACCGGAATGTTTTCCAGAGGCAGGCAGTTTCCTACGCGAACTTCCGCTTCCGGTCCGTTCATAACTTTCATTCCGTCTGTAAGGCCTTCCGGAGCAAGAATATATGCTTTTTCACCGTCTGCGTAGCAGATCAGAGCAATATTTGCTGTTCTGTTCGGATCATATTCGATACCGATAACAGTTGCGGGAACGCCGTCTTTTCTTCTTTTGAAATCAATGATTCTGTATTTCTTTTTAGCACCGCCGCCGCGATGTCTAACTGTGATTTTACCCTGATTGTTTCTTCCAGAATGTTTATCCAGTGATCTCATAAGTGATTTCTCAGGTGTTTTCTTTGTGATCTCAGAGAAATCAGAACCAGTCATATTTCTTCTGGAAGGTGTATATGGGTTATATGTTTTGATTCCCATAATGAATCTCCTTTCGAGTACTAAATGTTTTATTATCGCACTTTACTGTGCCTAGTTTCACAGCCCCGTACTGCCGGGCTCTGTCATCTTACAGACCTGTAAAGATCTCGATGTCTGCGCTTTCTTCTGTAAGCTGAACGATTGCTTTTTTGGTCTTAGCTGTTTTTCCTACGACCATACCGCGTCTTTTTTTCTTTCCTTCGCAGTTCATTGTTTTAACGTCAGCAACTTTTACTCCGTCAAACATTTTTTCAACTGCTTCTTTGATCATTGTTTTATTTGCTTCCGGATGAACAAGAAATGTGTATTTCTTTTCAGCCATGATATTCATGCTTTTTTCTGTAACAACCGGTTTGAGGATTACATCATAATACTGTACGTTTGCCATTATGCATACACCTCCTCGATAGCTTCTACAGCTGCTTTTGTTGTAACAACTGTATCATATTTCAGAATGTCGTAAACATTCAGTGTGTTTGTCATTGTTGTTTTAATGCCCGGTACGTTTGCAGCGGATTTTACAACGTTGATATCGCTGTCGTTCATTACTACCAGTGCTTTGGATACGTTTAAGTTATTCATAACTTTTACGAAATCTTTTGTTTTGATCGCATCCAGTTTTAATTCATCAAGAACGATAAACTTGTTGTCTGCAACTCTTGATGTTAAAGCGGATTTTAATGCCGCTCTTTTTTCTTTCTTGTTGATCTTGAAAGAGTAATCTCTCGGTGTAGGAGCAAATACAACTCCGCCGCCGGTCCACTGAGGAGCTCTTGTTGAACCCTGTCTTGCATGACCGGTTCCTTTCTGTCTCCAAGGTTTTCTTCCGCCGCCGCGAACTTCAGAACGTGTTTTTGCTTTCTGAGTTCCCTGACGATTATTTGCAAGCTGCTGAACAACTGCCATGTGTACTAAATGTTCGTTTACTTCTACGCCGAAGATCGCGTCATTCAGTTCCATGCTGCCAACTTCCTTGCCTTCCATATTATAAACAGATACGTTAGCCATCTGTATGTCCTCCTTTCCTGGTCAAGACTACTGTACTTTTACAGTTTCCTTGATCGTTACTAAAGATTTCTTAGGTCCTGGTACGGAACCTTTGATTAAGAGTAAATTGTTCTCAGCATCAACGCGAACAACTTCAAGATTCTGCACCGTGATTTTTTTGCTTCCCATATGTCCCGGCATTCCTTTTCCTTTGAATACCTTGCTTGGGCTGGAGCAAGCGCCGTTGGAACCCTGATGACGATGGAATTTAGAACCATGTGCCATAGGTCCTCTGTGCTGTCCAAATCTCTTGATCGCACCCTGGAAACCTTTACCTTTGGAAATTGCGGTAGCATCCACTTTATCGCCTGCTGCGAAAATGTCTGCTTTGATTTCGTCTGCCAGGTTGTAATCAGCAGCGTTTTCAAATTTGAATTCACGCACATATCTCTTTCCGGATACGCCCGCTTTTTCAAAATGACCTTTTTCTGCTTTGTTCACACCATGTCTGTTTCTTACTTCTTTTTTGCCTGCTGCATCTTTGCTGACTACTTTTTCTTTTTTGTCAACAAATCCAACCTGTACAGCGCTGTAACCATCATTTTCTACTGTTTTGATCTGTGTTACGTAGCAGGGTCCAGCCTGTAATACAGTTACCGGAATTAAAGCTCCGTCTTCGTTGAAGATCTGAGTCATTCCGACTTTTGTCGCTAAAATAGCTTTCTTCATTCTTTTTACCTCCTGTTTTCTCTACAGCGGAGCGCTTTATGCGCTCATCCTAGAACAGTCGTATATAAGTGGAACACTATGAATTCTTTCGAATATGTTGATTCCTCCAAGAATGTGTTGCTTCTATATATAACCCTTCAGGATTTTACCATTTTGATTTTCGCCTTTCGGCCTGCCAGCAGCTGAGTGTTTTATTTCATTTTAATGTCGATATAAACACCAGCCGGCATTTCAAGTCTTGACAGCGCATCAACTGTTTTCTGTGTCGGCGCAATGATGTCAATGAGTCTCTTATGAGTTCTCTGCTCAAACTGTTCTCTGGAATCTTTGTATTTATGAACAGCTCTTAAGATTGTAACAACTTCTTTCTTTGTAGGAAGTGGTACCGGGCCGCTCACCTTAGATCCGTTTTT
>CAKNLF010000031.1 GCA_930989305.1 uncultured Roseburia sp. | reverse complement strand
TTACAGATACTATCATAAGATTCCAATTTTTTTACTATTAATAGCAGTAAAATTTTCAGATCACACCGCCTCCGGCTGGTATACTGAAACCAGTATATAAGCCGGAGGTGCTTTTTATGTTAGGATTAGGTATTGATACAGGCGGTACATGCACAGACGCCGTTATTTATGATATGGAGGCCAAACACGTACTCTGCCATACAAAAACACAGACTACCCACGAAGATCTGACCAAATGCATACTCGCTGTTATGAAAGACCTTCCCCGGGAACTGTTTCATCAGGTGGATTTCATCGCACTGTCCACTACCCTTGCCACAAATGCCTGCGTGGAAGGAAAGGGCGGCCGGGCAAAACTGATGTTTATCGGCATGACTGTTGAGGATATTGCTCAGAACGCTCCCTCTTACGGTCTTCCCCCTGTGGATGAGATCTATTGTCTGCCGGCGGATATCCCATTGGATCCTTCCAGAATCCGGGAACCGGACTGGGAAAAATTCAAAAAGGATCTTCTCACAGAGTTCACAGACTGCGAAAGTGTAGCTATTACCCAGCTGAACGCCAAATTAAACAACGGTAAATTTGAACAGGAAGCCCGCCGGATCATTGAAGAAACCCTGGGTCTGCCCTGCATTACCGGATTTGAGCTTTTTCAGGAATACAACATTTACCGCCGTGGAGCGTCCGCTCTGTTGAACGCCAAACTGATTCCCGTGATCAAAGAATTTCTGGAGGCCATCCGTTACTCCCTGAATGAAATGGGACTGGACCGGCCTATTGTTATTGTTCGCAGCGACGGCACAATGATGAGCGAATCCTATGCCTGTCAGCGGCCGGTAGAAACACTTCTGTGCGGTCCTGCCGCCAGCATTATGGGCGCCATGGAACTGTGCAATGATAAAAACCAGGTGATCATTGATATGGGCGGCACCACCAGCGACATCGCCCTTGTAAAAGGCGGCCGGCCTGTTACTGTTACAAATGGTATTCAGATCGGCAGCTGGAAGACTTTTGTCCACGGTATGTTTGTGGATACTTTCGGTCTGGGAGGCGACAGCACCATCTGCCGGGATTACAACAATCAGCTCTATCTGGATACGGTGCGCAGCATTCCCCTTTGCATGCTTGCCTCCCGGTATCCGGAAATGAAAGAAAAAATTCACCGTTTAAATTCGATGGAGACAAAACACAGTAAAAATCTCTATGAATTTTACGTGCTGATGAAAGATATTTCCCACAATCCCAATTATACAGACAGAGAGAAACGGTTTTGCCGTGCTTTAAAAGACGGACCTCTGCTGATCCGCGAAGCCGCCTCCGCCATCGGCGAAGATATCTATCTGCTGGATGTCAAACGGCTGGAAAGTGAAAATATCGTCATGAAATCTGCCCTTACTCCCACTGATATTATGCATATCCGTGGAGATTTTCAGGTATTCGACCGGGAAGCATCTATCCAGGCAGCGGAATTTCTTGCCCGGAACCTTTCCATTTCTGTGGATGAACTGTGCCGGCAGATTTATACGGAAGTAAAAAAGAAAATCTTCTTTAATGTACTGCGGATTTTAATGAAAGACAGCGCTCCCCGTCAGAAAGAAAGCCTGCTGACGCAGCTGGATTTTCTTTACGAAGCCGCTTACAAAGCCGCCTGCCACGGCGAAGCCTCCCCCTTCTTTGCTCCATCCTTTCAGATCAACGCCTCCCTGGTGGGCATCGGCGCTCCCATCCACGTATTCCTGCCGGATGTAGCCCGAATGCTGGGAGTAGAATGCCGGGTTCCTTCTCTTGCCCCGGTGGCAAATGCTCTTGGCGCCGTAGTAGGCAATATCAGCGCCCGGATCACCATTGAGATCAAAGAGCGCAGCAGTTTTGGCAAGCCGGAAGAATATTATTTTACAGGAAGACCTGAGGCAGGGGTTTTTGACAGCCTGGAAGATGCGGAAAAGGCCGCGAAAGAACTGGCGGCAAAAGAAGCCGAAGAACTGGCCCTGCGCCAGGGTGCCGGGCAGGGATTTTCCACGGAATATACCCTTGCGCCCCATATTGCCAACACTAACTTTGGCACTATGTTCCTGGGAGAAGAGGTTACCGCCCATGTAATAGGCAAAATGTCCCTGTGATCCGGCTCTGCCCACAGGACCCGTTTTTCCGGGAAACACAAAAAAGCAGAGCATCCTTTCCAGAACCATTGAAAGGATGCTCTGCTTTTTATGATCTTTTCTATTCTTCCCTTTCCCCGGCTTTATATCTGCTGAGGAATTTCTTTGTTCTTTCTTCTTTCGGATTATCGATAACCTCTTTCGCGCTTCCCTGTTCCACAATGTATCCGTCATCCATAAAAATAATCTGATCCGCCACATTTCTGGCAAAATCCATTTCATGGGTTACAATGATCATCGTTGTCTTTTTCTCCGCAAGACCGCGGATAACTTTCAGCACTTCGCCGGTAAGTTCCGGGTCCAGAGCTGATGTAGGTTCATCAAAACAGAGAATATCCGGATTCAGAGCCAGAGCTCTGGCAATGGCAACCCGCTGCTGCTGTCCTCCTGACAGCTGATGGGGATAATGGGAAGCCCTGTCTGACAGCCCCATCTGCCCCAGAAGTTCCCTGCCGTGAGCGTTTATTTCTTCATAAATTTCTTTTTTATGATTTTTGAAATCCGGCTGTTCCTGAGCCAGCAGTTTTTCCGCCAGAGTCACATTCTCCAAAGCTGTGTACTGGGGGAACAGGTTAAAGGACTGGAACACCATCCCGAAATGCAGACGTTTTTTCCGAAGAGCCGCTTCCTTTTCCGTTTTGTTTACAGAAGCGTCAAACAACGTCTCTCCCCCTACGGAAAATGTACCGCCGCTGGGTGTCTCAAGAAAATTCAGACAGCGCAAGAGGGTAGTCTTGCCGGAACCGGAAGAACCGATGATCGCCAGAGCGTTCCCTTTTTCCAGAGAAAAACTGACGTCCTTGAGAACTTTCGTCCTGCCAAAATGCTTTTCAATATGTTTTACTTCCAGAATCGCCATAATTTCCCTCCTTATCTGAAGTAGCTCAGTCTGCGTTCAATATAGTTAAATACCAGAGTCAGCACCCCGACAAACGCCAGGTAAAATACGCCTGTGTAGAACAGAGGCCATACAAGTCCCGCTGATTTCATAAATGAGAATCCGGCAAATGTCAGCTCATAAGCCGCGATAATACGCGCCAGAGAGGTGTCTTTTACCAGTGTAATGATCTCATTGGACATAGGCGGCACTACCCGTTTGATCATCTGCAGCAGGGTAACCCGGAAAAAGATCTGTCTGCGGGTCATGCCAAGGACCTCGCCCGCTTCCCGCTGTCCCGCTGGTACTCCTTCGATACCTCCGCGGAAAATGACGGAAAAATAGCAGGCATAGTTGATCGTAAAAGCCACTACCGTAGCGGTAATACGCCCGCTCTCATTGCCGCTCCATACGCTGTATCCCAGCATACCCGGCAGATAGAAGATAACGATCAACTGGAGCATCAGGGGCGTACCCCGGATGATCCATACAATCACATGAAGGATATATCGAAGGACTCTCCATTTGCTCATAGTCCCAAGGGATATTACCAGACCGATGGGAAGGGCGAACACAAGAGTCAGGGCAAATATTTCCAGCGTTGTCAGAAAACCGAATAACAATTCCTGTGTAACATTCAAAAACATAACTGTTTCTCCTCTGCATCCATTCAAAAATGTATTTCACAGTATAAGGCAGAGAGCATATACCCTCTGCCTTTTCCTCTTTTTAGTAAGAACCTTTGATCCTGTCCGGCCTTATTCCTGAACAACGATCACCTGGGCGTTGTTGCAGTACGGATTGGTGCATTCCATGGAGGATGTCACTTCATCTGTCAGTGTCATGCCGTTCCATACTACGTCAATGCTCTTGGAATCCAGTTCCATGATCTTTGTATCCCAGTCAATCTCCACGAACTGCGCCTCTACTCCAAGTTTTTCAGCAACCAGTTTTGCCATATCCGCATCAAAACCAATCCATTCTCCTTTTTCATTCTGGTAGTCCATAGGCTCAAAGTTTGTAATACCTACTACCAGAGTGCCTTTGTCCTGGATGTATGCCACATCGCTGTCTGATGCCGCCGGTTCATATTCATAAGGCTCCTGCTCCAGGATTGCGTCCTGAACTCCGTATTTCTCAGCGATTTCCATCATGCTGCCGTCTGCGTAGGAATCTGCCAGTACAGCATTGATGTATGACGCCAGATCAGAACCTTTTCTGCATCCTACACCATATTCCTCTGTTGTCAGCTCATCTGTATGAACCATATTCGGATAGCTTGTGCCTTCTCCGATCATGGCTCCGGCCATAAGCAGATCGATGATCGCAGCGTCTGATGTACCTGCGGATACTTCCATCAGGGCATCTGCCTGAGAAGCTACGGAATTATATTTAAAACCTTTTTCCTTTGCTATCGCTTCCCCTGCGGAACCGGCCTCAACCGCATATGTCAGATCCGCTTCCTTCGCCGCGCTTGTATTATTGCTGTTGCTGTCATTGCCGCCGCATCCTGCAAGCAGTGCTCCCGCCGCCATCACAGCAGCCATCATAAGTGCTATTCTCTTTTTCATGTCTTATCTCCTCTGAATTTATTCATTTTTTCTAAAATCAATACTGGAGTATTGTATCACAATAGCACGCTAAAGTAAAGACAAATTTAACACTTTGGTATTTTACGGAATTCACTGTATACCAAAAATCCCCGGGTCCCGGGCGCTTATCTTTGCGCCCGAAAACCCGGGGATTACGATTTTCCATCCAGACTTATGCCTGAGCAGATGCTTTTTCTCTTTCTTCTTTCTCCAGTTCTTCCCGGACACGTCTCTCGATCTCTCTGATCTTAGCTTCTGTACGGGCGCGAACCTGAAGTTCTTTCTCATAGTCTTTGTTGTATTTATGCTCATTTACAAGACATACCAGCACGATATTGACTGCGGCAACGCAGGCAAATACTATGTACGCATATCTCAGACTTCCTGTCAGGTTCAGCACGATACCGTTTACCGCAAAGCAAAGGGACGTGAACAGACCCTGGATCGGGAACAGCACACTGTTTACTTTTGCGAATCCCTGACGTCCGAAGATAGACGCAGGCAGAGATGTTGTAAAGTTTGCGGAACCTCCGATCGCCATACCGATCATAAAGATAGAAATATAAATACCAAAGGTTGTTTCGGATACGTTGCACAGCAGCGCTACAATATACCAAACGCCAAAGAAGATCATTGTTTTCTTTGTGCCGAATTTATCATCAAATACACCGATGATGAAAGATCCGAAAATACCGATACATGCCAGAACGGTCATAATTGCAACCGCTGTACTCTGAGAGAAACCAAGCTGCTGGTTTCTGACTACCAGCTGACTCATAACACCTACAGAACAGATCTGGAAGAAACCTGTAGTAATGCCTGCCAGCCAGAGTTCTTTATTTGTAAGCAGTTTCTTTGTAGTCCAGCCTCCGTCATCATTTTCCGGATCTGCTGTATCTGCGTAATCCGCTTTATAAGTCTCGTCGGATACGTTATCCGGGTTGATACCCACTTCCTGAGGAGTATTTCTTACAAAGATGATGCCCAGAATAGAAAGTACGATAACTGCCGCTGCCGGAATAATAACGGCAACACGAACGCCAAGCTGATTTACCAGCACGGTGATCATCGGTACGTAAAAAGCAGAAGCCAAATTATGTCCCATTGTGGTATAACCCATAACAATACCTTTTTTCTTCGGGAACCACTGTGCTACCAGAGCGCCGCCTGCAATATATCCTGCGGACATAATACCTCCGGCTACAAAACACATTGCGATCGTATAGACCACAAGGTTCGGAGCGTTACCGATAATTACATAGCAGACTGCCGCTACGATCATACAGATCGCTGATGTTTTTCTTGCTCCCCATTTCTGGTTCAGCTGTCCCACCAGTATAAACAGCAGAACGCCGACTACGCCTGCTACAGAGTTACATGTCAGTACAGTACCGGATTGCACGCCCAGGTTGGCTGCTACCGCCGGTGCGGTAATGTTAGAACCATCATTTACAAATCCAACATAAAACCAGAACATTGCCATACAGTAAAAGATAATGCCCCAGCCTTTGCCAAAGTTAATGACTGAATGGTTGGCTTTGTTATCCGGTTCCAGATCGATCACAATTTTTCCTTGCATCCCTAAAACCTCCATTTATTTTTTGTTAATAAAATTTTAACAAATTATATATAGTCGGGATATATAAGGAAATTACTATTTTATTTGTATTCTTACGATATTTATTCCCACTGATCTTTTTCTTCTGATATTTCCCGGCGGTATCCGGCATATAGTATTAAAAATTCAAATATTTTTTTCCCTCTTTTGTAAATTCCTCCGGAGAAACCGCGCTGCCAAACAGTCTCTTGGTAAGATTTCTCCAGTTGTCCCCATCTTCCCGTTCCAGCACCGCGTACCACAAAGGCGTAAACTTTTTGGCATTTTCCACCATAGTATGAAGCTGTTCCACCGGAACAGGCAGATCTTTTGGATATTCCAGTCCGTCATTTTCCATCATATCCAGATATCCGTATTCTGTCACATTCCGCCTGTTTACCTGATCCGCGAATTCCAGACAGAGCTTTGCCGCCTCATCTGGATATTCCGTATCTGAGCTGACGCACAGCCCCGGGGTCATAGTGTGATTGATATCTACCATATAAGAAGCATGATCCGGCCGGTATTCCTCTGCGCAGCAGGGAAACTGTTCCATAGCAAAAGCGTCCTCTCCCATTTTTTCCATCAGATAGTATACAATGGTAGACTGATGAGGAAACAGCACCGCCTCATTATCAATAAAATTCTCAATAGCTTCCACTTCTCCTGTTTCCAGAAAATCATCTGGAAAAGCTCCCATATCCCGCAGGGTGCAGAGCTTATCAGCCCCTTCCAGAAATACGTCGTCTTCAAAAGACAGTTCCCCGGAAGCCAGCTTGTCCTGGGCATAGGGATCAATGCTGTTGACCATTGTAGTATACAGCAGTTCACCCAGCCAGTTATCTTTATCTCCCAGCTCTATGGCTGCATAATCCGTTCCGTTTTCTTCATTATATGCATTGACCTTTTCCACAAGTCCAAGGAGGTCTTCCCATGTTTCCGGCATTTCCAGATCCATCTGCTCCATGAGATCCTGATTGCAGTAGGTAACGCCGTAAGCTTCTACCAGGCAGGGAATAATATAATTGTTTCCGTCTTCATAAGGCACTACATAGGAATCTTTAAATTTCATTCCCGATTCTTCTATATAATCCTGCATTGCCAGACAGGCGTCGGCGTCAAAAAGGAAGTCCGGGTACGTGCCGCCCCATACGGCAAAAATATCCGGCAGTTCTTTGCATGTAAGGGATATTCTCAATTTGTCCTTGATCTGTTCCGTGGAATAGGTCTTCAGATCAATATCATACCCCTTTTCCTCTGCCAGTTCTTTCCACAGATCCACATAATAGGTTCCCGGCGTGTTTTCGTCAAAGAAAACCCATACATCCAGACTGATTCCCTCTGATTTCCCGCTGCTTTTCCCGTCTTCCCGGTTTCCGGCATCAAAAATCCCGCATCCGGCAATTCCTCCCAGCAAAGCGGCTCCAGTCAAAATTCCTCCGATCCTGACCCATATTCTTTTTCTTTCCCGTATTCGGTTTCTATACTTTTTTCCCATTACGATCTCCTGTCTGCGAAAACGTCTTCCAGTTCCATCTAATCAACCTGTATTTTACAAACAATCAAATGTATTGTAAGATACAAACGGAAGATTTGCAAGATAACGGAGGTTCCCGGAACTTATGACACCAGACAAGAAAAAGAAGTCAACAAATAAAAAAAACATAGGGCGTCTGCCGGAAAGGCTGTTCCGTCCCCGTAATTTTCAGACAAAGCTGCTGATGTCTATGATCCGGATCGCTCTGCCTGTCATCGGGATCATATGCGTGGGATCCTTTCTCATGCTTTCCGGAAGCGCCAGGATCTCAGCCTCCAATTCTCAGGCTACCACCATGGGAAAGGTGACCAATGATCTTTATTACATTACAGAAAACACGGAAAATCTTTCCAGAGACATGATCTTCAATACGGAAATCCAGGAACTTCTGGAAGAAAATGCCCGTGGGGAATTGTATCCGGACACCAGCAGCGTGGCCTATTACATCAACAGTTTTATTGCCAACCGGGATTTTATCGACTGCGTAGTGCTCACCGGTCTTGATCAGACATTGTATTCCACTGAAAGGGCCTATACGGATCTGTCGGATTTTAATATTATCCGTCAGAAATGGTGGTTTCCCAAACTGAAAAGCCATGAAAACGCCTTCGACTGGTTTACCGGAGCCACCTCTTCTGTTCCCGGAGATCCGGGAAAATCCGGGACAGATCCTGCCGCTGCCGCCGGACTGATGCTGGCGCGGTCTATTTACAGTATCGAAGACTATTCCACGCATCTTGGCTATCTGATGATATATATTGACGATGATTATCTGAATGAAATCTGGGAAGGATGCCAGTTTGGAAACACTACCAACATCTGGATCCTGGATGATTCCGGAAATGTTCTGATGGACAACCATCCCTCCAGAGATTATTCTTTTCTGCTGCAGGCCATTGATTCGGATAATATGGGCAATCAGGTGATCCGCAGCAGGGGGCGGCAGTATATCGTGGGATCCCAGTCATTTCCTGACAGCAGCTGGACCGTATGCATCGCCACCCCATACAGAGAAGTCAATTCCAGAGTCTACGTTTTGCTGGGAGAATTTGTACTGCTGGCCATTTCTATTGTATTGCTGCTTGTATTTTTCCTGCGCCGCTCTACCGCAACTATATCAGAACCGATCATCCGCCTTTCTCAGATTATGGATACTTTTCACGGTTCTGACAGACCGGCCCGGGAATACGCCCGGGACCAGCTCCGATACGAAGACCGTACCGATGAAGTGGGACAAATCTACCGGTCCTATGATCAGATGGTGTCCCGTATGGACACGCTGATCCGGGAAATTTACATCAAGACACTGGAGAAAAAAGACGCGGAACTGGCGCTCCTACAAAGCCAGATCAACCCTCATTTTCTCTATAACACCCTGGATTCTATCAACTGGATGGCTCTTGCCAATGATCAGGAAGAAATCAGTGAAATGGTCACGGCCCTTTCCGATATGTTCCGGCTGAGCCTGACAAAAAGCAGCAGCCCCTATGTGCCCCTTTCCCGTGAGATAGAATATATAAAAAGTTATCTGGTGCTCCAGAAATTCCGGTATGAAGAAAGACTGCAGTATGATTTCCGTATCTCGGTTCCCAAAGAGGATTTGTTTATTCCTAAATTTATCCTGCAGCCCATTGTAGAAAACGCATTAAAGCATGGTGTTGACACCCTGGAAGAGGGGGGTGAAGTACAGATCAAAGCTTTTGCAGACACAGACGATCTGGTGATCCGCGTCATCAATGACGGTACGGATATTGACTTGGAACAGATGGAAAAACTACTGTTTTTCGATCCGGATCATATGGAATATCTGGCGTTCAGCAAAAACGGATACGGCGTTCAGAACATCCACCGGCGTATCCGGATCCTGTGCGGGATCCGTTTCGGACTGACATACCAAACAGAAGACAGCCGGACCATTTGTCAGATCCGGCTGCCTGTAAAAACTACAGATATCCAGGAAAGAGAAATTTCCTCCGAAAAGGACTAATTTCTTCTCCTGTAGGCAGACAGCGTAGTACCTGTCTGCCTTTTAAATATCTGTGAAAAATATGCATAATCGTTGTATCCCACCGCCGCGGATATCTCATACATTTTCATATCTGTAGAAACCAGCAGTTCTTTTGCTTTCTCGATCCGCAGGGAAGTAACATAGTTGATAAAGGTCACATTCAGCTCTTTCTTGAAAATATCGCACAGATAATTCTTACTGATATTGATATTTTCCGAAACCTCCGTGAGTGAAATATTTTCATTATAGTGCTCCCGGATATAATTCAGAGCGTCCCGGACGATCTTTTTCGGAGAGGCAACTTCCTTTGTGGCTATGAGATCCGCCAGCACAAAAGCCGTATTCCCGATAAGTTCCTTTTGCTGGGCCGCTGAAGGATAGTCTTTCTGCAGTTCTTTCATATCCGGCATTCTGCCGGAGAACAGCTCCCGGTCCCCCTCAGACTCGTAACGGCTGATCATACGCCCCAGCCGCAGGAGAATCAGGAAAGTCAGACTGCTGGAAAAGTCCCGATACAGCGCATTGGCCGGCTGATCGTAAATCCTTTCAATACTATTTCGCATCTTTTCCGCATCGTTCATAGAAATCGCCGCAAAAAGCGTTTCAATATCATCATAGGGAATCTTGATATCTCCACCGGCCAGATCATATTTTCCCCGGCCATTTTGATCCTCCCGGCCGCTTCCCATAAGGATCTGATTGTCACATTCATTTCTGGCTATCAAAAGCTGTCCAAGCCCTGTCACGGGTCTGCTGATCCCGGTATAGACCAGCACCTGCCGATGCCGCAGTTCTTCCTCAAAGGATTCCGCCGTATTTCTGATATCTTCTTCCGAGGCTTCAATCTCCTCTTTTTCTCCCCAGATCAGAAAATAAATTTCCTCATCTGACAAAAATACCTCTGTTCCGGCAAAATCCTCCAGCAGTCCTTTCAGTTCTTCTGTAATCTTTCCTACGGCAGACATATAGTCACCCTGTATATGCACATCGTTGATCACTACCTTGACGAGGATCATACAGGCATCCGCCATATCCAGATGCATCTGTTGGCAAAATGTCCGGATATAACCTTCATCATACTTTCCGGTTTCCGCAAGTTCCAGAAAGAACTGGTTTTTCAACTCTGTATGATTGCTCTCTGCATATTTCTGCAAAGATTCATAGTAAGCCGCCTGAGCCGCCTTTTCCTCGATCCTTTTGCGCATTCTTGTAAGCATAGCGGCAAAATCCGCCTTTTTGATCGGTTTGAGCAGATAATCTCTGACTCCCAGTTTCAGCGCATGTTGAGCGTTGGAAAACTCATCATATCCGGACAGGATCACAATCTCCGTGTCCGGCAGGATTTCCTTGACTCTGGCAGAAAACTCCAATCCGTCCATCTGAGGCATTTTCACATCTGTGATGATCAGATCCGGCTTCAGTTCTTCCAGATTTTCCAGTGCTTTCAAAGGATTATTAAAAGCACCTGTTACCTGAAAGCCATAATCTTCCAGATGAAATACCTTCTGTATCCCCTGAAGCACGATCTTTTCATCATCCAATAAAACAAGTGAATACATTTTGTCATCTTCTTTCATAGTCTGCAGCTTTCCATTCATTCTTCTGTTATCGGATCAGTTGATCAGCCTGTTTCTCTGCAAATAGGCAAGAAGCCCCTGGCATCCCTCTTTTATATCCTGATAGGTCAGATCAAACTCTCCTGTATACCAGGGATCCGCAATATCCCGGGGATTGTCTGTATAATCCAGCAGCCTTGTCACCTTTCCGTCCGGATCGCCTCCTGTGATCCTCAGAATGCTGCGGATATTAGACTGCTCCATCCCGATCAGCAGATCATACTTTCTGTAATCTGCGGCAGTCATCCGGCGGGCATACTTCCCCTCTGTGGAAATGCCCAGTTTTTTCAATATGTTCCGGGTGCCGTAATGCACCGGATTTCCGATTTCTTCCCTGCTGGTAGCTGCCGAAGCAATCTCAAACTGTTCTGTGAGACCGGCTTTGCTCACCATGTCTTTCATAACAAATTCAGCCATGGGAGAACGACAGATATTTCCCAAGCAGATGAATAGTATTTTTATCATTTTTTCATTTCTCCTTATTATATGCGAAACAGATACTTCCCCACAAACTTAATTGTATTTTATTTGTGATTCCACATCCCATACTCTATGAATCAATGCATTTTCAATCGCTTCTATAAATGCATTCTGTTAATTTTTGACATAAAGTATGAAACGTCAGTTCTTGATCTTCACAGTGCAATTCTTCAAATTTAATATTTTTGCCTTCTAAAATCAGTCTTGATAACTCCAGTATGTCAACCTCTATGGTTGCAGTATCGTTTCGTTTATATGTATTTCTCTACCATCGTAATTTGAAAAGGCGCTTACTGTTTTTAACCGCTTATATTATGCGCAGAAATACGCAAAAATCAATCGTATTTTTTTCGATTGATTTTTGACTGTTTTTGATTATTAAGTTTTAAAATTAAAACGCTTTCAAAAATAACAAAAACGTAATAGCAATGGGGTGTTACTACTGCTGCTGCTAATTTTCATCTTTTGGCTATATAACTGTTATATTTTTAATTCTCGTCAAGAAGTGCATTATTATGCATAAATTCAATAAAACTAAAAATAATCTTCGCATTTCTTTGAACAATATCGGACTCTGTAAAGTCACTTACATTTTCCGCCAGTTCAAGAAGCTCTTTTATCCCGGTTCCCGCCTTTTTTTGCTTCCGACTATTTTCAAATCCAATATAGTATTTTACTTTATCGCTAAAACGATAATCGGAGGCACGAATATTAATTCTTTTTTCAAGCAATACTTTATTTCCAAGTGATTCCAGATTTCTTGGATTTGACAGAGAATGTTCTTTATCCTGTCTGTTTTTAGAAAAAATATGCTCAATTTCTAACGTTGTCTCTAACGAAAGAAGTTCTTGTTCGGGATTCTGAAAAGCCCACCATGTTAACATTGATTTGGTAATTGCTCTATTATTACTGAATACATAATTGTTAAATGCATTTTGTAGTTGTTGCGTTCTAAATTGATATTCCGTAAAACTTACCGGCCTGTCATTCACAACATTAATCATTTCTGCAAAAACAGGAGTACGAAGCGCGTTCACTCCTGGATTTGTAATAGCATATGCCCAAATAAATGCTGTAATCTTATTTAAAAATTTATAAAATTTTTCATCTTCCAGCATTCCCTGGCCGTCTCGATTTGCTATGTAATAAACAGAGACAAAATAAGTCCACATACCATTAGGGGCATAATTAAGAACAAAAAGTTTCCTCAAAATACGATCCGAAAACCTTTCTATGCTCTGATTTTGTACATCATTCCAAAAATATGCCAGGTCGATCAAATTATCAAACGTCTGATCATTTTTTAATAGGGCATATGCATTTTTTTCATAAAATTTGCGAAGAGCCTCTGTTGTGGAAGATTTAATCCCCTGTTTAGCTCTTTCATAATACATATATCTTGTAAAAAGTTCATCCATCGGGGTTCCTGTCATTGGATGAAATATAGAATCACAAAGAACTTCAAGTTCCTTCCAGCGCCGGATAAACTGCTCTTTCTCTCCTTTATCAGAGTAATATTTATAAAACTGTGCCTTGAAAATATCGGCATCAGAAAGTGGTTTTCCTCTGTCATTAAGCGTAGAGAAAATACGCAATGCTGTATCCTGTGATTCAGCCTCTATGGGAAGCAGTATACAGTTGTTCATAATTCGTATCGGAAAAAAAGAAAACCAGTCTGGATAGGTGTTTAAAAATTCTGCGATCTTCTGTTGAAAAAATCGATAATTATTCGCATAGCTGCTTTTTTCTTTTTCTGTTAACGTTCCGGTTTTTAAAATATTAAGGAATTCCTCTTTGTCTTTATCTGTTGCAACTTCAGAATCAATTTTTAAAGCGCTTTTATCCGGATCTCCAAATTCATCTGTTTTCCAAATACATTGTTCGATAAATTTGCTTGTTTTAACAGCTTTATCATTTCTCATACTTCCATATTTTTCATAAAAGGCACGAAGCAATAACATCAATGTAGTAAGACGCTGCTGTCCATCGATAATTTCCATCTTCCCGGCGTTATTTTTAAAGGTGACAATCGGTCCCAGAAAATATTCATCACTCTCACTATTAAATTTATCACAATTACTTTCCGGAAAAGCGAACAAAAAAAGATCATCCCATAAAGTCTGACACTCTTTTTCTCCCCATGCATACGGCCGCTGATAATCTGGGATTAAAAAATCAGATTTTTTATCACTGAATAATGTTCGGACACTTTTTTGATCTATGTTTAATTTTGACATTTTCCTCTCCTGTACGTAAAATCGCAGTTAAATGAATTTACTTTCATAAACACTGCTTTCTATTCTTCCGGAAGCGCTGCAGATTTATCCCTGATATTATTTTAATCCCTTTATTTTACTTCCACCAGCTCGATCCTGAAATTCAGTTCTTTGCCGGCCATTTCATGATTTGCGTCAAATGTAATGGTTTTTTCCTCTTTTGCCACGACTTTCACCGGGAAAGGCTGACCGCTCTGGTTGGACAGATACACCTGCTGTCCCACTGTCAGATCCTCTGATCCCGGCAGCTGTCCGATCTCAAAGGTAAAGATTGCCTTTGGATCCGGCATTCCGTAAGCTTCTTCCGGCATCAGATGCACATCGACCACCTGGCCCTCTTCCATGTCGGCTACCGCCGCATCAAATCCACGGATCATCTGACCTGCTCCGCAGACAAATTCCAGAGGTTCGCCTCTGTCATAAGAGGAGTCAAACTGTGTGCCGTCATTGAAAGTGCCCTTGTAATGAACACAGCATGTTTTCCCTACATTGCGTCCTGTTATCGCCGGATTGAAAGCCTGTCCGCTGCCGCAGCCGCCCCCGCAGGAATGTCCTTCTCCATTGTCGTGGCAGCCCTCTCCCTCTTCGTGATGGTGATCGCAGTTGGCTCCTGAGGATACCAGCTCCCCTTTCAGATAGGCTTCCACCGCCTGATCCGCGTCTCCCTGAGCTCCCGCGCACAACTCAACTCCTGCCTGTTCCAAAGCAGCCTGAGCTCCGCCGCCGATGCCTCCGCAGATCAGCACGTCCACTGCCTGATCCGCCAGCAGTCCCGCCAGGGCGCCGTGTCCGGTTCCGCCGGAACCGATCACTTCGCTGGAAATGACTTTATTGTCCTCTACATCATATACTTTGAAAAATTCTGTTCTTCCGAAATGCTGGAAAATCTTTCCGTTTTCATAGGTTACTGCTATTTTCATATTCTTATCCTCATCTTTCCAAATCTCCGGTCCGTCAGGCGTTCCGGTATTTTCGCGCCAGGCCTGGAAACGTCAGACCAGGTACTCATTTCAGCTATTATAACATAAAGGGGCAGGCCAAGTGAATATTAATTGTATTTAACGGCTGCCGTCAGTGCGCCCCTGCCTGTAAAAAGGACATCTTGTTTGGATGCACTGAGCGTTGCGGCTGCTGTGGCCGCATCCTGCAGGAGACTGTTCC
This sequence comes from uncultured Roseburia sp., assembly GCA_930989305.1. GTDB lineage: Bacteria > Bacillota > Clostridia > Lachnospirales > Lachnospiraceae > Brotonthovivens > Brotonthovivens avistercoris. The sequence goes on along the minus strand of CAKNLF010000031.1, from coordinate 10,025 downwards.
ATTTCAATCCCCGTATGTTCTTTGACAAATTCCACCGCTTTTTGAATGGATAAATAGGAATCCCGTTTGCAGCAGCGTGGTCCTCCGATCTCGCCTATGGCCCCCAGGGCTGACGCAGTCATTTTATGAGCCAATCCGAAGTTTTCTTCTCCAAGAGGAGTGGCGCCGGTGGCAATTGACATAAAAATCCCCGTACTGATCCCTGCGCCGCAGGCGCCCCAGAATCCGCAGGCGCCGCCGGGCACCGTTCGTCCTCTGCTGTACATCTCCGTCAACCCCTTTTTCAGATCAATATCTCCTCCCGCGTTTTTCCACGCGGTCAGCAGCGCCATTCCCACCATTACATGGTGCTCCGGTCCATGCATATGGCAAAAAGGCATAGCCATCATTTTATTGAGGATCTTCAGGGGATTATTGGAAGTCTCTTTCAGACACAATCCTATCAGGCTGTCAATCCCCTGCATATGACATTCGCTGCATACGTAATGCCCGTTAACGCATCTTGTTTTGCTGTTTTCCTTTTTGTGACATATCTCACATTCCATCTCCACATCCTCCTGAAGATATTCCAGAGGCTCCTTGCAGATCAGGCATTCTTCACTCATCTGTACACCTTTTATCCTTTCCTTTTCTTTCTCATATACCAAATGTCTCTGGGGCTACAGTCCGTTTTTGTAAATATCATTGATCACTGCCTGGGCCCGTTCCATTTCCTTTTTCCGGATGATCTGATCCCTGTCGCTTAAAATGGCCAGCATCTCATCAATCAGGTCCTCGATCCGGGGATCCGTTACCCGGTACAGATACCCCAGCATTCTTGTCGCGGTATAATCCGTATTCATATTTTTGTACGCAATCTCTCTGCACAATTCTTTCGGATACCCCTTGTCCAGCAAAAGTCTGTACAATTCATCGGTTTTCTCACATGCCATAGCGCTATACCCTTCTTTTTTGGACCATTATATCTCAGATCCTTCTGCAGCACAATTTGTTCTTAACAAAATTTAAGGCTCCGGCGCTCCCCTTCGGGATACGTCCGGAGCCTTCCGGGATCCTCTTTTATTTTCACACCAGACCGGCGATGGCTTTTCCCACTTTTTCATATCTGGGACCGTCCAGCACTTTCCTAAGGCTTTCATAGGGATCTTTTACCTCCCGGTGGGCTGCCACTCTCACGGCGTTCTGAGAAAAACCGGACAGCAGGCAGATTCCTTCATCGTTTTTGACTTTCGGAATCGTATCGCTGCGGCCGCATACATTCCAGAAGATCAGCCGGGGCATTCTGTAACCGGCCTTTTTGTAGCGCTGTTCGATTTCATCAAAAAGCGCCGGTGTGAATTTTTTCCAGGATGACCGTATATCTTCCCCTGCTGACGCCGAAACGGAAACAGGAGCAGTAGCCGCGTCAAATTCCATATCGGAAATGACCAGCACCTGGCCGGGCATTTCTTCCCGGGGGATCTTTTTGGAACACGCCATTGCCAGAAGCATATCAAACACCGCCTCGATATTGGTGTTTGCCACTTCATGATGGGCCATCATGATCTCCAGCTTTTCTTTCAGAGTTCTGCCTTTTCCCAGATCGATAAACTGGGGAGTGGCGCTGAAAGTAATGACTTTGTCATGAAAGACGCCTTTCAGCTGTGATGCGAAATAAATAGCCAGTCCGTTGCATATTTCAATGGCCGTTGCGCTGAAAACATCTTCGGGATAAGAATACATACTGCCGGAACCGTCCGCCACAACAATACAGTCTTCCAATCCCCAGTCGTTTTGAAATCCGTCCCGGCAGATCTGCTGCCACATCAGTTCCGACAGCAGATCATCCTTGATCGCGCCCCCGTAATACCGGCCGGTGCCCATCAGCCGGCGGACCGGTTCATAGGGCATAATACCCCGGATATTAAGCTTTACCTGTCCCGATGCCACATTCAGCAGATAGTCCCATCGCCGTTCCTTATCATGCCGTAGAAAAACATTCTGATATTTCATACTTGCTTTTGCCGGGACCTTTGTATAATCGATCTCATCCCACCGGGAAGCGGACATTTTCACTTCCGTCACATGGAGCCTGGCCCTGAGTTCCGACAGGATCTTTCGGTATTCCCTGGGCGTCATGCCAAATCTTCCCGCCAGGCACCGGGCTTTCCCCCGGGTCTCCCTGGAGGAAGTATTAATGCTGGGAAGCCATTTGGCCAGCAGGGAAACCGGCCGGTTCTCCTTCATTGCCAGCAGGTCTTTATCCAGCTGCTTTTTCAGCAGGCCGCATACTTCCTTTTTCAGATCCGTATCCAGAAATATCAGCAGATCATCATATCTGCCGTATTCCGGGATCAGGCCCATAACCGCCGCCGCGATCTCTCTATGCGAATCCGCCATATATTTCATACAGATACGGAAAGTCCGCCGCTCCCCCAGTCCCTGGGAAATGTCCCGGAGGAAAAACAGCCACTTGACCGCATATTCCGGCGATTCGTAATATGCTTTTATAAAATTTTTTACAATAAATTCTTCCTCTCTGCTTCGGAGTGACGAGACCATGAAATTCAGGTCCACAAGGGAATGGCCGGATGTTGCATAACCCAACGCCCCGTTTTCCGTCACCGAGCAGTTCTGATAATTTTCCATAAAATCAATGGCACTGTTTTCGCCTTCTGAATCCTCAGGATCCGGGATCAGTTCTTCGAAATCTTTATCATCATACCGAAAAGCTCTTTTCATGGTCTCCTCCTTACCAGATGGTCCAGACGCAGCGGGCTTTTTTGCCCTATTCACATTCTGAAAAATATACCCTTTTTATTTGCTGTATGCGTCTGCGTTATTCAATTTACATTATTATTGTAGCATTCTTTTTCCCCTGATACCAGCAACCTGCGGTTTACATATTTGTATACTAGTATTATACTACCTGTAGAAGCTTGGAAACGCCTGATTTTCCAATGCAAAACGGAAAGGTAAATATGATTTATTTCATATAATAAACAGTTATTTTAAGGAGGGTTTTTATGTTTACCGAAACAGACAATCGTTCTCTGGACGAAATTATGAAAGCCAGAAGAATCTGCCGCAAATTTACCGACCGGGTTCCGTCCAAAGAAGATGTGGCAGCAGTTGTGGAGGCAGGACGGCTGGCTCCCTACGCATCCATTTCATCAGGGGATGTGGATGTGTTCCGTCACTTTTATGTGATCTTTAAGGACAATCCCCTTCTTGACAAGATCGAGGCGCTGATCCGTTCCCAGTCCGCGGCTGACGTTGCATGGCTGAAAAAGGAAATGGAGAAAGACTCCTTTCTCAAAGAATACGGCGAAGGTCTTGAAAAAATGTGGACCAATGTTGCCGAACACGGCCTGCCTGTGTTCCCAAATCCACCCTGTCTGATCATAATTGCGGAATGGAGAGGGGCCCGCAGAGCTGAGCGTCAGAGCCTGGCCCATACCATTCAGAATATGTGGCTAAAGGCAACTGCTCTGAATCTGGATTTCAACCTAATCTCTCCTATTGAAAGTATGTGGGACAATCAGGAATTTTGTGATCTGTTTGGGCTGCCGACAGGCAGATACGGTTTCCACGGCTGTATCGTGGGATACCGTCAGGCGGAAAAGCTGACTTCCAAACCGATCTCTGCTCAGGTACACTGGCTGTAACCAAACAGTGGAGGAGGACTCATTGTCCTCCTCCACTAAAAGCTCCGCCGGGCTTACTTGATAGAGCTTTGCCAGCGCCAGAAGATTATCCGCCTGAGGATAACACTTTCCGGCTTCCCATTTGTACACAGCCTGGGTAGACTCAAATCCCATATATTCCATTACCTGCTTTACAGAGATTTTCCGTTCTCTGCGGATATTTCGCATCCTGCGGCCGCTGGCCGCCATATCAAATTGAGGTCTTACCATACAGACATCGCTCCTTTCCCTTCGTCTCCTTTTCTATGACGCAGATTCAAAAAAATCCTCAGGATTTCTGTATATTTTTTCTGTCTTTCTCTTTAAAGAAAACTTTCCTTTGCACTTTTCCAGTTTTTCTATATAATTTACAAAGGGAATATTTCCCGGATCTGATAAGCAAAAAAGGAGGTAGAAAAATGCCCATATCTGTTATAAGAACACTTTTTATCTTTTTGGTCATAGCCTGTATACTGATAGTTCATTCATTTCTTGCAGCCAGCGATCAAAAAGCTTATCAAAAAGCATTCTGGCGTAAAGGCGCTGCCGGGCTGTGCTTTATCGCCGCAGGCATTCTGGCCGGACCGCTCTGCCGTGACCACAGATTCGCGTCTCTGACTGTGACAGGTCTGATCCTTGGACTTGCCGGTGATCAGCTTCTTGCTCTGCGTTTTATATATCCTCATAAAAGCAACTGTTTTTTTGCCGCCGGTGGCAGCGCATTCGCCATAGGACATATTCTGTATTTTTTTGCCCTGTTCCATACAGGAAGCATCCGCCTTGCTGTCCTGCTGCCCGCAGCCGCTGCCGGACTGGCTGTTTCCATACTGTACGGCCGGATTAAAAAAACCGACGGCGGATCCATGAAAATTTTACTGACCGGCTACATGGCGCTCCTTTCTGTAGTAAACGCTTGTGCCTGGGGCGCGGCGGCAGGATCCTCCTCCTTGGGGCTTCTGGTCTTCGCCGTCGGCACGCTGTTCTTTCTCGTCAGCGACAATATCCTTTTCGCCTATTGCTTCAGCCCCCGATCCACAAGAGGCATGTACCGGGCCGTACATGTAACTTACTATACAGCTCAGCTGTGCATAGGCGCAGGCATGGGGCTGCTGTTATAAGGGAGCCTCTCCTTCTTCATCCTCCTGTTTCAGATAATCCGCCGGCACTTCTTTTGTCAGCCAGACGCCGTTTACCGACTGAAAAAACCGGTATCCGTCTTTGTACATCTTTTCGCTGTTTACAAAATAGACCACCGGCTTTCCATGTCTTTTGCCGACCTTTCGGGCTGTGGGAATATCCGCAGACAAATGCACATAAAGACGCGCCTTCGGTATCAGTCCCTGCCGTCGGATAGACTCTGTGTACTTTTCGCCGGTGCCGTGATAAAGCAGTCCAGGGGGTTTCTTTTCTTCCAGTTCCACATCCACCAAAACAGAATGCCCCTGATTGGCCCGTATCTTTGTTTTATCCTCATTGAAAGAATACCGCTGTTTTTCGTCTTCCGCCACGATCCGCTCCAGTTTTTCCATATCAAGAGGATAGGTTTTGTTTATCCCTTCTATCAGCTCCTTGACATCCGCCCAGCCGTGCTCGTCCAGGGTAATTCCGATCGCTTCCGGCCTGTGGCGCAGGATCATGGAAAGATATCTGCCTGTTTTTTGTTTTATCCTGGTCCTCATTTTTCTTTTCTCCTGATTTGATCTGAATCATTTAGAAATTAGCATTTTATAAATCTATATTAATATACCGGCACATTAGACACAAGCATAAAGATAAACCTGAAAAAGCCGCCGGCTTTCACAAGAAAACTGGCGGCTTTTCCACCTATCTTCCAAATATCATTTATAAAGTTTAATTACAGATAGACACGATCCTGGAAGACCGGGAATCCTGAAATACCGCATCCAGGACTTCTGATACCTGATGTACAGGCACGATCTTCAACGCGTCTTTTACTTCTTGGGCCACATCCCGCAGATCGTCCACATTTTCTTCCGGAATAAATACCTGTTTCACTCCGGCTCTCTGGGCTGCCATCAGTTTTTCCGGCAGACCGCCGATGGGCATGATCACTCCCCGCAAAGATACCTCGCCGGTCATGGCGTATTCCGGGTTTACCGGTCTTCCAGTTACCAGGGAGGCCAGCGCCGTAGTCAGAGTGATCCCTGCGGATGGTCCGTCTTTGGGAACCGCGCCTGAAGGCACATGGATATGGAGATCATTCTTTTCAAATTTTTCCGCTTCTTTCGGATACATTTCTTTTACAAGACTCACCGCGATCTGTACAGATTCTTTCATAACATCTCCCAGCCGTCCGGTGATCACCGCTTTTCCGCTGCCTTTTGTAAACATGGTCTCAATAAACAGGATTTCTCCTCCTGCCTGAGTCCACGCCAGTCCGGTTACAATACCCGGTTTTTTCGTTTCCAATATCCTGTCATGACGGATCGGCGTCAAATCCAAGAAGTCCCGAAGATTTTCTTTCTTTACGGTAACCTGGCGTGCTTCGTTGCTTACGATCTTGACCGCTGCAGCCCGGCATATGGTATCCAGACGGTTTTTCAGTCCACGTACCCCTGCCTCCATAGTGTAATCGGAAATAATGGTACGGATGGTATCCTGGTCTATTTCAAGATTCTCAGGATTGATCCCAGCTTTTTCCATTGCTTTGGGCAGAAGATGGTCTGTGGCAATCCGGAATTTTTCCGATGCGGAATATCCCGTGAAGGAGATCACTTCCATACGATTGAGCAGCGGCTCAGGAATCGTATCCGTAGTATTGGCCGTACACACAAAGAGCACATCGGACAGATCATAAGGCACGTTCAGATAATGATCTGTAAACGTGGAGTTCTGCTCCGGATCCAGTACTTCCAGCAGTGCGCTGGAGGGATCTCCTCCGTAGTCCTTGGTGAGCTTATCCACTTCATCCAGCACCATTACCGGATTGGAAACCCCGCTTCGTTTTATGCCCTCCATGATCCTGCCCGGCATTGCTCCGATATAGGTTCGTCTGTGCCCCCGGATCTCAGCCTCATCCCGGACACCTCCCAGGCTGACCCGCACATAACTTCGCTTCAGCGCTTTGGCTATGCTCTGTCCGATACTGGTCTTGCCTGTACCGGGAGCGCCCACAAACAGCAAGATAGATCCGGACTGACGTTTGTTCAACTCCATAACGGCGATCTGCTGAATAATACGTTCTTTTGTCTTCTTCAGTCCGTAATGTTCTTCATCCAGGATTTTTCTGGCCTCTCCAAGGTCAATGTGAGCAGGTTCTTCTTTTTTCCATTCCAGGCTGGTAATAAAGTCCATATAATCATACAGCATTCCGTATTCATGGCCTTCCTGTCCCTCCTGTTTCATCCGGTTCAATACTTTTTCCGCTTCTTTTCTGGCGGTCTCATTTATACCGGACTCCCGGACTTTTTTCTCAAATTTCTGGATATCTGTCATATTTTCCGGATGGAGTTCATCCAGTTCTTTCTGCAGAAAATCCATCTGTTTGCGGATTGCCTGTTCCCGGTAGATTTTCTCATTGGATTTTTCCTGGGCGTTTTGAGCCTCATTTTTCACTTTATAAAGCTCCAGCGATCTGTAAAACATCTCCTCCATCATCTGGGCCCGTTTTTCCACGGAATCTTCCTCAAGGATCGCGTATTTCTCCTCATTGGAAGCCTGGAGCACAGAAGATGTAAAGGCGATCATTTCATTCATGTTTTTCCACCGCATAACGTAATTTCGCAGACTCGGCATCAGACTGCTTCCCTGAAGCACCCGCACCAGGGCGCTGCGCATTTTACGGAAACGTTCTTTCAGATCTTCCTCATTGGCGTCCTCAATATCCGGGCGTACGCTCAGTTCCGCCTGGAACTGTTCCCCTTCTTTTTCCACAGAAAGTACATTGACCCTTCCGGTAGTATGTACAAGGGCCCAGTCGCCGTCAATACTCTCGATCTCGCCCCAGACCGCAATAGGATAAATATCTTCCCCTGTTATGGTTTCTTTTTCTTTCTCTTCTTTTAACTGCATGAACAGTACTTTATCTCCGGCCTGGATCTCACTTTCAGACATCTGATTTAAATATTCTTTCTGAAAATAGCAAGAAACATCCGGCAATGATATTGCATTGTAAATTGGTATATAGATCATGATCGTTCACCTCCAACAGTAAAACATCCTGTATTGTTTCGGTTTCTTCCTTTTGGGATCACACCTCAGCTTGATACAAAAATGTCTTTCAGGTACACAGGACCTGAAAGACATTTCAATTTCTTATTGTTCAGTTACTGCAGACGGCTGCCACAAATCATCACAGAATTGCCGGACGCCCTTTTCCGTTTATCCTTCAATGGATATATATTTCTTCTGTTCCACAGCTTTCTTGTCTTTTTTCGGAACAGACAGTTTCAGGATACCGTCTTCGTATTTAGCGTGGATATCTTCTTCGGTGACTCCTTCGCCTACGTAGAAGCTCCTGCTCATTGCCCCTGCGTACCTTTCACGGCGGATGTATCTGCCTTCTTTGTCTTTTTCGTCCTTATCCAGTCCTTTGGATGCGGATATGGTCATATATCCGTCTTTCAGCTGCGCTGTAATCTCATCTTTCTTGAATCCCGGCAGATCAATATCCAGTTCATAGCCGTTTTCAGTCTCACGCACATCTGTCTTCATCATATTTTTTGCGTTTTTTCCGTACAGCGGATTCTTTCCTCCAAAGAAATCTTTCTCAAATGGGAAATCCATCCAGTCATCAAATAAATTTTCTCCAAAAATACTAGGCATCATCATAGGTCATGTCTCCTTTCATATGACAATTTATTTTAGCACGATCGGAGAAATCCGAGGTGTTGATATCTGAACTATAGAATCTGAGGAACTTTTCTTTCTATTTCTTTTCCTCTTCCTTTGTTCATGTCATACTATATCACTATGTGTTAGCACTGTCAATAGGTGAGTGCTAATTTTTTTAAGATTTTTTTAGAAAGTCCGAAAAAGCTTGATTTTACGGGCTTTCTAAGGGGTTACGATTTTCTAATTTGCTTCAAAAATGACTTACTACACCATTTTTACACCATTTCCGCGAAAACTACGAGCCATGCAAGCGGAAAAAATAAGCTCTCGTTGAGAGCTTGCTCTCAAAAGTAGAGATCGTTTTTTTCGCTTATACGGCGACAGCCGCGACCGAATGAACGCAGTTCATGAGGTCCATGGCGGACCCTTTACATTACCTGAACCTCATCCAGTTTGGCAATCTCCCGGACAATCCTTTCCCGATCCGTAACGTGATTGTAAACATCCATCGTCACACTGATATTGGCGTGTCCCATCACATACTGGACCACTTTGATATCCAGATCCGTCTCCGCCATACGGGTACATGCGGTATGTCTCAGGATATGAGCGGAAATATGAGGCATCTCCTCCGGCTTTCTTTTTTCCCGCTTCGCCCGTTCCCTTTCTTCCTGATTGTATGTCTTTACAATATCCCGCAGGATAAAATTGACAGAGCTCGGCATCATGGGCCGTCCGCTTCTGCTCATGAAAATGAAATCCGAAAGGCCGTCAATCTCAACATCCCGGGGGATTCCAAGCTGGAAATTCAGCCGCCGCTGGGTCTCAAAGGCTTTCCCCACCATCTTACTCATAGGAATCACCCGGACCCCGGCCTGTGTCTTCGGCAAAGTCTTATGGAAATTACAGCCATCCCCATAATTTTTATAGGTCAACTGATGATCCACGGAAACCGTCCTCTTTTTCATATCCACGTCTTTCCATGTCAGCCCGATCAGTTCTCCGCATCTGAGACCGGTGCCGATCATAATCTGCAGCATCGGCAGATGAACTACAAAGTTCTCATGATCTCTGACAAAGGCAAGGAGCTTTCTCTGCTGATCCAGTGTCAGCGCCGTCCGTTTCTTCACCGGCTCTCCATAATCTCCCAGCGCCCTTTTTGCAGGATTCTTGCGGATGATGTCATCCTCCACGGCAATCTCAAAGCTTGGATGGATCATGTTGTGAATGTATTTGATCGTATTATGGGCATACTTCTGTTTGCTCAACTTCGAGTAAAACAGACGGACGTGCGATGGCCTTACCTGAACCGCTTTCATCTGCCCCAGATCGTCTTTCACAAGGCTGTCCCACATCTGGCAGTAATTCTTCTTTGTGCTCTCTGCCAGCTTGGTGGTATCCAGATGAATCTGAAACAGATCGTTGAGGGTCATGCTTCTGAACTCGGTATCCGTCAGCAGTCCCTCATCCAGATCTTTGTTGATCTCCTTTTCCTTTCTCCGAAGCTCCGTCAGATCCGGGGAATAGACAGCCAGACGCCTTCCGGTCCGTTCATCCTTGTACCGG
>CAKNLF010000030.1 GCA_930989305.1 uncultured Roseburia sp. | reverse complement strand
ATCTTTCCTTTGATTTACCTCTGTCCTTTGAGCAGGCGGCAGTCTGCTGAAAGGCTAACGGGCAGCAAGATGTTGCATAAACTTTGAACTGCGTTGAAACAAAATCAAGAGGACTGACCTGAAAAATGATTCGGGTCAGTCCTCTTCTTTTACAGGGGGTATATGAAATAGAAAATCAGCCTTCTATGGCAATCTGTTTTTTGAATTCAACAGAAGGGGGTTCCGATTTTTTCGGAATGGAAAGACGAAGGATACCGTCTTCGTATTTTGCTTTTACTTCATCCTCAGTCACTCCGTTTCCTACGAAAAAGCTCCGGCTTATAGCGCTCTTTGCAGATATAATTGCCTTTTTTGTCTTTTCGTCTTCATTCAGCCCTTTGAAAGCGGAAACGTTCCGGCGGAATCCCGTATTGTCTGCGAAAAAGTTTTCCGAAATAACTTACGTTATTAAATCCGCACTGTTCGCAGATGCGGGAAAGGCGGTACTGATTCAGGTATTCTCCGGGAGCCTGGGACAGAAAAGCCCGAAAACAGCGGAAGCATTCCCGTTTGCGTATCTTACCTGTCCGGGCGATCTGCTCCACCATGATCTGCTCGGAATAATGTTGGTGGATGTAATCCAGTATCCTGCTCATCCGTTTCGCCTGAAACTGCCGGAAAAGTTTCAGCAGATAGGCATCCTGATTGCTGGATTCTAAAAGGAAAAGTCCCGGGATGCCGGAACGAAGCACCGGCAGGACCAGATCCTGATAGATTGTTTCGAAAGCCAGTGATGATGCAAAGAAACCGGCGGATACAGAGAAAATAAAAACTTCTGTTCCGGGAACAATCTGACGGTATTCGTGCAGGGTTTTGGAATTGATAAAAAAGCCGTCGCCGGCATTTAAAACATGATGAACTTTTGAAACCGGATTTTCATAAAACCAGTAATTTCAGTACAAGACCGAACTGGAATTGGAGAAGAGCCAGTCTTTGTCTATGAAAAAGAGATGGGGCATACTAACAGCAATGGCAGTAGTGTTCGGACTGATAGCAAGGGGCATCATGTACGGTATCAATTACACAGGCGGCCGGATTTACAGGGAACAGCATATTTCCAGTACGGATACGGCGGAGACCCAGAAATGCGGGATCCGAAAGAAAGATTCAACTGTGGCAACAGCGGTGAGGACCATTGTAGTCCTGGCATTTTCATGGCTGATCGTATGGATCGTGGGCTCAGGATCACAGATTAGTCAGATCAGCGGAATGGTTTTGGACGGATCCTGCTGAAAACGAAAATTTACAGATAAGACCGGAAGGCATTCACACCAGCCTTCCGGTCTTTTGAACTTGATAAATTCCGGCCTGTCAATTATAATTGGTTTCAATTACGCGGGAAGTCATTTCCCGGCGGCATCAGGAACTTTTAACACGGAAAGAAACAGGAAGAAGGAGATTTTATGCTTCAGATCAGACAAGTCTGCAAAGAATACAGAACAGGTGATCTGGTGCAGAAAGCGCTGGATCATGTGAGTCTGAATCTTCGAGACAGCGAATTTGTAGCTATACTGGGGCCCAGTGGGTCCGGGAAAACAACACTTTTAAACATTATCGGAGGATTGGACCGTTATGACAGCGGAGATCTGATCATCAACGGCGTTTCCACCAGGAAATATAAAGAACGGGATTGGGACTCTTATCGGAATCATACGATAGGTTTTGTATTTCAAAGTTATAATCTGATTCCCCATCAGACGATACTCGCCAATGTGGAACTGGCTTTGACCATATCCGGCATCGGAAAAGGAGAGCGGACGAAACGGGCCGCTCAGGCACTGGAAAAGGTTGGACTGGGAGAACAGCTGCATAAAAAGCCCAATCAGCTTTCCGGAGGTCAGATGCAGCGTGTGGCCATTGCCCGGGCTCTTGTGAATGATCCGGACATCCTTTTGGCGGATGAGCCTACGGGAGCTCTGGACAGCGACACCAGTATCCAGGTCATGGAACTGCTCCGGGAAGTATCCAAAGACAGACTGGTAGTTATGGTTACGCATAATCCGGAACTGGCTACGGAATACGCAACCCGTATCGTTAATCTGAAAGACGGGCGGATCTGTTCGGACAGTGATCCTTTTCAGATTGATGAAGGGTCTTTGAAGGAGCCGGAACACAGAAATATGGGAAAGGCCTCCATGTCCTTTCTGACAGCCCTGTCATTAAGTTTTAATAACCTCAGAACAAAAAAGGCAAGAACGATCCTGACTTCTTTTGCGGGATCTATCGGGATTATTGGGATTGCTCTGATTCTGTCCATTTCAACAGGTGTAAAAGATTATATCCGTACTATGGAGGAAGAGACCCTGTCCCAGTATCCGCTGCAGATCCAAAGCGAAGGATTTGACTTTATGTCCATGATGGGAGATATGTCAGGAGCCGGCGGGGATAAAAAGGATCCGGATAAAGTTAATGTGGTGGATACTGTCACAAATTTATTTTCCAAGGTGGAATCCAATGACCTGCAGTCCCTGAAACATTATCTGGACAGTGACAAAAGCGGTATAAAAGAGTATACTAATTCCATAGAATATAAATATGACATTACGCCTCAGATCTTCCGAATAGACGGTGATAAGGTGAGGCAGGTAAATCCGGACAAATCTTTTGATGCCCTGGGAGGCGATTCCGGAACCAGCGGCATGATGCTGTCTATGATGGGAACGGAAATGTTTTACGAAATGCCGGAAGATCCGGATCTTTACCGGGATCAGTATCAGGTAAAAGCCGGACGCTGGCCGGAAGCTTACAATGAGTGCGTAGTGGTGCTCACGGGGAATGGAAGCATCAGCGATACCATGCTGTATACTCTGGGGCTTCGGGATTCTATGGAACTGGATGATATGATCCGGCAGTTCAGCGAAGGAGAGACTGTAGATACGCCGGATGATCTGGGCACCTATAACTTTGACGACCTGGTAGGAATTCCTTTTAAGCTGGTCAACAGCGGAGATTATTATACTTATGACAGTCAGTACCAGGTATGGACAGATAAATCAGACGACGAAAAATACATGAAAGATCTGGTGGAACATGGGGAGGACCTTACGATTGTAGGCGTAGTCCAGCCGGAAAATGAAAACAGTATTTCCGTGCTCAGCAGCGGTATCGGCTATCTGCCGTCTCTGACCACCCATGTGATCGAAAATGCGGCTCAGTGCAGGATTGTAAAAGAACAGCTGAAAATACCGAAACGGGATGTTTTTTCCGGCGAGGCATTTGGCGATGAAGAAAAGGGAAATGATTTTGATTTTAATTCTCTGTTTCAGATTGATACGGACGCCCTGGAACAGGCTTTTCAATTTGATGAATCGGCTCTGACCGAAGGGCTTTCCGATTCTCTTGACAGGGGAAGTCTCACAGGGGAAGATTCCGTGGACCTGACGGGGCTGATCGATTTTGACAGCCTGGATATGGACCTGTCTGAAATGCCGGGATTTGATCCGGCGGATCTGGCGGGAAAACTGGACCTGAATGTTTCCACAGAAGCGGTAGGACAGCTGGCTACCAGTCTGCTGGATGGCTACCAGGATTATGCTGCTTCCCGTCCGGAAGCGGATTTTTCAAGACTTGGTGAGTCCTTTATGGGATATCTGGAGTCTGAGGGAGCCCAGAAGATTATATCAGATAACCTTCGTGAGATTATTTTGTCAAATTCTGATACGGGGATTACCGGGGAGCAGATGCAGGATCTGATCACCCGGATCATGGAAGGATACAGAGAATACGCGGCGGCAAACAATTACACGGATCCAGACCGGTTTGACGAGTATCTCATGGAATATCTGCAGACGGATCAGGCCGGGCAGGTAATGGATCAGTGGGCTGCTGAGAATATGGCGGATATGGGAAATATTACAGTCAGCCCCCAGCAGCTGGAAAAGCTGACCAGGGAGCTGGTAAACGGATATGAGGATTACGCCGTATCAATGGGACTGCCGGACATGAGCCGGATGGGAGAATATTTTACAGATTATCTGCAGACGGATCAGGCCCGTGAGCGGGTGACGGAAGGACTGGGAAAAATCCTGGATACAGACAGCCTGCTGGAACAGCTTTCCGGCGCAATGGAAGATTATATGAGAAGTTACGGTCAGGCAGTGGGGCAGACTCTGGAAAACCAGATCTCCTCCGCCATGGAGCAGATGATGAACCAGATCAGCGCAGGTATGGAAACTTATATGAGCCAGGCAATGGGAAGGCTGGCTGAAAATATGAGCAATGCCGTGAACATCAGTCCCGAAGCATTTCAGAACGCGTTTCAGATGAATATGAGCGGGGAAGAACTGACGGAACTGCTGCTGTCTCTGGGAATGACCCAGGACGCTTCTTTTGAAAATAATCTGAAGACACTGGGATACGCGGATTTTGATAATCCAAGCGAGATTGATATTTATCCGAAAGATTTTGAAAGCAAGGCCCAGGTGACCGGGATACTGGAAGACTACAATCAGCAGATGCAGGATCAAGGCAAAGAGGATCAGGTGATCTCCTATACGGACAGTGTAGGGACTTTGATGTCATCGGTAACGGAGATCGTTGACATTATCAGCTATGTGCTTATCGCGTTTGTGGCCATTTCCCTGCTGGTATCCTCCATTATGATCGGAGTTATCACTTATATCAGCGTGCTGGAACGGAAAAAAGAGATTGGTATCCTCCGGGCGATCGGTGCTTCCAAAAAGAACGTTTCCCAGGTATTTAACGCCGAGACCTTTATTATCGGGGCATGCGCGGGTATTATCGGTATCGCTCTTACTTTGATTCTGCTGATTCCGGGCAATATGATCCTGCACAGTCTGGAGGGGCTGGAGGATATTACCGCGTTCCTGCCGGTGCCGTACGCGCTGATCCTTATCGGACTGAGCATCCTGCTGACGCTGATCGGAGGGCTGATCCCTTCAAGAAAAGCTTCCAAAAGCGATCCGGTAACCGCCCTGCGGGTAGAGTAAAAATCCGCGGTAGGACTGTATAAAAATGAATAAAATGATAGCATAAGATTTATTTGGAGGAAAACATGGAATTTTCTGTCTTACTCACAATCGTACAGGGCTTGGTGGTGGGAGTGACACTGATGGTGCCCGGTATGTCCGGCGGGACGATGGCAATGGTCCTGGGGGCATATGAAAACCTGATCAAAGCAGTCAGCTCTTTTTTCAGACATCCGAAAAAAAGCGTGATTTTTCTGGCAGCCTTTGCCGTGCCTGCGCTGGCGGGCATGGTGCTGCTGGCCCAGCCTCTGCTGGATCTGATCAGCCGGTTTGAAAAACCCATGATGTATCTGTTTATGGGGGCGGTAGCAGGAAGTATTCCCCTGATATACAAAAAAGTACAGGTAAAAAGACTGAATTGGAAATTTTTCCTGTATCTTGCCATCGGCATCTTTATTGTGATCGCTGTGGGAAACATTCCTTCCGGGCTTTTTGGCGGAAACGGGCTGACCGGTCTGGCTTCCTATGTGATCCAGATCATAGGGGGGATCATTGTAGCCGTGGCCCTTGTGCTGCCGGGGATCAGCGTGTCATATATGCTTGTGTTGATGGATCTGTATGAGCCTACTATGCGGGCCTTAAGCAGGATGGATGTGATCGCTTTGATGCCTCTGATCATCGGATGTATCCTGGGAATCATCCTGATTACAAGACTGCTGGAGTATTTTATGAAAAACCGGCCGTTTGCCACATATCTGATTATTCTGGGATTTATCATCGGTTCTGTGGCCACTGTTTTTCCGGGGGTGCCCTCGGCAGGACAGCTTCCGGTATGCGCGGCCCTGTTTGCGGGCGGATTTGTGATCATATACGCGCTTTCCAGAAAAGAAGAGGCCCTGGAAGCGGCTATGGCTCGAAAAAAAAGCTTCTGACAGCGCTTCCCGCTATTGACAAGTTTTGACAGTGAGAACTATAATAGCCTTGTACATTGGTAGTACCAATTTGCAGGGTTATTTATATTTTCAGTAAAGATTCAGGAGGGATGCCTTATGAAATATTTAAGACAGTTTGGAATTATTGTGCTGATCTCACTGCTGGGAGAGATCCTGAACGTATTGATCCCTTTTCCCATACCGGGAAGCGTTTACGGTCTGGTGATACTGCTGATCTGTCTGATGACAGGAATTTTAAAAGTATCCGACGTACGGGAGACGGCAGCGTTTCTTATTGAGATCATGCCGGTAATGTTTGTGCCGGCGGCGGTAGGCCTGCTGGATTCCTGGGATCAGCTTGCTCCGGTATTTATACCCGTGATCGTGATCGTTGTATGCTCTACCATTTTGGTAATGGGCGTAACAGGAAAAGTAACAGAAGTGATCATACACAGAGAAAAGAGGAAAAAACATGAATGAGATTGTACAGAATTTGACTTTTTTCGGAGCGGCTCTCAGCATTTTCGCGTATATTCTGGGACTCCTTCTGAAAAAGAAATTTAAACTTGCTATTTTAAATCCCCTTCTGATCGCGGTAATCTGCGTAATGGCAGTACTGTTGATCGGACATGTGGATTATGAATCTTATAATGTCAGCGCGAAATACATATCCTATCTGCTGACACCGGCTACCGTTTGTCTGGCCGTGCCCCTGTATGAGCAGCTGTCGCTTTTGAAAAAGAACCTGAAAGCCGTGATCATAGGACTGTTGTCCGGTGTTTTTGCCAGTCTGACAGGAATCCTGGTCATGTCAAAGCTGTTCCATTTAAGCCACGAAGTATATGTGACCCTTCTGCCAAAGTCCATTACCACGGCTATCGGAATGGGAGTATCCGAAGAACTGGGCGGAATCGTGACCATTACTGTGGCAGCCATTATCATTACCGGAATTCTGGGAAATGTGATCGCGGAATTTGTATTTGCAATATTTAAGATAAAAGAACCGGTTGCAAGAGGACTGGCTTTGGGAAATGCTTCTCATGCCATCGGAACAGCAAAGGCGCTGGAACTGGGCGCGGTAGAAGGCGCCATGAGCAGTCTGGCGGTAGCTGTGGCAGGACTGGTAACAGTTGTGCTTGCATCAGGATACGCCCATTTTATGTAGGAGGGAACAGAATGAATACGCCAATGATCATTACCGTGGGAAGAGAATACGGAAGCAGCGGACGCGAGATCGGCAAGATCTTGTCTAAGAAACTCAATATACCGTTTTACGATAAGAAAAAGCTGCTTTCCATCGCAAAACAGACCCCGGATTATGAGGAAGTCAGAGAATTTTACGAGGAGAAGCCGGTAAACAGTTTTCTGGCAGCGATTGAGGAAAATGAAGAGGAAAAAGCCATTGCCCGTAAGCCTTTTCGCAGGATCAGGAGTCTTATGAGCGAGGAAGGGGGAGTGCTTATAGGGCGCTGCGGCAACTGCATTTTTCGAAATTATGAAAATGCCCTTACTGTATTTGTACATGGATCAAAGAAAATCCGGGTACAGAAAATCGCCCAGATAGAACAGATTTCTCTGCGGGAAGCCAAAAGAAGAATGGAAGAAGTCGACGAGGACAGGTCTGTTTTTCACAGCAATTATACCGGTGAGACCTGGGGCGCCGCGGACGGCTATGAATTATGCCTGGACAGCGGGATCCTGGGAATTGAGGGATGCGCGGATATGATCCTGAAGTATCTGCAGTGGAAAAAGGAAATGCCGGGCCTCTGATAAGACAGGAAAGAGAGCAGAGGACCTGAAAGGAAGGCAAAGGTGGAAAAATCATATTTAAAAGTGGATAATTATATCAAAGAACAGATACTGAACGGAGAGCTGAAAGCGGGAGATAAGCTGCCGCCGGAGCGGGAATTGGCCCAGATACTGGACGTAAGCCGCAATTCCGTCAGAGAAGGTCTGCGGATCCTGGAAAATATGGGAGTGATCGCCAGTCAGCAGGGATCGGGAAATTATATATCCAATGAATTTGACGACGCTATTGTGTCTGTTATGTCTTACATGTATGTGTTAAAAGATTTGAATATGGACCAGATTACGGATTTTCGATACGCTTTGGAATGGCAGGCGATCAATCTGGCGGCTTTGCGTATTACGGAAAGTCAGAAAAAGCGTCTTTTTGAACTGCTGGAGAAAATGGAACAGGCGGAAACAGAAAAGATGCGGGTGGCCTATGACAAGGAGATCCACTATCAGCTCATCGAAGCCTCTGGAAATGATTACATGCTGGTGAATTTTAAAGCGCTGGCCAGCATTATGGATCGCTATATTTTTCAGATGCGCGGAAAGATCATTCAGGGAATGAACAGCGATGAAGACCTGACTATGGCTCATCGCATGATGATCGAAGGCGTGGCAGAGGGGGACCGTGAAAAAGGACGACAGGGTCTGGAACTGCATTACACATATATTTATCAATTTAAAAACACCTGAGCCAGGGGAAATTTTCACAAAGAATACCGGCTTTTTTCGGCAGTTTTACGAATTATCAAAAATTGTCAAAAAAAGAATTGACAAATAGATCCCCGGGAATATAATAAATATAACAACATTGGTAGGACCAATAATCAATAAACCTTATGCTTCTTAACAATTTCTTTTCGGTCCTGCCAGTTATTTTTAAGATAATTGGTAGAACCAATTATCTTAAAAAAGAAAATAATAATTAAAAGATTATAGAATGGAACAGGAGGAGAAAGTAATGTCAGAACAGTGCTTTCAAAAAGTTACGCCAGAGCTGGAAAAAGAGCTGAGAGCTATGTTTCCGGGAAAAGTATATACGGGCAGTGAAATCAATGAAGACTATTTTCACGATGAGATGCCTATATACGGAAAAGGAATGCCGGAAGCTGTGATTGAGGCAGGCTCTACAGAAGACGTAAGCAAAATTATGAAACTGTGCTATGAAAACAATATTCCCGTAACACCCAGGGGAGCAGGCACAGGACTTACAGGCGCGGCAGTAGCCCTGGACGGCGGAGTCATGATCGACATGACAAAGATGAATAAAATAATATCCTATGATGAGGAAAATTTCGTTGTAACCGTGCAGCCGGGTGTGCTGTTAAATGATCTGGCTGAGGATGCCCAGAAGAGAGGACTTCTTTATCCCCCTGATCCAGGTGAAAAATTCGCCACACTGGGCGGCAATGTTTCCACAAACGCCGGCGGCATGAGAGCCGTAAAATACGGATGCACAAGAGATTATGTCCGTTCTATGACGGTAGTCCTTCCAAACGGAGAGGTAACAGAGTTCGGAGCAACAGTCTCCAAAACAAGTACAGGTTACAGTCTGCTGAACCTGATGATCGGATCAGAAGGTACTCTTGGAATCATTACGGAAATGGTATTAAAGCTGATCCCGGCTCCAAGCGAGACCATCAGTCTGATCATTCCTTATGAAAATCTGGAGGAATGTATCGCTACAGTTCCGCTGTTCTTTAAAAATCATATGCAGCCTCAGGCGCTGGAATTTATGGAAAAAGAAATCGTAGAGGCTTCGGAACGTTACACAGGAAAGAATGTTTTCCCAAAAGAACTGGAAGGAGTACAGGCAGGAGCTTATCTGCTGGTAACTTTTGACGGTGATGACATGGAAGCGCTGGAAGACCTGACGGAAAAAGCGGCGGAAGTAGTCCTGGAAGCAGGCGCTCTTGACGTGCTCATTGCAGATACCCCAGTGAAAAAGAAAGACGTATGGGCGGCAAGAAGCTCATTCCTGGAAGCAATCGAGGCGGAGACAAAACTGCTGGACGAATGCGACGTAGTTGTTCCGGTGAATAAGATCGCCGAATATCTGTCCTTTGTAAAAGAAGCGGGCAAATCTTATGATTTTGAAGTAAAAAGTTTCGGACACGCAGGGGACGGCAACTTACATATTTACGCCTGCGCCAACGATATTGAGGAAGAAACCTTTAAGGAACAGGTAGGAAAGTTTATGACAGAGATCTACAAAAAGGCTGCGGATCTGGGCGGCCTGATCTCAGGAGAACACGGAATCGGATACGGCAAAAAAGAATATCTGGCTTCTTACCTGGGAGATACCCAGATGCGCCTTATGAGCGGAATCAAAAAAGTATTTGACCCGAAAGGAATTTTGAACCCGGGTAAAGTGATTGTTTCATAATCATTTCTATATAGAGTATATACGTAGCAACAGGAGGATTGGATCATGGCATATTTAATTTCAGAAGAAGCACAGGATTTGCTTTCAGATGTAAAAAATTTCTGCGACAAAGAAGTAGTGGAGCAGTGTAAAGAATACGATGTAACAGGCGAGTGGCCAAAAGAACTGTATGACAAAGCAGTGGAACAGGGATATCAGGCTCTGGAAGTGCCGGAAGAGTACGGCGGACCGGGACTCTCCCGTGTAGATGTGGCGGCCTTGATCGAACAGATGGCTATTGCCGATGCAGGATTTGCTACAACGATCTCAGCCAGCGGACTTGGAATGAAACCGGTGCTTATTGCCGGAAATGAGGAACAAAAACAGCATGTATGCGATCTGGTGCTGGAAGGCGGCTTCGGAGCTTTCTGCCTGACAGAACCGGGAGCCGGATCAGACGCCAGCGCAGGGAAGACAACAGCTGTAAAAGACGGCGATGAATACGTCCTGAACGGCAGAAAATGTTTTATCACAAACGGCGGCGTAGCATCTTTTTACTGCATTACAGCAATGACAGATAAGAGCAAAGGAGTAAAAGGAATTTCCATGTTCCTGGTAGACGCCGGAACAAAAGGGCTGAGCACAGGAAAAGAAGAAAATAAAATGGGAATCCGTACATCCAATACCTGCGATGTAATTCTGGAGGACTGCAGAATACCGGCAGCAAATCTGATCGGAGAAGAAGGCAAAGGCTTTATCATCGCTATGAAAACACTGGATCAGGCCCGTACCTGGATGGG
This sequence comes from uncultured Roseburia sp., assembly GCA_930989305.1. GTDB lineage: Bacteria > Bacillota > Clostridia > Lachnospirales > Lachnospiraceae > Brotonthovivens > Brotonthovivens avistercoris. The sequence continues at coordinate 14,486 of CAKNLF010000030.1, read as the reverse complement.
ATGTGTATCCGTGGGAATCGCTCAGAGAGCCATTAACGAAGCGGTTGCCTATGGAAAAGAAAGAATCCAGTTTGGAAAACCGATCCTGAAAAATCAGGCTTTGCAGTTTAAGATCGCGGATATGGAAATGAAAACAGAAGTAGCCCGTCAGATGGTTGCCCATTCTCTTCAGAAAATGGATCTGGGACTTCCTCATACAAAAGAATCCGCTATTGCAAAATGTTTTGCTTCAGATATCGCAATGGAAGCGGCCTCCGAAGCAATCCAGATCTTTGGCGGATACGGATACAGCCGGGAATATCCGGTGGAAAAACTCCTCAGAGACGCTAAGATCTTCCAGATTTTTGAAGGAACAAATGAGATCCAGAGAATTGTCATTGCAAACAATGTGCTGGGTAAATTTTAAGTAAGAGACAGAAGGGAGTAAAAACGCCATGGAAATACTGGTTTGTATCAAACAGGTGCCGGACGATTCGGTGGAAATTTTCCTGAATGAAAACACACAGAAACCGGATCTGGAAAAGGTGACACCTGTTGTAAACGCTTTTGATACCTATGCCCTTGAAATGGCCGTAAGACTGAAAGAGGCAGCGGGAGGAGAAGTGACCGTTCTGTCCGTAGGAGACGACTCGGTAAAAAATTCTCTGAAAAACTGTATGGCGGTAGGGGCTGACCATGCATATCTTTGCAAACTGGACGATTACAATGAAACGGATACTTTTACAATCGCCCAGTCCTTAAAAGAGTCAAAAGAAGAAATAGAAAAACAGACAGGCAAAACATTTGATATTATCTTCTGCGGAAAAGAGTCTACAGACTTTGCATCTGCTCAGGTAGGTCCGGTACTGGCAGAAATGATGGACATTCCTGTGATCACCGGAATCGTTGACATAGAAGAAAAAGACGGGGGCGTTGAGACACGCCAGGAAACAGAGGAAGGCTATCATGTGATATCCTGTCAGGGCTTATGTCTGGTAACAGTAAACAAACCGAAATACGATCCCCGTTATCCGACTATTAAAAGTAAAATGGCGGCAAGAAAAAAAGCCATTGATGAACTGGATACGGCAAAAGCAGGAGTAACAGTCCTGCATACGGAAAAGGTCTATACTCCGGCAAAACGAAGCGCCGGCGTAAAGATCCAGGCAGAATCTGCTGAAGAAGCCGTTGCTCAGGCAATGGATCTGATGAAGAAAGCAAAAGTATTTTAGGCAGGAGGCACAGAAATTATGAAACTTACAAATGTAAAAGATTACATGGTCTATGTGGAATTGGCAGACGGCGCTCCTGTAAATGCTTCACTGGAGATTCTTACCAGAGTAAGCCGGCTTGCGCCAAAAAGCGGCGAACAGGTAACCGCTGTGATCATCGGCCAGAATGTCAGTGAAGGGGCGCAGACTGCTATTGCGGCAGGCGCGGACAAAGTAATCTGCGTGGAAAAAGAAATCAGTCAGCTGGAGGAGTATGTTCAGATCCTTACAGCTATTGGAAAAAAATATCAGCCAAGAGTATTTTTCTTCCCGGCCACCCAGATGGGAAAAGATCTGGTGCCGGTGCTTTCCTATAAATTTGATACTGCTTCTATTACAGACGTAACGGATATTGTGGAAAAGGCAGAGGGATTTGACTATGTCTGCAGTTCCTACAACGGAAATATTCTCAATGAAATTTCCTATGAAGCCGGATTCCCGCAGATCGTGTCCGTGAAGTCCTCTTCTTTTAAGAAAGAACTGGACAGCAGCAGAACAGGGGAGATCATCAGCGAAGATATTCCGGTGGACAGATCTTTGATCAAAACAGAATTGAAAGAAACTGTAAAAGAAATCGCGGAAGCGGTAAATCTGGAAGAAGCTCAGGTAGTAGTAGCCGGAGGCCGCGGAATGGGCAGCAAAGAAAACTTTGAACTGGTAAAAGAACTTGCAGATGTATGCAAAGGCGTGGTAGGAGCTACCCGTCCGGCTATTGAAAGCGAGTGGATTTCCAGAGCCCATCAGGTAGGTCAGTCCGGCAAGACCGTGGCTCCCAAGCTGTATATCGCCTGCGGAATTTCCGGGGCAACCCAGCATATTTCCGGGATGAGCGGTTCCGGCTATATTGTAGCCATTAATAAAGATGAAGACGCACCTATTTTTGATATTGCGGATGTGGGCATCGTAGGAGATGCCGTAAAAGTTATCCCTCTTTTGATCGAAGCGATCAAAAAAGAAAAAGCTCAGTAAGAGCGGCTAAATAAGCAAATCCATTCTATATTCTATCCTATTTATATAATGATCCTGTAAGGATCGGACAATCTGTCCGGTCCCTCTGCAGGATCATTTTTATTGTACAGGACAAAAAATATGGGACCCACAGGACAGCGATTCTGTTATAATAAAGGCAGAAAGGCGGAAAATGCAATGAGCAAAGAAGAACTGTTTAATATATTGAAAGAAAAATTTAAAAAAATTGCGGAAGAGCATGATCTGATGGAAAAGAAAGCAACCATACGATGCAGGGCACTTACGCCGAAAGAAGCAATCGGGGAGACAATGAGAAAGGATTTCCCGATTCTGAATGGAAAAGATATTATGATCCAGGCAGAATTTGAAGGCGGCATCGGACAGGTATTTACAAACAGTCCGGCGAATTTTCAGGGAAGTCTGAAAGAAATATTGGAACTGGACCCCGTGGGAAACAGCCATGACAGAAGTATTTTCATTGCAGCGCTGAATGCCCTTATGCGTCATCTGGGCATGTGCGACCGCACCATCCACTGCAAAGATGGAGGACCGGAAGAATGCGCCTGTCAGGCGGCTGAATATCTTCTGGCGCATTACGGAAAAGACGTCAAGATCGCTCAGGTGGGCTATCAGCCTGCGCTGCTGGAAAAACTTTCAGGTATATTCCAGGTGAGGGTCATGGATCTGAATCCGGATAATGTAGGGCAGGTCCGTTACGGAGTGAAGGTGCTGGACGGAGTAAAGGATTATCAGGAGACTGTGGACTGGGCGGATCTGGTGCTGTGCACCGGCAGCACTCTTGGAAACGGTTCCATTGTGGATTACCTGGATCTGGATAAAGAAGTGATCTTTTACGGGACTACAGCGGCGGGAGCTGCTGCGCTGATGGGCTGGAAGAGATTGTGTTTTGCTCTGTAAAGAAGAAGGAGGGTATCTTTTAAATCGCTTCAGATTTATGAGGCATCCTTTTTTCCCGCTTGTCTCTAATTGTTTTTTTGAGAGTTGTCTGATATAGTAAAAGGCAGAGCAAGCGGGCGCAGGAAGAAAACGATCATAAGAAATAATAAGAGGAGGTTTTTACACATGTTTTTGGAAGAAAAATTCGGTTTAACAGGAAAGACGGCTATTGTAACAGGAGGAGGCAGCGGCATTGGCCAGCAGGCGGCTGTGGATCTGGCGAAAGCGGGAGCCAAGATCGCGATCTTTTCCCGCTCGGGAGCTGAAGAAACGGTAAAAATGATTCAGGACAATGGAGGAGAAGCAGTAAGCATCATTGCGGACGTACGGGAAGAATCTGCGGTAAAAGAAGCTGTAGATCAGGTGGTGCAGCGTTTCGGCAGTGTGGATATCCTGTTTAACAATGCGGGAATCTGTGAGCATAAATCCGCATTGGAAGCAGATGCAAAAGATTTCAGAAATATCATAGAGACGAATCTGGTGGGGGTGTATATTGTAGCCAGGACAGTGGCTGCCGCGATGATCCGGCTGGGTATCCGGGGCAGCATCATCAATGTGGGATCCATATCCGGCAAAATTATCAATATTCCCCAGGAGCAGACTTCCTACAACGCCTCTAAAGCGGCTGTGATCCATATGACAAAGAGTCTTGCCATTGAATGGGCCAAATACGGGATCCGTGTAAACAGCATCAGCCCGGGCTATATTAAAACACCTATGGGGGATGTCCCAAAAGAAATGGAGGAGGCGTGGATGCCAATGATCCCCATACACCGCTGGGGAAAAACGGAGGAACTGACAGGAATGATCATTTATCTGGCAGGTCCTTCCGCAAGTCTGACTACCGGACAGGATTTTGTCATTGACGGCGGATATACCTGTCTGTAGGAAAGGAAGTGATCCTGTGGGGGATATTATTAATTTCAGTGAAAATTTTTACATCCTGGAAGACGGACGGGTGAGGCAGTTTCTGATATGCGGGGAAAAGGAAGCGCTGCTGATAGATACGGGCTTCCCGGACAGTCATGTTCCGGAAGATGTGAGAAAGATCACAGACCTTCCCGTAAAGGTGATCCTTACCCATGGAGATATGGATCATACAGGAGGTTTGAAAGATTTTGGAGAATGCTGGCTTAATCAGAGAGACTGGCACCTGATACCGGAGGGAATAAAGCTTCATGATATCCGTGAGGGAGATGTTTTTTCCTGCGGCGGATATCGCCTGGAGGCACTGGAAATCCCGGGACATACCTTTGGCAGCATAGCCTTTGCGGACAGGGAAAAAAAGTTGCTGCTGCCAGGGGATTCGGTGCAGAAAGGGGGGCCGATCTTTATGTTTGGAGATCATCGGAGCCTGGATCTGTATCTGGAAAGCCAGGAAAAACTTCTGGGGATCATGGAACAGGTGGAGAGTGTTCTCCCATGTCATCACGAATATCCCATTGGACCGGAGTATATAGAACGAAACCTGCTGGACGCAAGAGCGCTGAAAAAGGGAGAGCTGGCGGGAGAGAAACACCCTGTGCTGCCCTGTTGTTCCTATAAAGGGAAGTGGACGGAATTTTATTACTAAGGCCCAAAACAGCAGTAAATGAAAGAGAGATTTGAAAAAAACAGCAGGAGAAAAACCTGCTGTTTTTTACAAAATAGCCCAAAATGAAGAACAGGATAAACCTTTGTTAAACCTTCGCAAATGAGAAAAAATCTCTTTTGAAGTATGCTATAATGCCTTCGCAGCATTTTTATAAAGTTAGGGAGGAATTTAAAAATGAAGCGAAAAAAAGCGATTATGCTTATTATGGCGGCGGCATTAGTCTGTCAGCCTATGACAGCGCTGGCGGACGCCGCTCCGGACGGCATGACAGACGCCAGCCAGACAGCAGCGGCTCAGGGAGGAGCCTGGGAAAACTGGTGCAAAGAATGGGAAACGATTAAAAATGACTGGACCCAGGTATCTATGTCACCGGGCTCTGATGAGACAGAGATGAATTTCGCCTGGTACAGCAAAGACGGTGAAAAAACAGGTTTTGTCTACGGCACAAAAAGCGATCTCAGCGACGGACGCAGCGCTGTGCTCTCTCAGAGCGCGGCACAGACTGGCTACCAGAGCAATAAGGTAACCCTGAAAGATCTTTAGCCGGGAACTACTTATTACTATCAGGTAGAAGGGAAAGATATTGAATCTTTCACTACAGATGACGACACAAGTGACTTCAGCTTTATTTTTGTAGGAGATCCTCAGATCGGTTCTTCCAACGAAGAAAAAGCAAAAACACCGGAAGATATCCAGAAACCTACATTCCTTACAGCGCAGTCAGAAGCTGTGCGAAACGATTCCTTTAACTGGAACGATACACTGAACAAAGCGGTGGCAAAAACAGGAAACAAAGCAAGCTTTATTCTTTCCGCAGGTGATCAGATCCAGACAAATGCGAAGAAGGTAAACGACAACACCATCAGCGAGACAGAATATGCGGGATACTTAAGCCCGGCTGTGCTGAAAAGTATTCCGGTGGCTACCACAGTAGGCAACCATGACGCGGACAACGCCAACTATACCTACCACTTTAATATTGCAAACAAAAGCAGTCTGGGTGATAACGGATATACAGGAGGCGACTACTATTTTACCTACGGAGACGCTTTGTTTATGGTCCTGAACACTCAGGATACCAATGTAAATGAACATAAGGAATTTATAGAAAATACGGTAGCGAAAAATCAGGACTGCAAATGGCGCATTGTAACCCTTCATCAGGACATTTACGGATCCGCGGAGCACTCCAATGAGCCGGAGATCACACAGCTTCGCTATGATCTGGTGCCGATTTTTGAAAACAATGATGTGGATATTGTACTCACAGGACATGATCACGCTTACTCAAGGTCCAAACTGCTCAAAGGAGGACACAGCACATTTGAGTATACAGACGATGAGTTTGACGAAATGCTGGACAGAGACATTGACGCGGGAGAAGATCCGGAGTCATTAACAACAGCGCCGGCCAATATCAAAGATGACACTACTGATCCGGCAGAACAGAAATATCTGGAATACCTGCATTCTGTAATGGATGAAGACGCGGTACAGGAACTGACCGGAGATCAGGAAGTAGCGATTGACCCGGATGGCATTATGTATCTGACAGCAGGATCTTCTTCAGGAAGTAAATATTACGACCTGGTTCCGAGAACACAGACTTATATCGCTAAAAACTGGCAGCAGGATGTGCCAACCTATTCTGTTATCGATATGACAGAGACTACGCTGACTCTGAATACATACCGGACAAATGACGATACAAAAATTGATTCTCAGTTTATGATCGTAAAATCCGCAGATCACAGTCAGCTGACAGACCTGATCGACCAGGCGGAAGGAATTTCCAAAGATGACTATACGGCGGACAGCTATAATGTGCTGGCGCAGGCTCTTGAAGCAGCAAAAACAGTAAACGCTGATGAGCAGGCTACTACCGATGAGATTACAAACGCGTATACGGCGTTAAAGAGCGCAATGGATGCTCTGGAAGAGAAACCGGTACAGCAGCAGCCCGCAGGAGACGATCAGGATCAGACGACCACCGCACCAGGGGGAAATGATCAGAATACTGCCGGGGATTCTTCTCAGGGTGGCAATGGCCAGGTCAATACATCCGCTCCTGGTGTAAATGAGAAACCTTCAGCTGTAGATTCTGTAAAAACAGGAGATGAAAATAACCTTGCTGCTCCGATAGCGGGAATGGCAGCAGCTGTTGCTGCGGTAATAGGCGGACTTACTGTATATATCAGGAGAAAAAGAGCCTAAAATATGCAGTGGATAAGCAGGCATAAGAGACATATCATTGTCCTGGTCATTACTGTGATCTTTCTGGGATTTTTGCTGAGATTTAATCAGATCGACCGGATCGGGCTTTATGAGACCGATGGTACAAGCTATGAAAGAGCCAGAGTCACAGAAGTGATCCGGGATAATGAGACAGAGTCAGGCAACCTGATCGGAAATCAGGTTGTCTCTCTGGAGCTTTTAAGCGGAGATTATAAAGGGAATACAGTGGAAGCAGTAAGCTCCTCCAGCTATCTGTACGGGGCTCACTGCGAACCGGGGATGAGAGTCATTGCCAGTGTAAACGAGAGTGATGACTCTCTCTACGTTACGGTCTACAGTTATGACCGCACCTGGGTGATCGGAGCCATTGTGCTGCTGTTTTTAATCACCCTGTGCGTCATTGGGGGAAAGCAGGGATTCAAATCCGCCGTTTCTTTGATCTTTACCTTTGTATGCATTGTATTTCTATTTCTGCCTATGATATACCGAGGGGTATCCCCTATTCTGGGGGCAGTTGTGGTGGCCATACTGACTACCTTTGTGACCATGTATCTGATTGGAGGGTTTTCCAGTAAAAGTATCACCTCCATGATCGGAACGATAGCCGGGGTGGGGATTTCCGGAGTGCTGGCTGTAGTGTTTGGAAAGCTGACCAGGATTTCCGGGTACAATGTTTCGGATATTGAACAGCTTCAGTATGTGGGACAGATGACGAATATTGACATCGGACAGCTGCTTTATGCGGGTATCCTGATATCAGCCCTGGGCGCTGTGATAGATACGGCCATGTCTGTGGCCTCAACGATCAATGAGATCCATTTTAGAAATCCGGATCTGAGCAGAAAGGAACTTTTTGTTTCCGGGATCCATGTGGGCAAAGATATGATGGGGACCATGTCCAATACGCTGATCCTTGCCTTTACCGGAAGTTCCATTAATACGCTGGTATTTATGTACGCCTATAATTATACAGGCCTTCAGATCATTAACATGTATTCCATCGGGATTGAGATCATACAGGGGATCGCTTCCACCATGGGAGTCATTCTCACTGTACCTTTGGTATCGATCATATGCGCATGGCATTTGAAACTAAAAAGCCGTGAAGAGAATCATACCTCTTTGGGCGGATCTCTTCAAACAGAAAAAAGTGAGCAATACTTTTAAAGTATTGCTCACTTTTTTGGTTTTATTTTGGATCTTCATCCAATATTTTAAATGCGTATTCCGCAGAACCCTCCAGTTTGAATTTCGCGTCCTTAATAGCTTCTTCCTGAGAGGGGGTCATATCCGCCGGACGGACTTTGCGCATTGCCTTTCTCAGATTGCTGATATCAGAGCGGATCAGTGATTTGGTTGGCCTATCCAGTTTTTTACCGATTCTGGCCAGGGCGTTTTCCGCTCTGCGGGTAAGCTGTTCCGCTTCATTGTACAGATCAAAGGAAGCTTTCCTCTGGCTGTCCGTTGCCTCATATGCGGCTGCGTCTCTTACTGCCTGTTCCACTTCAGCATCGGACATGCTGGTGGAAGTGGTGATGGTAATATGCTGTTCTTTTCCGCTGCTGAGATCTTTTGCGGATACATTTACAATACCGTTGGCGTCAATATCAAAGGTCACTTCGATCTGAGGTACGCCGGCCATGGCCCTGCGGATGCCCCGGAGGACGAATTTTCCAAGAAGCTTGTTGTCTTTCGCAAACTGCCGTTCCCCTTGAAGAACTTTAATGTTGACGGAAGTCTGGAAATTCTGGGCGGTGGTGAATACCTGGCTGTATCTGGTGGGAATGGTGGTATTTCGCTTGATCAACGGAGTGGCGATCCCGCCTACCGTTTCAATGGACAGCGTCAGAGGAGTAACGTCCATCAGAAGGATTTCATTTAAATTGCTGTCTCCAGCAAGCTTTCCACCCTGGATGGCCGCTCCCAGCGCCACGCATTCATCCGGGTTCAGGTTTTTGTTGGGTTCCTGTCCAAGAAGCTGGCGCACTTTCTCCTGAACTGCAGGAATTCGGGTGGAACCTCCTACCAGAAGGATCTTGCCAAGTTCGGAAGCCTTTACGTCCGCGTCTGCCAGGGCGGTCTGTACCGGGCCGGCGGTGCTTTCCGTAAGATCTCTTGTAAGTTCTTCAAATTTTGCCCGTGTCAGGGTCATTTCAAGATGAGCGGGGCCGGACCGGGTGGTGGTGATATAGGGCAGATTGATATTTACCGTAGTGGAAGAGGACAGGGCGATCTTGGCCTTTTCCGCTTCCTCACGGATCCGTTTCATGGCAACCAGATCTTTGGACAGATTTACTCCCTGTTCTTTCTGGAACTGGGCCACAAGGTAGTCGCTGACCCGTTTGTCATAATCATCGCCTCCCAGCCGGTTGTTTCCGGCAGTGGCAAGGACTTCAATCATGCCTTCGCTGATCTCAATGACAGAAACATCAAAAGTACCGCCTCCCAGATCATAAACAAGTATCTTCTGAGGGACTGCGTTGTCCAGGCCGTAGGCCAGCGCCGCCGCGGTAGGTTCATTTATGATACGCTGTACGTTCAGACCCGCGATCCTTCCCGCGTCTTTCGTGGCTTTTCTCTGGGCATCGTCAAAATAAGCGGGGACTGTAATAACCGCGTCAGTCACCGGCTGTCCCAGATAGTCCTCCGCGTCCTTTTTCAGCTTCTGGAGGATCATGGAAGAAATCTCCTGAGGCGTATATTTATGATGATCGATGGAAACAGTATAGTTTTTTCCCATTTCTCTTTTAATAGAAGAAATTGTGCGCTCCGCATTGGTGACAGCCTGACGTTTGGCTGTTTCCCCTACCAGACGCTCTCCGTTTTTTGTAAATGCTACAACAGAAGGAGTAGTGCGGTAGCCTTCTGAATTTACGATCACAGTAGGCTGTCCGCCTTCCATAACGGCAACGCAGCTGTTTGTAGTTCCAAGGTCGATTCCGATAATTTTTCCCATTGACAAAATCCTTTCCCGTATCCGCAGATAAAACGCGGACACATCCTTTGTTTTCTGATAAATACTATAATATTTTTTGAATAAAATATCCATACGGAACTCATACTGAGTACAGAAATATTTAAATTACAGACTAACATATAAATCTGAACATCTTATGTAAAAATTATAAAATTTCCAAAAAAAATGAAAGGAAAAAGGAAATATGCAGGAATTTTTTTATGAGATCAAAAATCCGGTTGGGATTCATGTGCGGCCTGCAGGTCTGCTGGTAAAAGAAGCGTTAAAATATGACTGTTCCGTACAGATCCAGCTTTCAGAAAAGACCGCGGATGCCAAGCATATTCTCAGCCTTCTGAGTCTGGGAGCTAAGGAGGGGGATCAGATCCGGATCCGCACACAGGGAAAAGATGAAGCCTATGCGGCGGTGGAGCTGCACAGGCTTATGGACAGATATCTGTAATATTTAAAAACGGACAGATCCGGTTAGGTTTCCGGCAGGGAAGCGTCCCGGCCGGTTTTTCGATTTACAAGGTAGATGCCGATACATACAAGGATCAGAGCAATCAGTGTTTTTGGCCCGAAGGCGCCTTTTTCTTTCAGGATCACAGCTGAGAGGAGCACGCCGAATACCTGAGTCATAAATCCGAAAACCGTGATCCGGGAAACCGGATTGTATTTCAGAAGCATTCCCCACAGAGAATAGGCCACTGCGGATATGATCCCCATATAGATCAAAAGCAGAGTGGAGGGAACGGTGAAACCTTTTACCTGACCTCCGGAGAGAACACCGACGACTATCATAATGGCGCCTCCCGCCAGAAACTGCCATCCGCTTAAGGTAACCGGATCGTCATCAGCGGAGAACCGTTTGAAAAAAATGGAAGACAGGGCATAGGACAGAGAGGAGAGTATCATAAATCCCTCTCCGGTAAAGGTAAAACTCATATCCATGCCGGCGCCGTTTAAATTGACGATCACGATTCCGGCAAAGCCGATGATACATCCCAAAAGCTTATGAGATGTGAAAGTTTCCTGACGGAATATGAGGCATACGATCAAAATAGAAAACAGTACGCTGGTGCCTCCCAGGATAGAGCCTTTTACCCCTGTGGTATGAGCGAGCCCTATGTAAAACAGCAGATACTGGATCACAGTCTGAAACATACACAGGACAAAAATTTTCGGGATGGAGGATCGTTTTGGCACAAGGAGCTTTCGCTGCCCGATGCTGCCGATCAGTATGGCCAGAATCCCTGCCAGAAAGAAACGGATGCCTGCAAAGAGAATCTGAGACGCTGTCTGGGATTCGCCAATATGGAAAAGCGCATAGCCTGTTTTGATGCATGGAAAAGCGCTTCCCCACAGGGCGGTGCAGATCATAGCGCAAAGCCATACCATCCATGTTTTTTGAAGGATATGTCCCTTTTGTATTGTCATATAAATCTCCTTTCCTGTATAATAAATCTATATATTCATATATAAGGAAAACCTGTAAATCGCTACAGGCCGATAATCATTATAATCAACAGAACGCAGGGCCGCAAGTGTTAATATTGCAAAACAGGAGCCGGTCCCTGGACTGAAGAAGAAATAAGGGGGATAAGTATGGGGGATTTAATTATTGTACGGGGAGGTGGAGACATTGCCACCGGGACGATACACAGATTATACAGATCCGGATTTAATGTGCTGGTACTGGAAGCAGAAGCCCCCTGCGCCATTCGCAGAGAGGCGGCTTTTTGTGAAGCCGTTTATGAAGGAAGCAAAGAAGTGGAAGGAGTCCTGTGCGAAAGAGCGGATTCCGTATCTCATGCCTGCAGGATGCTGAAAGAGGGCCGTCTGCCGATACTGGCGGATCCTCAGGGAGAAGCTATTATGGAATTGAAGCCGGAAGTGGTGGTGGATGCCATACTGGCGAAAAAAAATCTGGGAACTAACAGAAAAATGGCTTTGCTGACCATTGGTCTGGGACCGGGATTTACAGCGGGGCAGGATGTGGATGTGGTGATCGAAACCATGCGGGGACATGATCTGGGAAGACTGATCTATCAGGGCAGCGCCATGGCGGATACGAAAGTGCCGGGAAGCATTATGGGCGTAACGGACAAGCGGGTGATTTATGCCGGGACGGATGGCAAGATCCGCAATATTGCCCGGATCGGAGATCGTGTGAAACAGGGAGATCCTCTGGCGCTTATTGAGACTGCAGACGGCAGGCAGGTGCAGGTGAAAGCATCTATTGACGGCGTGCTGCGGGGGATCATACGCAACTGGTACGAAGTAAAGCGCGGACTGAAGATCGCGGATATCGATCCGAGAGAAGATGAACAGAAAAACTGCTTTACCATATCGGACAAGGCAAGATGCATTGCAGGCAGCGTGCTGGAAGCGGCGGAAAACTGGAAATTCCGTTTCTGCACAGGTAAACTGCGTTAAGCCCGGCCCAGGGAGAAAGAGGAGATCGTATGGCAGATGAAGTGATCGTTTTTGCCGGAGGAGGAGGAAAGACAACTTCTATTTATACTTATGCGAAAAAACTGGCGGCAGAAGGGAAAAAGGCCCTGATTCTGACAACGACCCATATGGGAGTGCCAAAGGATCGCAGTATTTTTTCCGGATGCAGCGATCCCAAAAGGACGAAAGAGATACTGGACAGATACGGATACTGCGTATGCGGGAAAACTCAAAAGGACCGGGAGAAGATTACAGCATGGACGGACGGACAGATGAAAGTCCTTGGAGCGCTGGCGGATACAGTGCTCATTGAGGGAGACGGGGCAAAGCGTATGCCCTTGAAAGTGCCTGCCTGTTATGAGCCGGTAATACCGGACTGGAGCAGCCGGCTGGTGATCGTGCTGGGGCTGTCCGGCCTTGGAATGCCATGCGCCCGGGCTGTGCACCGGTGGCAGCTGCTGTTTCAAAAGGATGAGATCGTAACAGTGGAAACCTATATCAGAATATTTTCGGAGGGATACGGGCCGGCGCTTAACGGTACAGACAGGGCCTGGAAAAAAGATCCTGTCTTTATGCTGAATCAGGCGGATGACGAAGGTATGGTCAGCACTGGCTGTGAGATTTTTCGGAAACTGGAAAGGGTGATGGACAGATCTTTTTCCTGGGAGGTAGTATCCCTTCATAAGAAAAAAAGGTGGGAACATGGATGTGTGATTATAAAGAGATAGCAAAAATATTGGAAAGAGAAGGAATCGTAAGAGTCAGAACCTGGATCAGCCAGGAGCGGAAAGGGGAAAAGGAAATCCTGAAGCTGGAGGAAAAGTCTGACGGGGAAGCCCGGAAAGGATTTTGGGCGGAAAAAGACTGTATTACAGAGACCTTTATCAGTACGCCAAGGCTGATTCTGCTTGGAAGCGGTTATGTGGCGATGGAACTTTGCAAAGTTGCTTCTTATCTCGGCTTCTTTGTGACTGTCTGTGACGACAGACAGGAGCTGCTGACCAGGGAGAGATTTGAAGACGCCGTGGAACTGAAATGCGGAGAGTTCTCCAGACTTCTGGAAGAACTGCCTCCTTATGGAAACGCCTATTACGGGATCATGACCCGCAATCACGATTATGATCAACAGTGCGTCAGAAAGATCATAAAACTGCCCTTTCAGTACCTTGGAATGATCGGAAGCCGCAGAAAAGCCGCGTATATGCAAAAGGCACTGAGGAAAGAGGGATTTCCGCAGGAAAAGATCAGCAGACTGCGCTCCCCTATCGGATTGGATATCGGAGCAAAAACTCCAAGGGAGATTGCCGTGAGCATTGGCGCGGAACTGATCGCCTGCAAAAACGCCCGGGATTATGTGGAAATACCGGAAGAAATCAGAAACGAGATTTTAAAAGGCTCCAAAGGCGTTATGGCCACGATCATAGAAAAAAGCGGTTCCGCGCCAAGAGAACCCGGATGCCGGATGCTGATCGGACAGGACGGCATCTGCCATGGTACAATTGGCGGAGGAAAAATCGAATATCTTGTCATAAAAGACGCCGAAACTGCAGAACATATGAGTATCCGCGAGTACGGAATGGAAAGCGGGGACATGATCTGCGGCGGCAGGATTAAAGTCTTATTTGAAAAACTTTGACAGGAGAAAAAAGGATGAAGGAACTTATACCGAGAAAAACTGCGGGAAAGAGAGCTGCTGCCCTGATATTGGGACTGGTGGCTCTTTTTTTGCTGTCCGGGTGTACCGGCAGGGAGCAGCCGGAAGCAGCCGGGAAACAAAAAGATATGGCCAAAAATCAGGAGATTTCCGTACAGGAGACCGGAAGCGGCTTTTCCCATACAGGATACGGGGAGGAAGGGCTGACTGTATATTTCCTGGATGTGGGGCAGGGCAATGCGGTGCTGGTGAAATGTCAGGGGCATTATATGCTTATTGACGGAGGAGAGGAAAGCAAAACATCTTATGTGGTGGAATATCTGAAAAGTCTCGGGGTGGACCGTCTGGATTACGTGGTGGCTTCTCACTATGATGAGGATCATTTAAGCGGAGTGGTGGAGGTGCTGAAAACAG
>CAKNLF010000029.1 GCA_930989305.1 uncultured Roseburia sp. | reverse complement strand
CCCGGTTCCGCAACAAAATTATAAATGATTTCTTAAATTTGCCATAATACCTGCCCCTGTATTATATAATTATTAAAATTTCTTTGTCAATCTGAAGATTTCCTCAGATTTCCTCTTGCAATTACGTGAAAATGTGGTACAATCTCTTTTGTGTTAAATAATATTTTCTTTTATCGGGGTGTGGCTTAGTCTGGTAAAGCGCTCGTCTGGGGGGCGAGAGATCGCAAGTTCAAATCTTGTCACTCCGATTTTTTTATATCATTTATTATGATCAAATCTGCTGCCGAGGTGGTCCCATGAAAAAGTTTTTTCTAAAATACAAACACGGATTATGGTTTTTATACGCGCTGCTGTATTTTCCGTGGTTTTCTTATCTGGAAAAAACTGTCACCACCAATTTTCATGAGATCCATATGTCCGTGGACGACAAAATCCCATTCTGTGAATTTTTTATCATCCCATATTTCTTATGGTTTGCTTTTATAGGAATCGGCCTGGCCTATTTTTTCCTGAAGGACGCAGGCGAATTCAACCGTCTCTGTATTTTTCTGGGTGTAGGTATGACGTTATTCCTTGTTATTTCCACCGTTTATCCGAATGGCTGTCATCTTCGTCCGGAAACATTTCCCAGGGAAAACATTTTTACAGATCTGGTAAGGCGGCTGTACGCAACGGATACTTCCACCAATCTGTTCCCCAGCATACATGTTTATAACTCCATTGCTGTCTGTCTGGCCGTATGGTACAGTAAACATCTGAAAACAAAAAAGGTGATCCGCTGGGGCTCTCTGGTGCTGACGATCCTGATCATCCTGTCCACTATGTTCTTAAAACAGCACTCTGTTTTCGACGTGCTGACAGCATTTATCCTTTGCGCTGTTATGTGGGGACTTGTCTACAGCCCTCATGCAGTTCGGTTTTCCAAAAGGCAAAAACAAACGGCAGCAGAAAAAATGAAGCCCGGATATTAATCCGAAGCTTCATTTTTTTTACCTGTTTTCACAGTCTTTATTCTTTTATCATAGCTTCTATCTTTTTCACCGCGTCATCCAGATAGATATTGTCCGCTTTATAAAAAATACCCTGATCCGCAAGCTGGGCAAAGGCCGGATCCAGAGGCATTTTCCCAAGCACCTGCATCGCCAGCTCAGACGCGGCCTCATCAATGTGGCTCTCACCGAACAGCTTGATCTCTTTGCCGCAGTCCGGACATTTCAGATAACTGTAATTTTCCACCACTCCAAGTACCGGAATATGCATCATCTGCGCCATGTTATAGGCTTTTTTCACGATCATATGCACCAGTTCCTGGGGAGATGTTACAATAACGATACCGTCTACCGGAAGGGACTGAAATACCGTCAGAGGCACGTCACCGGTTCCCGGAGGCATGTCCACAAACAGATAATCCAGGTCGCCCCAGCATACGTCGCTCCAGAACTGTTTTACTACGCCGGCCAGTACGGGGCCTCTCCAGATTACCGGAGCCTCCTCGTCTTCCATTAAAAGATTGATAGACATGATCTTGGTGCCGTCCGCCGCTTCAATGGGAAGGATTCCCTCTTCGCTGCCCTGAGCCGGGCCGTGAACGCCGTACATTTTCGGTATGGACGGTCCTGTAATGTCCGCATCCATAATTCCCACTTTATATCCTTTTTTTCTCATGAGAGATGCCAGGGAAGCGGTAACAAAAGATTTTCCCACACCGCCTTTTCCGCTGACCACACCGATCACTTTCTTTATTGATGAATACTGATTCAGCTGCTCCAGGAAGCTTTCCGGCTGTCCGGAACATCCTTCGCAGCTTTCAGATGTGCATCCGCTGCAATTGTTTTCTGCCATAAAAATTCTCCTCCTTTATCCTTTCCCGCCTTTGTCTCTTTGGAGACGTTCGCAGAGTAATCTGTTTACTAGTATACTCCCATACACGAAAAAATAAAAGTTACAACCTTTGAAAAATGTATATCTTTACCTGGAAGCCGCCTCTTTTTTCGCGAAGATCTCTTTCAGAGATTCGGTATAAGGCGCTCTGGCTATGCCGTATTCCGTTACGATTCCCGCGATCAGGCTGTGATCTGTCACATCAAAAGCCGGATTGTACACTTTTACCCCCTTTGGAGCCATCGGTTCTTTGTACCACATTTCCGTCACTTCCTCCGGCTTTCTTTGTTCAATCTGTATATGCGCTCCATCAGGAGTATTCATATCAATAGTGGATGTGGGCGCGCAAATGTAAACAGGCACGTTGTACTGCTTTGCCACAGCAGCCACTACTGATGTTCCGATCTTGTTTGCGGTATCTCCGTTTGCCGCCACCCGGTCGCATCCTACAAATACTGCGTTCACCCAGCCTTTCTGCATTACAGAAGCCGACATATTATCGCAGATCAACGTTACGTCCACACCGGAAGAATACAGCTCAAAAGCCGTAAGACGGGCCCCCTGGAGCAGCGGTCTGGTCTCATCCGCGAATACGCGGAACCCGTATCCCTTTTCCTGTCCCAGATAAATCGGCGCTGTAGCGGTGCCGTACTTGCTGGCAGCCAGCTTGCCTGCATTGCAGTGGGTCAGGATGCCATCTCCTGGTTTTACAAGAGTCAGTCCGTATTCTCCAATGGAACGGCATACCCGGATGTCCTCCTCCTGGATTTCCACCGCCTCCTCTTTCAGCAGCTGTTTGATCTGAGCTACCGGCTTGTCCGCATTTTTCAATACGATCTGTTCCATCCGGTTCAGGGCCCAGGACAGATTGACCGCAGTAGGTCTGGAAGAATCCAGATATTCTTTTTGTTTTATAAATTCCCCGCAGAATTTTTCATAATCATCTGTATCGATCCCTTTTGCCAGCACATATATGCCGTAAGCAGCCGCCACTCCAATAGCAGGCGCTCCACGCACCTGGAGCAGATAAATCGCATCCCAGATTTCCTTGGCTGTTTTCAGAGATATGATTTCTATACTGGATGGCAGCTTTGTCTGATCAATGATCACCACTGCGCTGTTTTCATCATCCAGAGACACCGTATCATAGTCCATAATTGTCTTTTCCATAATCTTCCTCCTGAAGTATCTCTTTTTCCGCTTATACTCCGCCCTGCAGAGTATCCGATTTTTTCATTATAAATGCTTTTTCGCTCCTTAGCAACATCCGGCGGATATAATCCTTTGCAGGAAACCGTTTTTTGCGGTCTCCTGCAAAGTCCTGCAGTTTAGCGGCGTTTATCCACCCTTCTATACCAGCTCCGCGATCCGGGATACTCCCACATAGATCTGGGAAATCTTATACCAGGTGGCAAAATCCACGATCCCGGTTACAGGCAGTCCGAATATGGACTGGAAACGGCTGACTGCTTCTTTTGTCCTCGGTCCGTAAATCCCGTCAACGGTAATAGAGGGAATCGCCGGATAATTTCTGGCGATCACATTAAGCTGTTCCTGGAGCTGGCGCACCTTATTGCCGCTGGATCCCACCTGCAGATTGTAACCCGGCCAGGAAGCAGGCACTCCTGAAATTTCTTCCGCCGTATTGATGTACATATTGCTTCCGTAATAGTATCGCAGGATTTCAATAGCCGAATACCCTTTATCCCCCAGGTATTTGGAGCCCCACTGAGACATCCAGTTAGGACAGGTGACATTTTTCCCATCACAGTACTGAGTCAGTATGGGCTGCTTTACATTGGGTCTTGACAGATAATTGGCAAACATTTCGTCTACGATCAGGGATATATTTGAAAAAATATTCCGTCCATAGGACCATTTATGATCATAGGCTGTCGAAGAAGTAATAGTGAAATTAAATCCTTTGTTCCTGTACCACTCGGTGTATACACGGTTCAGGGTAAAGGACATAATTGCCAGTATGTTCGCCCGGAGAGTGGCGTCAGGCCAGGTGGCGTAAATCTCGCTGGAGGCCACATTTTTAATATAATCCCGATACCGCACGTAATAATCTTTCGCGCTGCTGTCCGAAGGAGGACCGTCGTGTACGATCACATATTCAGGGACTACCACTCTGCTGAGGACGATTTCTCCGCTTTCATCTACGGGCTTGATCTCCGCTTCTGCCATTTTAGGCGGAAAATCCCCAAACAGCGTATTAGCCGGGATTACAATATTCCCCGGTTCCTCATCCTGCACCTGGGCCGGCGTCATACTTACAGGCTGTACGGTAACCGTATCCGGAAAGAGCTCTGTGCCGATAATGTTGACCGGCCGGTATCCTTCCGCCTGGATCTGAATGGTGTATTCCGAATAGGGCTGGGGCTCGTTTGGCTCCATGGAGTACTCCAGCGGAGGCGTGCCAAGCTCGATCTGCTCCGTCTGTCCTGAAATATCCGTTGTAGTCTCTTCCAGTATTTTATCCGGCTCTCCGGAGTAGAAAATACGTATTTTCGCATTTGTGACAGGGATCAGGCCGATAGTGGAAGTCACGTTGATCTGCAGCTTCCCTGTTCCTGAAGTATTTGTATTAGCCAAAATATGCCTCGCATAAACTCTCTCATTTCAGTTTATGCGAGGCACAGAAAAAATGTGTATTCAAGTCTTCCTTTTATACCGGTTATATTTGTAATACAGGATTCCTTCTTTAAAAAAGCTGAATGTTTTCGTAAACAGGATAAAAGCGATCAGGAATCCCACCTCAATTCCCATAATAGGAACAAGAGTATCCTGGGCGAATGTATAAAAACTGCCCAGATCTCCGTTGATCACAGCCGCCACTGCCTGATAAAAGCTTTTTCCCGGCAGCAAAGCGATCACAGCGGGAATCAGGAAAATATTTGCCGGAGCTTTCAGCAGTCTGGCAGCCAGCTCCGAATAAAAACAGATTGCCACCGCCGCCAGAGCATTTGCGAAAAAGAGCTGGTCCAGCCACGCGTACGCGGCCAGATATACGATCCAGGCGATCGCGCCTCCAACGGCTGCCGTCCATAGTCTGGAATGCTTGATCCTGAAATAAATGGAAAATCCCACAGTTCCCAAAAGCAGTGAGATCGTACTGATCCACGGGCCTGTTGAAACGCTTTCCGTCAGTACTGCATTGACCCGTCCGCCGCCCACTGTGATATTGGCGATAAAAAATCCCCCTGCAATGGTGGCGGCTATGAGCACCGCCTCCACAGACCGGTACATTCCGGTCAGAATGTCCCCATAGAGCATATCCTTCAGGGAGTTACACAAAGCCAGCGTAGGTATGAACAACATAATATCCCCGATCATGATCTTATCCAGATTATCCCCCAGGCCCGCCTGCACAAACAAAATAGCAAGCCATCCCGTTGCCATGGAGGCAAACAGCGTGTAGACGATCTTGTTGGCCAGCGCCCCTGTCAGGAAAATATCAAAGAAAAATACAAAAAGCCCCAGTATTGCAGCGGCAATCCCGTCCATAAAAGTGCCGCCGAAAAATATGGCAAAGGCTCCCGCGGAGATCATATATCCCCCTGCGTCTACCCAGGTCCGTTTTTTACTTTTTGTGATCTCTTTCATCCGGCTTTGGATTTCTTCTACCCCGGGCTTCTTTTTGCAGATATAACGCGCCAAAGCATTATATTGCTCCAGTCTGCGCAGATTGGTTCCGAATCCGGCGATCCTTTTGGACTGAGTCAGCCTTGTGCCGTCTTTCCATTTTACGGTAGCCAGCACAAGGGCGGTTATGGAAAACACTTCGCTGGATACCGCGCCGTACGCGCGGCCGATGCGGGTTATGGTGTCTTCCACTCTTCTGACTTCAGCGCCGGACTGGACCATGCACTTTCCCAGTTCCAGCGCGCACTCCAGCAGTTCTTCGCGGTTTACTTTCGTTCTCTGATCCTTTTCGTTTATCATCGCAGGATTATTCGATCACATGGATCCATCCTTCAGGCGCTTCTTCTCTGCCCTGCTGGATGTCTACCAGTGTATCGTACAGTTTTCTGGTAATCGGTCCCATCTCTGTCATACCGCTTGGCAGACAAATTTCTTTGCCGTGGTCAACGATCTTTCCTACCGGAGAGATTACCGCAGCCGTACCGCACAGACCGCATTCAGCGAAATCTTCCAGTTCCTCTTTGTATACTTCACGGTGTTCCACTGTCAGTCCCAGGTAATGTTCAGCCACATAGATCAGAGAACGGCGCGTAATAGACGGCAGGATGCTGTCTGACTTAGGTGTAACCACTTTTCCGTCTTTTGTAATGAAAATAAAGTTCGCTCCGCCGGTTTCTTCTACTTTTGTTCTTGTAGCCGCGTCCAGATACATATTTTCATCGTATCCTTCCTGATGAGCGGTTACAATTGCGTGAAGGCTCATAGCGTAGTTCAGACCGGCTTTGATATCGCCTGTGCCGTGAGGAGCCGCTCTGTCAAAATCGCTGATCTTAATGGTCAGAGGTTTGATGCCGCCTTTAAAATACGGGCCCACCGGTGTGGTAAATACACGGAACTGATATTCCTGCGCCGGTTTTACGCCGATAACCGGGCTGCTGCCGAAAATATACGGGCGGATATACAAAGTGGCGCCCGTACCGTAAGGAGGAACATAAGCGTCATTTGCCTTTACCGTTTTTTCAACCGCCTCTACAAAGCGATCTTCCGGAAATACAGGGATTTCCAGACGTCTTGCGGAATCGGACAGTCTTTTTGCGTTAAGATCCGGACGGAAGATAACGATCTGATCGTTTACGGTTGTATATGCTTTCAAACCTTCAAAAACTGTCTGGGCATACTGCAGGACTCCGGCGCATTCATGGATCGTCAGGGTTTCATCCGTGATCATTTTCCCTTCGTCCCATGCGCCGTCTTTGTAGTTGGATACATATCTGTAATCTGTTTTTACATATCCGAACCCCAGGCTCTCCCAGTCAATGTTTTTCTTTTCCATTTTCTATAACTTCCTTTCTGTTACAAATCATGCGTTCTTTTTATTTATCAGCATCAGGCGTATTGTCTGAACACTTTTTATTTTTATCGGCAGGATGTACTGATAGATTCTACCGCAACCGCTCCTCCCCGGACTACTTCAATGCTTTTGAATCTGAGTTTCAAAAGATTTATCAGTTCATTGATTCTCCGATCTGTGAGCTTACATTCCAAAAGTACGCTGTCTTCTCCGATATCCGCCACTTCCACATGAAAGGCCTGCGCGATCCGGAAGCATTCCGCCTTGTCCCCGTCGGAACATTTTTTGATCTTGGCGAACAGGATTTCTTTCATATGAATCGGCACATTGGACAGGTCCATGACTTTAATGACCTCTACCATACGGTTCAGCTGCTTTTTAATCTGTTCAAATGTAATATCATCGCAGGTGGCGCAGATCGTCATCCTGGATGTGTCTTCATTTTCTGTGGTGCCTACAGTCAGGCTTTTCAGGTTATAGGATTTTCCGGCAAACAATCCGCTGATCTTGGCAAGAACCCCAACCTGATTTTCTACATATAATGCAATCCATCTGTCTTTCATTGATTCTTACCTCCTATTTCGCTTTTAAGATCATTTCGTTCATTGCCTTGCCGCCTGGAACCATAGGAAGCACAAGGTCTTCCGTGGCGATCATAAACTCGATCACCGTACTCTTGTCTTTGTTGGCTTTCGCGGTTTCAAGAGCAGGAATGATCTCTTCTTCTTTTGTTACACGGATTCCATGTACGCCGTAGCTGTCCGCCCATTTCATGAAATCCGGCTCATATGGAGGACAGATTTCGGAAGGTCCCTTACAGAAATCCGGGCATCCTTTTCTCTTTCTCAGACAGGTTGCCGCATATCTTTTTCCATAAAAGAGCTGCTGCATCTGGCGCACCATACCAAGGTAGTAGTTGTTCAGGATACATACGATAACCGGAGCATCCTGCACTACGGATGTGGCCATTTCCTGCATGTTCATCTGAAATCCCCCGTCCCCTGTAATACAGATCACATCCTTGGAAGGGTGTCCGATCTTGGCTCCAAGCGCCGCCGGGAACCCGAATCCCATAGTTCCCAGACCGCCGGATGTAATGATCCGTTTATTGTCGTTTACTTCCAGAAACTGGGACGCCCACATCTGATGCTGACCTACGTCAGTTACAAAGGTCGCTTTATCAAATACTTTGTTCAGGCCTTCCATGATCATCTGGGGAGACATGCCTCTGTCTCTTCTCATTTCCAGAGGATTTTCTTTTTCCCAGGCAGCGATCTGCTGCAGCCATTCCGTTGTATCTTTTTCTTCCACCCATTCCAGCATCTGATCCAGAGCCAGTTTTGCATCCGCAACGATAGGCACGTCTACCACTACGTTTCGTGAGATTGCCGCCGCGTCTATATCTACATGCACGATTTTGGCCTTTGGCGCAAATTCATTCAGATCACCGGTGATCCTGTCGTTAAACCGCGTTCCGATGGAAAAAAGCACATCGCACTGGGCAACCGCCATGTTGGCCGCGTAACGTCCGTGCATGCCGCTGTTTCCTATATAGTAATGATTGTCGCTGGAGATCGCTCCTTTTCCCATTACAGTCGTAACAACCGGTATATGGGTGATATTAGCAAGTTTCTCCAGTTTTTTCTGAGCCCCTGCTATCTTGACTCCGCCTCCGGCCAGGATGATGGGTCTTCTGGCTACTTTCAGCAGCTTTACAGCTTTTTTCAACTGGCCCAGATGCACTCCTTCATTTGGTTTGTATCCCCGGATATCCACGCTTTCCGGATATTCAGAGGGACCGTACGCCACCTGGATGTCTTTGGGCAGATCGATCAGCACCGGTCCCGGTTTGCCTGTGCTTGCAATATGAAAAGCCATTTTCAGTATTTTTCCAAGTTCTTTTCTGTCCCGTACGGTTACGGAATATTTTGTAATGCCCCGTGTCATCCCTACGATGTCCACTTCCTGAAACGCATCGTTTCCAATGAGATTTAAAGGCACCTGTCCGGTAAATACTACCAGTGGAATACTGTCGTAAAAAGCATCCGCCACAGCGGTAATCGTATTTGTGGCTCCCGGACCGCTGGTCACCAGACATACTCCGATTTTTCCTGTTTCTCTCGCATATCCTTCTGCTTCGTGCACAAGAGCCTGCTCATGACGGGGCAGCACGATCTCAATCTCATTGTCCCGGTACAGTTCGTCAAACAGATCGGTCACCGTACCGCCGGGATATGCAAATATAGTATCAACGCCCTCTTCCTTCAGGGCTTTCACAAACATTTTTTTTCCTGTGATATCCATACTCCTACACTCCTTATTCTTATATCCATCCTACGCTTTTCAGTATGAAGATCCATACGGTAAGCGTAATGGCCGCAAGCAAAGTAGTTGTCACCACAATACTTGCCGTAAGCACACCGTCGTTGTTCATATTCTTTGCCATGATATAGCAGCTTGGCGTTGCCGGAGCTGCCAGCATGATCAAAAGGGCGATCAGTTTTTCGCCTCTGAATCCAAGAATCCCTGCAACAGGGATAAAGACGGCTGCCTGAGCGATCAGCTTGATAAAAGCCGCCGCCAGCGTCGGCCTGATCTTGGCCAGCGCCTTTCTGCCTTCAAATCCTGCTCCTAAGGCTACCAGTGCCAGTGGGGTCGCCATCTGAGCAATGGAGTCTACGGTCTTATTGACAAGGGTAGGCATAGGATTGTGAAAAAGCGCCACAATAAGACCCAGTACGATTCCGATAATAATCGGATTTTTCAGGATATTGATACCGGCCTGTCTGATTTTTCCGGCATCACGCTCTGTCTCCGGGGTATTTCCTTCAAACGTGAGCACGATCACCGAATATATATTGTACAGCGGAACCGCTCCGATGATCATCAGAGAACCCATGGTGGCCGAACCGTATATGTTCTGTATGAACGCCAGCCCCATGACGGCCGCACTGCTTCTGAAAGATGCCTGAGTAAAAGCCCCAATCATCGTTCTGTCTTTCATAAATATCTTTGCCAGTCCCCACACGCCCCAGAAACAGATCGATGTGGCGATCGCGCAGAAAAGCACAAATTTCACATCAAAAACATCCTGGATGTCTACTGTGGACAGATCCCGAAAAAGCATGACCGGCAAAGTCACTTTAAAGTTAAATTTATTTGCAGCTGCAACGAAACTGTCGTTCAGCATGCCGATACGGCGCAGGAAATATCCGACTACCATTACAAGGAAGATCGGTATTGTCACATTTACGCTGAATATCAGATCACTCATTCAGACGCGCCTTCTTTTTTCATATTTGTAAAAATAGTATTCCAGATCAAAATACGTCTGTTCATCGCTGTCCGCTGTAATCTCCCATTCCGGATTCTCATCCAGATTCGGGAAATAGGCGTCCGCTTCATATTCGTAATCTATTTTTGTAATATGTGCCACATCGCATTCATCCAGCAGCTGCCGATAAACGCTTTCTCCTCCTATTATATAGATACTGTCAGAAGGATATTTTTTCAGTTCTTCATGAAGCTCGTCCATGTTATGTACAACTACAGCGTCTTTGACCTGATAATCCGGATCCGACGTGAGCACGATATTCGTACGTTTTTTCAGAGGCTGTCCATTTGGAAAACTTTCCAGCGTTTTTCTTCCCATTACTACTACGTTTCCCGTAGTAACTTCCCGGAAAAATTTCATATCCGCTGGAATACTTACCAGTAATTTATTGTGAAGGCCAATGGCCCAGTTTTTATCTACAGCAGCGATCAAATTCATTTTTCTTTTCCCTCTTTCTCTCCCTTATTACACGGCAATCGGAATATTGGTGATCTGGGGACCGGTTTCATAATTGTCCAGCCTTACATCATTTCTCGTAAACTGATAGAAGTCTTTGATATCCGGATTCAGCCAAAAATCAGGGGCCGGATGCGGTTCTCTGCTGATCAGTTCTTTTACAAGAGGAATATGCCGGTCGTAAATATGCGCGTCCGCGATCACATGGACCAGTTCCCCCACCTGCATATGGCAGACCTGGGCCAGCATATGCATCAGCACCGCATACTGGCAGACATTCCAGTTGTTAGCCGCCAGCACATCCTGGGAACGCTGGTTCAAAATCCCGTTCAGAGTCAGTTTATCACTGTCTTTTCTTTTTGTCACATTAAAAGTCATACTGTAGGCGCAGGGATACAGATTCATTTCATGAAGATCCTGATGCACGTACAGGTTTGTCATGATCCTCCTGCTGTACGGATTGTGTTTCAGATCATAAATGACCCGGTCCACCTGATCCATCATGCCTTCTTTATACTGATGCTTGACTCCCATCTGATAGCCGTAGGCCTTTCCGATAGAACCGTCCTCATCTGCCCATTCGTCCCATATATGACTGTGGAGATCATGAATGTTGTTGGATTTCTGCTGCCATATCCAAAGCATCTCATCCGTACAGCTTTTTATAGCGGTTCTTCTCAAAGTCAGCGCCGGGAATTCTTTGGACAGATCATATCTGTTCACCACGCCGAACTGCTTGATCGTATAGGCCGGGGTACCGTCTTCCCAATGGGGGCGCACTTTTTCCCCTTCCGTACTTGTTCCGTTTTCAATAATATCCTGACACATGGATTTGAATACAATATCTGCGTAGCTCATAGATTTCCTCCCTGTCCTGTATCGATTAATTCTCCCCATTATACCAAATTATCTTTTTTTTATAAAGTAGTTACCAGATAATTACTTTGCTGTATTTTCTGTCCTTTTGGGGCAGCCGCCGTTTTCTTTTTCCAACGCAAAAAAGTGTGCTCTGCCAGTTTTCCCATTCCGGCGCCGGAAAGCACACTTTTTCATTCTCTTACTTTTTATTATCTATCTGCAAACCGGAATTTCAGTCCGGATCCTCATCCTCTCCTTTATCCGTTCTGGCTTTGTCCAGAGCATCGCTGACCGCGTTCAGCAGCATTGCAGCTGTATACTGATTTTCCTCGGAATATGTAATATTATCCAGGGACTGTTTTTCATAGATCTGCTGACTGATACTGTCCATGGATGACTGCATCAGCGGATACATGGTCGCCACAGATTCATCCAGATTCACAAATGAGACGGAGTTGATGTGGTCTTCGTCCACGACTACCTGTACGTCTATGGTCTGCCCCTGAAACTCAATAGAAGAAGTATATACTCCCGCTGTGTATGCCGCAGTTTCTTTTGCGTCCTTATCTCTCCCCGGCCGGAACATAAATACCAGCAGCAGTATCAGCACGATTGCCAGCACAATAAAAACCACTGTATAAATCAGCTCTTTCATCCGAAATACGACAATTTTTGTTTTTCCGCTCAAAGTATATTCTCCCTCCTCAAACCACACTTTGTAAATCATATGAAAATTTCCGAAAAATATGCCATATTTCTTTTGTAAAAAAAGTGCATCTGTAAATTTAAAAAAAGTGTTGACAACCTGCGACTCCTATTGTATATTATTACCTGTGCTTAACAAAGCCGTCAGATATGCGCGAGTGGCTCAGTTGGTGGAGCACGACCTTGCCAAGGTCGGGGTCGCGGGTTCGAGTCCCGTCTCGCGCTCTCAGCTGAAAATAATCAGCTGTACTTCAATCTAATATCTTACCTGATGATTCAGGAAATATGCGCGAGTGGCTCAGTTGGTGGAGCACGACCTTGCCAAGGTCGGGGTCGCGGGTTCGAGTCCCGTCTCGCGCTCTTTTTATTTTCTTTCCTTAATTTCTTTTACAGGCATTCCGGTTCCTGTTTCATATCTTTCACTTTCACCTTGATCATTTCCAGATTTTTATACTTCTCATGATTATAGGCGTTTTTATCACGCATCAGCATTTGTGTCTGCTCGTTGCAGATCAGTTCCACCAGTAAAGACTTTTCCGTATTTTTTAACATATGTCCTCTCCTTTTTCTTTCTTTTTAACCGCATCCTTTTTCATAAATCCGCACTGTTTTCACCGGGCTGTCCCAGCTCGCGTCTGCGCTGGACACATCTCCGGATTTCCAGATCCTCTTTTCCAGAGCCTTTCCATCCACAACAAACTCCGCCAGGGAACCGTCAAACGTGACCCGATTTGTTTCATCTGTATGTCTGTCAGCTTTACAGTCTGCCAGGATACATGGTATCACTGTTCCGTTTTCCAGGATCAGATCAAAATACGTTCCTACTGCGGTAGTATAATAACTGCCCACAGCCACACAGTATCTGCCGTTCACCTGCCGTATCCCGTATGTCCCGGTATAGGCTTTCTGCTGCAGCCGGTACTGGGGACTTTCTGCAGACGTAATGGCCGTATAAGGCATAAAGCTTTTGGTCGTATTAACTGCCGCGGAATAATCATGAAAAGGGATTCGGGCCAGGCTCAGGTAATCTTTATGTAGATATCCGGTCTGCCCTTTATATCGGACCTGGTACCATTCCTGATCCTCCTGCCGGTATTGGATCCTGGTATTAAAACCGATCACTTCCAGTACCTGAGATTTATCCGAAGGGCGCGCTCTGAGATTTACAGCCGCGCTGGTCCATCCCGTATCATATTTATGCGCCTGAACATATTGATAGTCCTCTATCTTTTTCGCAGCTTCCTCCTTAATATCCAGCCGGGACAGACATTCCATGTCGGCATTTTCCTCTGTATACATTGATACCGGGCTCATTGGACTTTCTGTTCCCTGTCTGACTGCCGCCCCCATGCACAGACCGATACCCGCTGCTGCCGCCAGTATCCATACTTTTGTTTTCATGAATCCGCATTCCTTTCTCTGACCGCTCAGGATCTGTTGGGATCCTGTCCGGAAAATCTAAAAATATACAGACTGTCATTCATATTCTGAACACTAAAAAGAAATATATGCAGATCCTTCCAGGAAATTCCTGTTTTTAGAAATTTTTTATAAAATTCCGTTAAAAACCCGGCCCAGGAAAACACTTTCCCGGCCGGGTTTTCATTATTGTCTGTGATTCTTTATCATTTTTATGATTCCCAGGATCAGAAATACCGCTGCCGCTCCAAAGACGCACATTACAATAATAAACAGGATATTTCCGTTCATATATTCCGGCGCTCCCCACTGGCCCAGATCCCAGCTGGCAATCCGGAATTCCCGTCCATACAGGAGCATATCCAGCATTCCCTGCTGTGGCAGGATCCATATGCCGCCGAGAGCGGTTCCGGCCGCGGCTTTCAGCCATCTGTTAAACCTTCCGTACCGGAGCAGTATGAGCAGGATCCACGCAAAAGCAAATTCAAAAACCAAAAGAGGCGTAATCTGGGCGCCATAGGACATTGGATACTGAGCAATCTGATTGCCGCTGTAAGTCAGCGCAAAAGTAAATCCCGTGATACCTCCGAGCCAGATTACCGCCTTTTTATTTGCCATATAAGCCGGCCAGGGCAGCATCTTCATCAGCGGGGGCGCAAAAATCGTAAACAGGCCAAAAGAAATACTCAGGGCCGCAATGCCAAACCAGTGAGCATGGGTGTAGCCATTACAGGCAGCCAGCAGGAACAAAAGAGAACCGTAAAAAACCCCCAGCGTCCCTTCTCCCTTATGCTTCTTCAGCAGTCCCGGCAGAGAGGTGATGGAAAAGGCCAGCAATTCTCCTGCAAGGACAATAAAAAACCAGTCCAGGCGATGAGACACTGCCAAATTGGTAATAAAGCAGGCCGCCAGGGCTCCCAGATAACAGGTGAGCAGGATCCCATGATATCTTTTCGTCATCCGCTGGTATTTTATTGCAAAGCGGTCCATATTTCTCTGAGTCACATCCTCGCTGGATGTGAGCAGCTCACGCTCCGTAATGTCCAGTGCTTCGCAGATACTTGTGATCAGGGAAATATCCGGATAAGAAAGTCCTCTTTCCCATTTGGATACTGCGGACTCTGTTACGAAAAGTTTCTGAGCCAGTTCTTTCTGAGTCATATTTTTTTCTTTGCGCTTTTTCATAATAAATTTTCCAAAGCTTATTTTTTCTTCCATATTTCAACTTCCTCCTGAACTACTTGATTTTGGAAAGGGCCGCTTTCGTTTCGTCAAGATAACGTTAAAATATTTCTCCTGAAATTGCAATAAATTCGGCCAAAATCAAAACCCGACCGGTAAGCCAGTCGGGTTTTTCGTTGATTTTACAGGGTTTTTGAAACATGTGCCATCAGGTCTCCATGTGATAGATCCCTTTCTTTATTTTCTTTTCCGCCAGTTTCAAAAGGCCGTTTACAGCCAGCACCAGCACTACAGAAAGAACCGTTCCCCATACGATCTTGACCCCATTCTGGGTACGCATGCCGTCAAATAAGATGGAACCCAATCCTCCCGCGCCGATGGTGGCGCCGATGGTAGCGATACCGATGGTGGAGATCACAGCAATGTGGATTCCCGCCACCATAGCGTCAAGGGCAAGGGGAAAACGCACTTTAATAAAAACCTGCCACTTTGTCATACCCATTCCCACTGCCGCTTCCCGGATGCCGGCGTCCACAAGCTGCAGGCCTTCCGTAAAGCTTCGAACGAGAATGTACTGATTATAAATTACCAGCACTACAACGGCTGTACTGCTGCCCAGTCCGGTCAGAGGGATCAACAGCGCAAACAGCGCAAGACTGGGAATGGCGTAAATCATACTGCAGACCCGCATCACCCAGGATGAAATCCTCTTTCTGTCCATAATGCACAGTGAGATGACCAGCGCCAGCACAATGGAAATCACCAGCGTAACGCCTACCATCTGCAGATGTTCCAGCAGCGCTTCTATTAACTTGTCGTAATGCCTTGTTGTATATTCCAAAAAACGCGTCATTTCAAAAATTCAAGACCTTCCACTACAGATTTCATCAAAGAAGCCACATAATCATTAGCCGGATGATCCAGCACTTCTCTTGGCGTGTCAAACTGCTGGATCCTTCCCCTGTCCATAATCATCACTTTGGTCCCCAGCTTTAAAGCTTCCGTTACATCATGGGTTACAAATAAAAAGGTTTTCCCGCTGCGTCGGTGAATAGCAAGAAGTTCATCCTGGAGATTACTACGGTTAATAGCGTCTATAGCCCCAAAAGGCTCGTCCAAAAGCATGATCTGGGGATCCGCCGCAAGAGCCCTCGCAAGCCCTACTCTCTGCTGCTGTCCCCCGGACAGCTGGGCGGGATACCTGCTCTTATACTCCTCCGGATCCAGATTGACAAGTTTCAGCAGTTCATCAATCCTCTGATCCGTCTTTTCCTTGTCCCATTTCAGAATATCCGGCACTGTGGCAATATTTTTCGCCACAGTCATATGAGGAAAAAGCCCGATCTGCTGGATCACATATCCGATCTTTCGCCGCAGCAAAACGGGATCCGTCCTGGCAATATCCTCTCCGAACACATCAATCTCGCCGGATGTTGGGTCATACAGCCGGTTGATCATCTTCATCAGTGTAGTTTTCCCGCATCCGGAAGTCCCGAGGATTGTAACCAGTTCCCCTTTTTCCACCTGGAAACTGACATGATCCACTGCATTCGCTCCAGCGCCGGCAAATTTTTTTGTTACATCCTTAAACTCTACCGCTATACTCATGATCGTCCCTTTCTCAAAGTCAACGCTCCGGAGGGGCAGGCCGTTACGCACAGACCGCATCCCTGACACCGGCTGACATCTTCCAGGCGGATAGGGCCGGTCTGTGAAAACACAGAGAATTTGCATCTTTTCCTGCACAGTTTGCAATTGATGCATTTTTCACTGTCAAATTCTACCTGATAAGATACCCGGGGCCAGGTACCAAGACTGTGACGGTAACCGGCCGCCCGGAACAGATAGCAGCAGTCTGTACAGCAGCTGCATATTCCTCCCGGATTTATCGTATGAATCAGTCCTTTTTTGTCAGCCATCCGGACGATTTCCTTTGCTTCCTCTTTTGTGATCGCTTTTGCCAGCCCCCTTTTTACAAAAGAATTCGGCGCCGTCCTGTATGTGATGCAGGTTTCCACAGGCTGGCCGCAGTTCTGTATCAGTCTGCGGCAGTCGCAGGAGGCCAGATAAGGAGTGTCCTCCCTGCTGTCAATAAACTCCAGCACTTCATCCAGGGGCAGCACCTGGTCTTCTGTTGGCCTGGGGCTGTCCCCAAGGGAGTCCACATAAGCCAGAAAATACCACCTGTCCAGCTGTTCCTTTCTCTCCCTTGGCAGGCTGTCATAATTTTCAGTCTCATCTGTGGCAAAAATATCCAGCCTTCCGTAAAAACTGCCCAGACAGTACCGCTTTCCATCGGAAGCTTTGCTGAGAATCCCCCTGGAAAACAGCCTGTCTACCAATATTTCCCTGTGTTGCTGCTCCGGATCCTCCTTACAGCCGATCCTGTCCAGCAGTTTTTCCACTTCTTCCTTTTCCAGGTCCTTTCCCTCCGGATACGCCAGGATCAGACGCTGCTCCAAAGGAGTCAGCATAACATCCAGAACGGGGATCCCTTCTTCCGGCACCTGAAATTTGCGGATCAGCGTTTCTTTCTCCATAGGCACCTCACATTTCATTGTTATTTCAAAGTTTCATAAAAATCCGCCGCCACATCGTCGTATTCTTCTTTATTGACATCTACTCTGGCATTGAGTTTGGTTAATGTGGCAGTATCGATCTGAGCGCTTAGCTCATTAATCGCCTCCGCAGCTTCCGGATATTCGTCAATAATCTCCTGACGTGCTACCGGAATCACATTGTAAGGGGGCCAGAGCTCTTTGTCGTCCTCCAGGAGCACAAAATCCCCGCTGCTTAACTGAGCGTCTGTCGTGTAGGCAGGCACACAATCCACCTCATCGCTTTCCATGACCTGATATTTTAAAGAATTGTCAAAGGAATTCTCAGAGGCAAAATCAAACTCCCCGTACACTTTCTCCAGTCCCAGCATACCGTCCTCTCTTTCATAGAAGTCAGAGGTACTGCCGAAACGAATCTTGTCCGCGTTAGCCTGAAGATCCGAAATGGTCCGGATCCCGTATTCTTCCGCCGTATCCTTACGGATCGCCAGACTGTTTCCATCACTTGCAGGAGACATATCCAGCACATCCAGATCATACCTGGAAGCATACATATCCTTAACCGTATCATACACTTCCTGGGGATCCGTCATCATCGGTTCTCCCAGGATCGTCATCAGGGCTGTTCCGGTATACTCCGGATAAAGATCGATCTCACCATTGCACAAAGCTTCATGGATCACTGCATTGGATACTTCAAATTCTCTCTCCACATGAAATCCCGCGTCTTCCAGGGCCAACGCATATAATTCACTTAAAATCAGGTTTTCCGTAAATCCTTTGGAACCTACGATAATAGTTTTATCATCGGAACCGTTTCCTCCCTGGCAGGCTGTCAGAGACACAAGGGCTGCGCCGGCCAGGATCAGACATAAAATCCTTTTTTTCATCTGCTCACTCCTTCATTATTTTATGTTCTGTATTTCATTAATTTATTTTCAATCTTTCCAAGCATCAGATTGCATCCCAGAGTCAGAAGGGCAACGGAAAATCCTCCGATCACCAGATATTCCGTTTTCATCATACTGATGCCGTTGTATATGATCACACCCAGTCCTCCGCTGCCGATATAAGCCGCAAGGGCTGCGCTGGCCATTACTTCCGAAGCGGCCATCTTAATGCCCCCCATAATATAAGGCATTGCCAGCGGAAAACGCACCTGATAAAAAGTACGCTTTTCATCCATTCCCATAGCAGCAGCCACCTCTATCATAAACTCCGGAACTTTAGCGAACCCAAGCACTGTCTGGATCAGCACCGGAGGGATTGCCAGTACGGTCAGCGCCACCAGGGCAGGCTTCAGACCGATTCCCATGATCGGGATCAGGATCGTCAGGATAGCCAGGCTGGGGATAATTCTCAGCGCTCCCACAAAAGTAGTGATGAAAGCTTTTACCCTGGGAAAGCGCAGGCATAGAATCCCAAGAGGGATCCCGACTCCCACTGCGATCCCCACAGCGATCAGACTGATATATATATGCTGCCAGACCAAAAGCAGGTAGGTCTGCCAGTTATTTGCGAAATAATCAATATAACTTTCCACCGCGGTAAGCCTCCTTATGAATACTTAGCTATTTTAGCACGCATTATCCCCTTATTCCACCAAAAACTTGTTTTTTTTATATTTACAAGGCCTTCCCAGGTAAAAATTCTCCGGATATTATCCCAGTATCCCTTTATAGATTTCATAATCTTTCTGCTTAAAAGTATTGAATACAACCTGTTCCATCCGGGTATTTTGCGCCAGATATTCTCGGACGGTTTCCACTGCGATCCGGGCCGCTTCTTCCTGAGGGAATCCGAACTCTCCCGTAGAGATACAGCAAAAAGCAATGCTCTTTAAATGATTCCCGTCGGCAATCTCCAGACAGGAGCGATAACAGTCTCTCAGCTGGAGGCAGTGCTTTTTCTTCAGGGTTCCGTTTACAACAGGCCCTACCGTGTGGATCACATAACTGCAGGGAAGATTAAACCCGGGCGTGATCTTCGCCCTTCCCACAGGTTCCTCATATCCCTGTCTGTTCATGATCTCATCGCAGGCCAGCCGAAGCTGTATGCCGCTGACGCTGTGGATCATATTGTCCACGCAGGAATGACAGGGGACAAAACAGCCCCGCAAAGCGCTGTTGGCCGCATTGACAATAGCGTCGATTTTCAACGTGGTAATATCCCCTTTCCAGAGGGCTATACGGCTGTCAGCCGGTGACGCCGGCAAAGCGGCGCTGTCAGTGATCCCCCGCCTTTGCACTTCCTCTCGCAGATATTCGTCCTGGATTTTTAAAAACTCCCGGCTTATACTTCTGGGCGGCCGTATATTCATCAGGCTTCGAAGCAGCCGTTTCTGTTCTTCCTCCCCCGCCGGTATCTCCATATCCCGGTACCGGGGCAGTTCACCCAGGAGCTCTCTGAGCAGATACACTCTTTTTTCATTATGAATCATACCTTTTCCCTCCCTATTTGCTGCGCGGCAGTCTGATACTCACAGGAAAACCGCTGCTTTTCACTTTAATTTTTTTAATACTTCTCCAATATCTCCATCAATGCAGATGGAACGGTCCGCAATCTCTCCGGGCGCCGCTTCATCACCGTAATTGACGCATGCATATACTGCCCCCGGATTTTGATATGTCTCCTGCCAGAAAGGATACTTAATAATTCCCGGGGTGTTATACCCGACTCCAAGCTCCAGAAACAGTATTTTCATCCCCTTGTGCCGCCGAAGGAAATCTCTGTATCGCAAAGCTGCCTGATGCCAGCCTTCATCTTCCACAAACCTATCGTCCGCCCGCAGGTTCATAGACATGGGACTGCCGCATTTTGGACACCTGGGAATCATTTCAGAAGGAACCCTCATTTTTACAGGACCGCTTTCAGGGAGACACAGAGCTCCTTTTGATGTAATTTCATATCCCTGAGCCGCGACCATCCGGCATATGATCTGCTGATTATCATAGGTTTCCTGATGGCAGGGTCTGGCGCACTGAAACAGCCCGTAGTCGCCCTGGGTATAAAACAGCCTGTGTTTATCAAATCCTCCTTTCTGAAAACAGTGATCCACATTTGTAGTCAGAACAAAATAATCTTTTCCTTCCAGCAGCTCCAGCAGATCTGTATAAACCGGTTTCGGCGGTTCCATATATCGATTGACATAAATGAATCTGCTCCAGTACGCCCAATGTTCCTCCGGGGTTTCAAAAGAATAAAATCCCCCGGAATACATATCTGTAAAATGGTATTTTTCTGAAAAATCCTGAAAATATTTTTGAAAACGCGCTCCGCTGTAATCGAATCCCGCAGAAGCAGACAGACCTGCTCCGGCTCCCAGGACAATCCCATCCGCCTCTTCTATTGCATTTTTCAGTCTCTGTATTTTTTCTTCCATTATTACAGAACAGGACGTTTTTTTCTGTTCTCTCTTCCTTTTTGCCAGTATCATTCTCCGCTTCCCTTCTTTCCTCTGGTTTGGCTTCTGTAATTTTCATTGTAATCATTTTGATTACAATTGCAACCAGGCACTTTTTTATGGGATACGCACCTTTTTGTAACTTTTTGACTTTTCCCGCTTTTTCCCTTACAATAAATGAAATTGCAGGAACTGTTTCTTTTATAATATAATCAGGAAAACTTTATATTGAGGTGATTTTTTCATATGATAAAAAAAGAAGACATGCCCGCATGCCCGGTGGCTACCACTGTACAGCTTATCGGGAACAAATGGAAACTTCTCATTATCCGCAACCTGCGCATGCGCCCCTGGCGCTTTGGAGAACTGCAGAAAAGTCTGGAGGGAATCAGTCAGAAAGTACTCACTGACAGTCTGCGCTCCATGGAAAAAGACGGACTCATCACCCGGACCGTTTATCCGGAAGTACCTCCCAGAGTGGAATACGCTCTTTCCGAACTGGGCGAATCCATGGGACCGATCCTGGACTCCATGCAGGCCTGGGGAGAAGCTTATCAGGAACTTGTAAAAAACAATTCCGACAGCTGAATCACCGAACGAAGCCCCTTTTTCCCGGCATGGACTGCATCAGCGAACGCAAAAAGCACAGGTCTGGGAAAGTCCTGAGAAAAAGGCTGTTTTCCACATTCCTGTGCTTTTGTTTTGCATGATGATCTCTATTTTTTATATTGCCTGACAGTATTCCTAATCCTCTAACTGCTCAATCCGGCGCAGTTCTTCCAATACCCGGTCAATCTCTGTCACTGTATTCTGCAATTCGCTTATATTTCTTTTTATCTTGGACTGCACAAACATATCCATAAAAATATTATCAAACAGATAATCCGCCGCCCTCGTAAAACCTTCTATATTTACCTTCAAGTCCGGCGCCAGGCGCACATCTTTTAGTTCCCGCTGAAAAATCCGCAGTTTCTCCTGTGCCGCCTCTACATGCATCTGCGCTTTGTCCATATTGGAATGCTTCATCATGCCGGTAAGCAGATTGCCGCCCAGCATATCCATAATCCCCCATCTTGATGATGTACGCAGATATTCAATGGCGTCATTCAGCGTATTTCTTGCCTGCCAGCCTGCCTCGATGGCTTCTTCGATTTCACTTCTGTCATACAGCTCACTCATAAAACTCTCCTTTGTCCTGTACTTTTTCCTTATATGCTACATCCATTCTATACGAGAAAAGGCAGATACGCAATAGTTCTCTTACTCTCTAGGCTTTCATATTGTCCATTTTTCCGTCATAACTCCCTGTACGCAAATCCTCCTCACTGCTGCTGTTCATACAGTCTGCTGACATATTCCCATACATGATTGTTTTCAAGATCCGCATCTTCTTTTGCAAGCCTATAGGTCTGCTCAGAAACCGGCACTCCGCTTTCTGACAATATTTTTATCGCATCCAGATTCATACTGCTGACCGCGCTCCACATTGCCCCATCTCCGGCCTTCTCTACGTCTGCCCCGTACTGGAGCAAAAGAGTGATATTTTCCGGGTTTCCGGTAATGCAGGCATTTTCCAGAGGATATCCTTCTTCTCCTTCATAATTCGGATCCGCGCCGTTTTCCAGCAGCAGCTTCAACATCTCCCGGTTATCCTCCTGGATCGCCTTTGTCAAAGCCTGATTTCCCGCCGACTTGTTTTTGGAAAAATCGTATCCGTTTTCCAGTATATATGTCATAATATCCAGCGCGTTCACAGCCGCAATGGTACCCGCATCTTCTTCGGATAATGTTTCTATGCTGAGCCATCCGCTCTGACATAAATACCGGATCAATCCCACATGATCCATCTGGTAAATTGCTTCTTTTATATAGCTTGCGTTTTTCTGATCCGGCTCTGTCTGATCCAGTATCTTTCCGGCGGTCTCTGTATTGCAGCTATAGATCGCCGAATATCCCAGCGATGCGCCGTCTCCATGTTCCCGCCAAAAATCCACTTGTTTTTCTTTTAATATTTCTATGGTCTCACCATTGCCATAATCAACAGCTATGTACTGGTCTTTTTCGCTGAGCGTCTCACTGTCTTTCAGCATCTGATTGGCATCGTCAATCTTTCCATCCAGAAAATCCTTCTGCATTTGCGACAGTGTGTCGTATCCTTTTGGGTATGCCTGACATAAAAGATCCAAAAGATGATATGCTTTCGTTTGTTCCGCAAGATTCCATGTTTTTTCCTCAACCGGAACATTCTGTTCCAGCATCAGCTCTACCATCTTTCTGCGTGCCCCGTCCAGATATATCCCGTCTATATTTGCGCCGCTCCTGTTCTTCAGATAATAATCCAGTATCGTCTCTCCGGTCTCAGCTCTGGCAGCTGCGTTCGCTCCGTGCGAAACAAAAAGTTCAAAACTCTGCTCATCATCTGTCCACGCGCTCGCCCGAAAAATCAGCGGATATCCTTCACAATCCACTGCATTGGGATCTGCGCCCAGTTCCAGCATTCTTTGCATCATATACCGTTCCAGCAGATTATCCATTCCGATCCGCATGGGATTTCTTTCATATTTTCCATTAAGAAATATCCCGTTATAAAAAGAAAATGCATCCAGATCCGCGCCTTCTTCCACTGCCTCATCTAAAAGTTCATAAGCCGCGGGCACTTCCATTGCCCAATATAACTTTTTTTCTCCATTGCCGGTAAAATGATCGTTTACAAATCGGCAGCCGGAACAAAACACGAGCATAACGCATCCTGCCAAAAATATTTTTTCAAAAATTTTCTCTTCATTTTTCTCCTGCCGTTTCATTCTGTAAATATATGTTCTGCTGTATCGTATCAGGCTTTCCCCTGCTGCTCATAGAGCTGTTTGACGTATTCACGAACATGGTCGCTTGGGATATCATCCTGGGAAAACTGATATAAATCCTCTGTGATCTTCACTCCTTTTTCGGTCAGCAACTCTATCACATCCGGATTGCAATAATCAATTGCCTGGCGCATAGCCAATTCGCCATACTGTTCCAGATCGGCACCGTATTCCAGCAAAAGATCCAGGATTTCCGTATTGCCCTGATCACAGGCGTAAATCCATGCCGGGTCGTCTGCATATTCCCCATTGGGATCCAGCCCATATTTCAACAGCAATTCTGCCATCTCTTCATTTTCTTCAAAAATTGCCACGTGCATTAATTGAGCTCCGCACCAGCCCCCTTCTGATAACTGATACCCATGTTTCAAAAGATATTCGACCGTTTTTAATGCCCCCGCCTCTACAAAATAATAAAGTTCATCTTCTCTTATATCTCCAATGATAATTCTGTCTGTTTCGCATAAATATTGCATCATCTGTTCATCATCATTGCGGTATATAGCTGGTTCCAGGGTACTGATATCAAAATCAGAGGGCATATCGCAAGTCTCCAGTACAGCTGAAACCGCTTCCAGGTTTTGATTCCAGGCCATCAGTTCCAACAGTGATGGTTCATTTAATTCTGCTTTATAAAAGTCAACCTGCTTTTGTTCCAGAATCTCTATCGTTTCCCGATTTCCATACACTGCGGCAACAGCAATCTCTGTTTCATCATTCTTTTTCTGCTCTTTCAGCAACTCATTTGCCTTCCACATGTCTCCCTGCAGATATTGTTTTTGCAGTTCACTGAAATAATCCTTCAGCTTAGGATATAATAAATCCAGGATATGATATGCCTTATACTGTTTTGCATACTCCAGCGTCTTTTCTGTTACCGGCGTCCCGCTTTCCAGCAACAATTTTACCATGCTTCTTTTTGGCAAAAAATAGTAAAGACTTGTTTCTTCTGTATTAATATAATATTCCAGAATGGATTCTCCTTCTTTGTTTTTCAATGTCAGATCCGGGGCATAATCTGCCATCATCTGGAACAACTTTATATCATCCAGCCAGGCGCTGTAAAAAAACACCGGACAGCCATCCGCGTCATATGCGTTTACATCCGCCCCTGCATCCAGCAGCATTTTTATCATATCCTGATTGACCCAATTCCAGAACGACAACCGAAGAGGATTTCTTTCATACTGTCCATTGTCTGTCATTTCTCCTAATGCATAGGGCAATTTATTAACATCTGCCTTATCTTCTATGGCTTCCTTTAATGTTTCTTTTCGTCTGTCAATAATAGCAACTTTCAATTTTTCATCTGCTGTCAGCTTTGTGATTTTTGTCAGACTGCCGCAGCCGGATAAAAACACCAGCGCTACTATAAGTACAAGAAATATTTTTCTCATGTTCTCCTTCCTCTGTTTCTGTCTTTTTTGTGTCCTTTCCGATTTGTGATATTATCCAAATAACGCTTCCTTTTGCATCAGCATTGGCTATTGATTCTGTTCCTCATACAGTTTCTTTACATATTCCTTTACATGGTCACTTAGTATTTCTTCTTGAGAAAATTCATACAGTTCTTTCGTCACTTTTACGCCCTTTTCTGACAGCAGCCTGATTATATCCATTTGGCAGAAATCTATTCCCGTTTTCAATGCTTCTTCTCCATAACGATCAAGATCTGCTCCCCGCTCCAGCAAAATCTCTATATTCCCGCTTTCACATGCAGCCAGCCATGCAGGATCTTCCGGCAGACCCGAATATTCCACATTAGGATCTAAGCC
>CAKNLF010000028.1 GCA_930989305.1 uncultured Roseburia sp. | reverse complement strand
TAATGTGGCTTCCCATTCTGGCCAGCTCGTCTACATATTTAAAGCGGTTTTCAAAAATGCTCTCTGTCACAATACTGGTGCCGTCTGCCAGAGCCAGCGTGACCGCCATCTGCGGCTGCATATCCGTCGGAAATCCCGGATACGGCAGGGTCTTGATATTCGTAGGATACTGCCTCGGTTTTCCAACCACCCGGACAGCATCGTCAAATTCAATTACCTCGCAGCCCACTTCCAGAAGTTTCGCGGAGATCGCTTCCAGATGCTTGGGGATAACATTTTTCACCATGACGTCCCCTCTGGTGGCCGCTGCCGCGCACATAAACGTACCGGCTTCGATCTGATCCGGAATAATGGAGTATTCCGTTCCATGAAGGCGTTCCACGCCTTTTATACGAATGATATCTGTTCCTGCTCCCTTGATATTCGCGCCCATGCTGTTCAGGAAATTGGCAACATCGACAACATGCGGCTCCTTTGCTACATTTTCCAGGATCGTCTTTCCTTCTGCCAGAGCCGCCGCCATCATAATATTGATCGTAGCGCCTACAGATACTTTATCCAGATATATATGACTTCCCCGCAGGGTTTCCGCCTGGGCGGAGATCAATCCTCCACATATTTCCACTTCTGCTCCCAGAGCGCGGAAGCCTTTCTGATGCAGGTCGATAGGCCTGCTGCCGATATCGCATCCCCCGGGTAAAGCCACTTCTGCCTTTTTGTATTTTCCGAGAAGGGCTCCCAGCAGATAATAGGAAGCTCGTATTTTCTTTATAAATTCATTGTCCACACTTACGTCATGGATAAAAGAGCCGTTGATCTTAACAGAATGAATTCCCGTTCTTTCCACTTTGGCTCCGATTTCCTGGATTGCCTGCAGCAATACATTGATATCTCTGACATTTGGTAAATTATCTATTGTAACGGTTTCGTCCGTCATAACGGCTGCTGCCAGAATCGCCAGAGCCGCATTTTTCGCTCCGCCGATTTCCACTGTGCCGTGGAGAGGGGCCCCACCTTTGATTACATATTGATCCATATTGCACCTCTATGCTGTCTATATTTAAACAAGTTCTTATTATAGTAACCTTTTCTTCTAGCTGTCAATCATTTCTTTTCATGATTTTCAAATAAAATTCAGATCGGACTCCGCTCCCTTGTCCCCCGGATTTGCATACCGGCTGTCCTTTCCAAAAGAACGGAAACCAAAAAGTATCAATGTATATTATAGCATAAATCAAAACCTTGTAAATTCAAAAAATATTAACTTTCCATTAACATAATTTTACAGATTATACAGAAAACCGGCTCATTCTATATTATTTTATGCATTCGGATCGGTTTTTGTTACCTCTGCTCCAGTGCTTTTTGTACAGCTTGTACGGTTTCTTCAATATCAAGACCGTATTCATCCACCGTAACGTCCGCGTACTTTTCATAAAGAGCGGTCCGTTCTCTGTACAGATCCTTCAAAGTCTGTCCCTTTTTCAGCACTACTCCCCGGTTTCTGATATTTCTCAGACGCTTTTCCAGCACTGACAAAGACTGTTTCAAATATACCACCGTACCGATGGATTTCAGATGCTCCATAGCTTCTTTTCCATATACCGCGCTTCCCCCTGTGGCAATAATCGCATTTTCAGCCTCTATCCTGCTGTTGACCCGATTTTCCACCTGAATAAAGCCTTCTGTTCCCTTTTCCGCTATAATATCTTTCAGCAGTTTTCCTTCTGATTTCTGTATGAGCAGATCTGCGTCCAGGAACTGATAACCCAAAACTTTTGCCAGGATCACTCCTATTGTACTTTTCCCTACGCCAGGCATTCCGATGAGGATTATATTTTTCATTTGCACTCTCCTTACACCTTTTTTATTTTCTTTATTTTTCTTTTAGATTCCTTAAGATAATTTTTATTGTTTTGCCATACTTCGGACACATTTCATTCTTATAATAAAATCATCAAATATGAAATATCTCTTATTCAAGCTTATCGGTCTCCCCAATGTCCGATAAGATATAGATTAACATTTTCATAACTCAATCTCCCCAAGAAAAAGGCAGCCGAAAGGCTGCTTTTTTCATTGCTTCAAAAAGCCCTCCGGGCAGAATGATATACAGCGCAAATTTATTTCCGCACTGCGATCTGCTCCAGATCCTCCAGGAATTTCTGGATCACTTCCACAGAAGACGGATTGTTTTTGGTTTTTTTATAAAAGAAGGCCGGCGATTTCCTGTCTGATCGGAAAATCAGACGGGGGCTGTATTTTTCCATCAGTTCCGGTATCCGTTCCGGATCCAATCCGGCCTTTTCGTATACGCCGAAATATATTTCCGCGTCTTTTTCCGTGATCTCCGTCAGGTACACCCGATGAGCCCGCGCCTTCAAACGGGCAATCAGAAGCAGATTTTCCACGCTCTTTGGCGGATCTCCGAAACGATCGATCAATTCATCCAGCATTTCCGCTCCCTCTTCTTCGGTTTCAATGCAGGCGATCCGTTTGTAAATATCCAGTTTCTGGCTTTCATTGCGGATATAAGACGCCGGTATATAAGCATCCAGATCAATATCCATAACCGTATCAAATGTCTCCTGCTCCCTCTCGCCTTTCAGAGATTTCACTGCCTGGTTCAGCATTTTGCAGTACAGATCATATCCTACTGCTTCCATATGCCCGTGCTGCTGTTCTCCCAAAAGATTGCCCGCTCCCCGGATTTCCAGATCCTTCATGGCAATCTTAAATCCGCTGCCCAGTTCGGAAAATTCCCGGATTGCCGACAGTCTTTTTTCGGCCACTTCCCGCAGCATTTTATTTCTGCGGTACATCAAAAAAGCATATGCGGTCCTGCTGGACCGGCCGATCCGCCCCCTCAGCTGATACAGCTGAGACAGCCCCAGATTGTCTGCGTCATGTATGATCATTGTATTGGCGTTTGAGATATCCAGTCCGGTTTCAATGATCGTAGTAGATACCAGCACATCAATCTCCCGGTTGATGAACCGGTACATAATATCTTCCAGTTCTCTCTCATGCATCTGACCGTGAGCAAATTCCACAGACGCATCAGGCACCAGCGCCGCGATCCTGGCTGTGATATCCTGAATCTGATTGACCCGGTTAAATACATAAAACACCTGACCGCCTCTGGCCAGTTCTCTTTCTATGGCTTCTCTCACCATCTCCTCGTCAAACTCCATGACATACGTCTGCACCGGCATCCGGTCCTGAGGCGGTTCCTCCAGTACGCTCATGTCACGGATTCCGATCAGGCTCATGTGGAGCGTTCTCGGTATAGGAGTGGCCGTCAGCGTCAGCACATCCACATCTTTTTTCATCTGCTTGATTTTTTCTTTATGGGCCACCCCAAACCGCTGTTCCTCGTCAATGATCAGCAGTCCCAGATTTTTAAATTCCACATCTGCCGAAAGCAGCCGGTGTGTGCCGATTACCACATCTGACATTCCTCTTTTCAGGTCTTCTATGGTCTGCTTTTGTTCCCTTGACGTTCTGAACCTGCACAGCAGATCCACCTGGACCGGAAAATCTTTCATCCGCTTTGAAAACGTATTATAGTGCTGCTGGGCAAGTATTGTGGTGGGCACCAGATAAGCCACCTGCTTGCCTTCCTGCACAGCCTTGAACGCGGCCCGGATCGCTACTTCCGTTTTTCCGTATCCCACATCTCCGCAGATCAGCCGGTCCATGATCTTGTGACTTTCCATATCATGTTTGACCGCATCAATAGCCGCCAGCTGATCCGCCGTTTCTTCATAGGGAAACATCTCTTCAAATTCTTTCTGCCAAACTGTATCCGGTCCGTAGGCATATCCTTCCCTGCTCTGGCGCACTGCATACAGTTCCACCAGTTCCCGGGCAATCTGCTGTACAGCGCCCCGGACCTTTGTCTTGGTCCGGATCCAGTCCTGGCCTCCCAGCCGGTTAAGCTTGGGCTTTTTGGCGTCGGATCCGGCGTATTTTTGGATCAGGTCCAGCTGAGTGGCCAGAATATACAGGTTTCCGCCTTTTGCGTATTCTATCTTGATATAATCTTTTACCGTCTTATTGATCTCAACCTTTTCAATTCCCCGGTAAATACCCAGACCGTGATTTTCATGAACCACATAATCGCCGATGCTCAGTTCTGAAAAACTGTTGATTCTTTCCCCTTCGTAGCGATGTCTGGTTTTTTTCTTCTTTTTTTCGGAGCCGAAAATATCTGTTTCCGTCAGGACAACGAACTTCAACCTGGGATATTCAAATCCTCTTTTCAGTTTTCCCCCGGTCACCATGATTTCACCGGGCTTTAAAATCCGTTCCATATTTCCCCCGAAAAAAGCTCCTGTGTTTTCATCCATCAGATCCTGAGCCAGACGCAGCGCCCTTGTTCTGGAAGCGGAAAGCAGCAGCACCCGGTACCCGTTCTTTTTGTAATGCTTCAGATCTTTGACCAAGAGTTCAAAACTGCTGTTGTATGGATTAACGGTTCTGACAGAAAAAGAACATACTTTTTTCACTTCCAGCTCT
Organism: uncultured Roseburia sp.; assembly: GCA_930989305.1. GTDB lineage: Bacteria > Bacillota > Clostridia > Lachnospirales > Lachnospiraceae > Brotonthovivens > Brotonthovivens avistercoris. Next base: position 21,568 of record CAKNLF010000028.1, on the reverse strand, counting down.
TTTGCTTTGTAATCAAGCGTGGAAAAAAGAACTGTGCTCATTTTTTCACATTTTGCCAGGACGGTCTTTAATGAAAACAGCACATCCATCTGCCCGGGCAGTATATAGCCTTTTTCCAGACGCTGTTCCATACCGGAGGAAAATTCCTTCATCACCGATTCGCCGCGTCCAAAGCAGCGTCCCGGCTCGTCAAAGAATACAAGAGGCTTTTCACCCTGATCTTCTCCGAGAAAATAATCCAGAAGGCTGACCGCATCCGGATAGAAGTAGGGCAAACAGGTTTCCGCACCCTGAAGGCTTTTCATTTCTCCCAGCTGTTCTTCTATCATTTCCACATGTTCCTTCAGCCGTAAGGCTTCTTCCGTCTTCATGGATTTTCTGTACGACTGATACAGCTGTTCATATTCTTTTTTTATTTTTTCCAGTCCCTTTTCCAGCGCCTCCTCCGTCAGGACCAGTTCACTGGCCGGATAAATCCGAACCATATCCATGGTTTCTATGGAGCGCTGACTTTCCGGGTCAAAACTCCGGACAGAATCCACCTCATCACCCCACAGTTCGATCCTCCAGGGATTTTCTTCTGTAAGGGGATAAATATCCAGGATGCCGCCCCGGACTGCAAACTGTCCCGGCTGCTGCACCTGATATTCATATTCGTATCCGCTCTGAACCAGTTTTCTGCGCAGCTGTTCCAGCTTCATTTCCTGGCCGGGACATATTTCCAGAATCGCGTTTTTCATTACGTCAGGTCCTGCCAGTTTTTCCATAAGCGCGTCCATTGTAGTAATGACTACCGGATATTTCTGTTCAAATATCCCTTTGTACGCTGCCATCCGCTCCTGGGTAAGAGCATTTCCCCGAATATCCGACTGATAAAACAGAATATCTCTGGCGGGATAGTATACTGCCTGGGGATTGTAAAAACGATACTCCTGCAGAAGCTCTCTGGCCCGCTGTTCACTATACGTTACAATCAGCCGGCTGTTCTTCCCTTTGTTCAGTCCGCTCATAATATGAGATTTCTGAGCGTCGATGCAGCCGGACGCCAGCGCCACTGCATGTTCTGTATTTACAAACTCCTCCAGTTCCCTGAAACTTTCCAATTCCTGTAATGGATCATAAAGAGTTTCCATCATTGCTTTCTTTCACCGTTTTCTTTCTGTTATATAAGTTCATGGCTTCCTCGATACGGCCCTGTACCATAAGCGCCAGCGCCTCTACGCTTTCAGCCGCCGCTTCATCCACCAGGCGGCGTTCTCCCTGAGAAAATCGGCTCAGCACATAATCCGCCAGATCCCAGTTCTCGGGCTTCGCTCCCACGCCTACTTTGATCCTTGGGAACTGATCCGTTCCGATTTTGGCAATGATATCTTTCACCCCGTTATGTCCTCCGGCGCTTCCTTTTTTCCTGATCCGGATATTCCCAGGATCCAGACTGATATCATCATAGATCACGATCAGCTCCCGGGCCGGATCCAGTTTATAAAAATTCGTCAGCGCCGATATACTGTCACCGCTTAAGTTCATATAGGTCTGGGGCTTTACCAAGAGGACTTTCTGCCCCTCAATAAAGCCGCTTCCGCAGAGAGCTTTGGCCTTTTTTTCTTTTACTTCTATATTATATCTGTCACTGACTGCGTCAATGACATCAAATCCGATATTATGGCGGGTTTTTTCATATCTGGATGATGGATTACCCAGCCCTGCAATTAAAAACATTTTTATTTCCTCATTTCTTCGTTTCATTTCTGTTGTCTTCTAACGCTACCCATTTTATATGAAATTTTTCTCTCTGTCATCTGTTTTTTATAAAGCGCCCTTCCCGGTCCCAGAAAAAGGACCTGCATCAGGATTTCAAACAAAATCCCGGCACAGGCCCTTTCTCTGAATTATATCTAATCCAATACATTATATAAAAACAAGCTCCCAGCGCTTTTCTGAAATTTCCCCTTTTATTATCAGAAAAGCTTTATATTTCTTACATTATATATCTTTCATTCTGCTCTAATACAATCTTAATTCCGTCTTCCCCGCTCAGATACGTGTTAGCCCGAATGGTATCATGGCTCTCCACAATACAGTTTTCAATATGGGTATTATCTCCTATATAAACATCATTGAGAATAATAGAATTTTTAATCACACAGTCTTTGCCTACAAACACTTGTTTGAACAGCATGGAATTTTCCACTGTGCCATTAATAATACATCCACTTGAAACCAGACTGTTATGGACATTGGCACCTACATTGTATTTAGCCGGCGCAAGATCATCAATCTTAGAATATATTGCTGGTTCCTGTTTATAGAAGAAGTTACGCACTTCCGGTTTCAAAAAGTCCATATTGGTATTGTAATAAGAATCTACCGTTGCAATATTGCTCCAATATGTATCTATTTTATAGCCGTAAATACGTTTCATGTTCTTATAACGGATCAATACATCGTTTACAAGATCATGACGCTCTTCTTCCGCACATTTTTCCAGCATTTCAATCAGCTGGCGTCTTCTGAGTACATAAATACCGGTGGATATTGTATGGGAATGAGCCACCATAGGCTTTTCCTCAAATTCCACAATTCTGGAATCCTCATTCATACACAGTACGCCGAATCTGCTTACATCCATATCTTCCGGCATATCTTTGCATACGATTGTAATATCCGCTTTCTTTTTTATATGATAATCCAGTACCTTGTTGTAATCCAGTTTATAAACGCAGTCTCCTGCCGCGATGATCACGTAAGGTTCATGACTTCTTTTCAGGAAATCGATATTCTGATAAATCGCATCCGCAGTGCCCCGGTACCAAAACCCGTTGTCTGCGGTCAGAGTAGGTGTAAACACATACAATCCGCCCTGCTTACGGCCGAAATCCCACCATTTGGAGGAACTCAGATGTTCATTTAAAGACCTTGCGTTGTACTGTGTCAGCACCGCAACTCTCTGGATATGAGAATTGCTCATGTTGCTCAACGCAAAATCGATACACCGATAACTGCCCCCTACCGGCATTGCCGCAATCGCTCTTTTATTGGACAGTTCATGCATTTTATTGTTATTGCCGCCTGCTAAAATAATCCCCAGTGCTTTCATTATTTGCCACCTGCCTTAATAATATATTCTCCGCTGTCCAGCAGACCATCCGGATAATCTGCCGGCTCCGTTACACCGGAAATGGCAGTATTCTTACCAATCTTGACATTAGAAGGTATGACAGAATCTTCGCCGATCGTAACCAGGCCGAATGCGTATACCGCTTTTTTCAGCTTGTTCGGTTTTTCTTCGCCGATCCCCAGCTCGCAGCCGGACCCGATCTTGCAGTTTTCCGCGATGATGGCCTTGTTGATCACAGTATTTTCTCCGATCTCTACATCCGCCATGATGATGGAATCCCGGATCACGCTGCCTTTTCCCACAATTACGTTGGACCCTATAACCGAATTTTCGATTTCGCCGTACACTTCCGTGCCTTCTCCCAGGATACATCTTTCTGCCTTTGCCTCTGAGGCAATGTAATGAGGCGCGATCACATCGCTCTTTGTGTAAATCTTCCAGTATTCCTCATACAGATTGAATTCCGGGATCAGATCGATCAGTTCCATATTAGCTTCCCAGTAAGAACCCAGAGTTCCTACGTCTTTCCAGTATCCGTTATACTCATAAGCATACAGACGCTCGCCTTTTTCATGACAATATGGAATAATATGTTTTCCGAAATCGCAGTCTTCCACATCTGACATGGAGATCAAAGCCTCTTTCAGAGCTTTCCAGGTAAATATATAGATTCCCATAGATGCCAGATTGCTGCTGGGATGCTCCGGTTTTTCCTCAAATTCCGTAATCCTTCCCTCATCGTCTGTTACCATAATGCCGAACCTGCTTGCTTCTTCCATTGGCACAGGCATAACGGCAATGGTTACATCCGCATTTTTTTCTTTATGATAATCCAGCATTACCTCATAATCCATTTTATAGATATGATCGCCGGAAAGAATCAAAACATATTCCGGATCATATTGTTCTATATAATTCATATTCTGGTAGATCGCATTGGCAGTTCCGGAATACCACTCACTGGACTCGCTTTTTTCATAAGGCTGGAGAATTGTAACTCCTCCATTGTTCCTGTCCAGATCCCACGGGATTCCAATCCCTATATGCGAATTCAGCCTGAGGGGCTGATACTGTGTCAAAACCCCTACTGTATCAATTCCCGAATTAATACAGTTGCTTAAAGGAAAATCTATAATCCTGTATTTCCCCCCAAAAGCCACTGCGGGTTTGGCTACCCTTGCGGTCAGAACCCCCAGTCTGCTTCCCTGACCACCGGCAAGGAGCATCGCTATCATCTCTTTACGGATCATATTGTTCACCTCTTACTTTTCAAAAAATATTAAATTTATTATATCATAGTTTTCATTTTTCGTATATATTTTAACCAATATTTTTGCGGATTTTTATATTTTTTTGACATATCATACAAATTTTCTCTGTTTTCCCCCATTTTTTCCCGTTGCCCGGATTTTCCTTTCCTTTTTCCCGGCATTTTATGCAGATTCCCTTTTGGACAGTATTTACGGAACCGAAAATTATGGATATAATATAAAATAGTTTCAGAATAAAACAAATCATAAACAGGCAGGTATCAATATATGTACGAAGTAAATTTTCATTCACCTAATCATGTTCATTTTATAGGGATCGGCGGCATCAGCATGAGCGGCCTGGCAGAAATCCTTTTAAAAGAAGGATTTACCGTATCCGGTTCCGACGCAAAGGCTTCCGATCTGACAAAACTCCTGGAATCTTTGGGGGCCTGCGTCCATATCGGCCAGCGCCCGTCTAATATCACAGATGATATTGATCTGGTAGTTTATACCGCGGCAGTCCACAAAGACAATCCGGAACTGTCAGAAGCTCTTCGCAGGAATATCCCCACTCTTACCAGAGCGGAACTTCTGGGGCAGATCATGAAGCACTATGAACAGTCCATCACTGTCAGCGGCACTCACGGGAAGACCACTACTACTTCCATGATCTCTCAGATCCTTCTCGCTGCCCATACGGATCCTACCATTTCGGTAGGCGGCATGCTGGAAAGTATCGGAGGCAACATCCGCGTTGGTTCTTCCGATGTATTTCTTACAGAAGCCTGTGAATATACTAACAGCTTTCTGAATTTTTATCCGAAATATTCCGTCATATTAAATATAGAAGAAGATCATCTGGACTTTTTCAAAGATCTGGATGACATCCGTCATTCTTTCCGCCGTTTTGCGGCCAATACAGCTTCCAACGGAACGCTGATCTTAAACAGCGCCATTAAAAATCCTGAGGAGATCACCCATGGCCTGCCCTGCAGGATCATCTTTTACGGCACGCGCAAAACGGAAGACTATTTTGCGGATACTATTGTATATGACGACAAAGGCTGCGCCTCTTTCCAGGCACATCTGAAAGACGGCCGGACCCTTCCGATCCATCTCCAGATACCCGGGGCACACAATGTATCCAACGCAATGGCGGCGATTGCCCTTGCAGCGGAGGCAGGCATCTCTTCCGACGCGATCATCGAAGGGCTTCAGTCTTTCGGCGGCGCTGCAAGACGATTTGAACTCAAAGGGAAACTGGGAGATGTTACTATTGTAGACGACTATGCGCATCATCCTACGGAAATACGGGCAACCCTTACTTCTGCCCGGAATATTCCCCACGGCAGACTGATCTGCGTATTTCAGCCGCATACATACAGCCGGACCAAAGCTTTCTGGAATGAATTCGCAGACGCCTTATCTCTGGCCGACATAGTAGTGCTGGCAGATATCTTCCCGGCCAGAGAAACGGACACTCTCGGAGTACGTTCTGCTGATCTGGCAAAGGCCATTGAAGCCAGAGGAACAGAATGTCACTATTTCCCCGGCTTTGATGAAATTGAAAACTTTTTATTGTCAAATTGTATGAACAATGACCTGTTAATAACCATGGGGGCCGGAGATGTTTATAAAATAGGGGATGCGCTTCTGGGAAAATAAGTTATCCACATTATCCACATAAAAATTGTGTACAGCCGCAATTTTTATGTGGATATTTTTATTTACATAACATCTTTGTTTTTTTCGAGACTTATCCCAGTTTATGCCGTTTATTTCAAAATATGACCGGGTTTCCATAATTTTCGGTCAACATTTTTCCACATTGTCCACATTATCCACAAATGCCTCAATCCCTTGTATTTGCTGGATTTTTCGGCATTTTTTACCTTCTCTTTTTCCTCCGGTTATGCTATAATGTGAACCAGTTTCATTGATGGAAAGAGAGAGAGTTTTATGGCAAAAAATATTACATTATATAATAATCTCCAGGAGACGACTACATCTGTCCCCAATAGATTTATTGATCATTATATGATCTCAGCCAACGGAGAATACGTAAAAATCTATCTGTATCTTCTGCGCTGCATGAATCAGCCGGAGTGTACCTTTTCTCTGTCCCGGCTGGCAGATCATTTCGATCACACGGAAAAGGACATTCAAAGAGCCCTGAAATACTGGGAAAAGGTCAAACTTCTGAAACTGGAGTATGACAGCCAGAACAATCTTTCCGGAATCTGTCTCATGCCTGATCACGCTATCGGGACATCAGAAGGATCCGGCGAACGGCAGGAGACAGAAAGCAGTTCCCCCTCCAGGGATGATATGAACCGTTTCTGCGAACGGGAGGACATTCAGGAACTGATCTTTTTAACGGAAACCTATCTGGGAAGAACGATCAATCAGAATGATCTTAATTTTATTTTTACCTGGTACGATCAGCTTCACTTTTCCGCGGAACTGATCGAGTTTCTCATTGAAAACTGCATTGCGAAAGGCCATTTCAGCCTGCACTATATGCAGAAGGTAGCAGAAGACTGGTATTCCCAGAACGTACATACAATCGAAGACGCCCGTGCCCTTCTGAATCAGAACAGCGAAGCTTACTATACTGTTATGAAATCCTTCGGCATCCGGGGACGGAACCTGATTCCTTCCGAAATGGAACTGCTGAAAAAATGGACAGGCCGCTACGGCTTTTCCAAAGAAATCATCGCGGAAGCCTGCAAGCGGACGATCCAGAATATCCACGAGCCCAGCTTTGAGTATACAGACTCTATTCTGGGACGGTGGCATCAGTCAAACGTACATACTCTGGAAGACATTCGGCAGGCGGATGCCGATTATCAGCGGAATAAAAAACAAAACGCTGCCGCCCAGACCGGGCGGATCAAAATTTCAGGAAATCTTAAAAACAATAAATTCAACAATTTTCAGCAGCGGGATTATGATTATGAACAGCTTTCCAGAAAACTGCTGGAAAAATCCATGCACTGAGGAGCTTTCATATGTCATTGACCAACGCCCAATACGATGAGATCATGCGGCAGTACAGCCGCAAACAATTAAAAGCTCAGGAGACAGCCAGAAAAAAGAAAAAACAGCTATACAGCCAGGCCCCGGAGCTTTCTCAGATTGACGCCGCCATCGCTTCGGTCAGCGTCTCCTGTGCCCGCAGCTACATCCAAGGTGAAAAAAGCGCTCTGGAACATATTGATGAAAAAATACAGACTCTTTCACAGAAAAAAGAAGAGATCCTGGCCTCTCTGGGTTCTTCCTCAAAAGATCTGGAACCCGCCTATGAGTGTCCCCTGTGCAAGGACACCGGGTACATAAACGGACAAAAATGCCGTTGTTTCAAACAGGCTGAAATTGATCTTGTTTATGAACAGTCCAACATCCGCTCTGTCCTGCAGAAGGAAAATTTTCAAAATTTCCGGCTGAGTTATTATTCAGACGAGATCCGGGATCCCGCAAACGGACTGACTTCCCTGGAACTGGCAAAGTATGCTGTCAGCTCCTGCAAACAGTTTGTGGAAGACTTTCAGACCGAAGCCCCGAACCTGCTGCTTTACGGAAACACAGGAACAGGAAAAACCTTCCTTACCAACTGCATTGCCAAGGAACTGCTGGACCGGGGATTTTCCGTGATCTATTTTTCCGCATTCCGTCTGTTTGATATCCTGGCAAAAAATACCTTTGGCAAGCATCCGGAAATAGCCGGCGATTATCACAATATATTTAACTGCGATCTGCTGATCATAGACGACCTGGGAACCGAAAGCCCCAATTCTTTTACGATCTCACAGCTGTTTCAATGTATCAACGAGCGGATCCTCCGGAAAAAATCTACTATTATTTCCACAAATCTTTCGCTGAAGAACATTGCGGACATTTATTCTGAACGGATCTCTTCCAGGATTACAAGCAGCTTTACTTTACTGAAACTTTATGGGGAAGATATCAGGATTTTACAAAAATTATCCGATTAAAGTAAAAAATTTGGAGGAACTTTTGCTTGTCAGACCTATGTTCAAATGCTATAATGCATACGTTGTGATTCAATAATCGTTGTTTTTGAGGCTAATGCCCGAAAATACAGACCAAAAGAAAAGATTATGGAGGAACTTTTCAATGCAGGATGACGCAAGAAATTTACAAACGATCCCGGCAGGAGCCCTGGGCCTGCTGCCACTGGAAAGCTGCCGTGAAATCGGCGAAAAAGTTGACAAATATCTTGTAAAATGGCGTCTTGGGCGTGAACACGAACATGAGGGAGATATAACATTTGCAGGGTATACAAGAGATTCCTACGTTATTAAGGGAGGATGCCCGCGATTTGGTTCCGGAGAAGCCAAGGGGACTTTAAAAGAATCTGTACGGGGATATGATTTATTTATTTTAGTTGACGTAACCAACTACAGCCTTACTTACAAGCTTTGCGGTATGGAGAATCATATGTCTCCAGATGATCACTATCAGGATCTGAAACGTATGATCGCCGCTGTAGCAGGCAAGGCAAGACGTATTACAGTTATTATGCCGTTTTTGTATGAGAGCAGACAGCATCGGCGTACTGCCAGAGAATCTCTGGACTGCGCGCTGGCGCTTCAGGAACTGGTACACATGGGCGTAGACAATATCATCACCTTTGATGCTCATGACCCCCGTGTCCAGAATGCAATCCCATTAAATGGTTTTGAAACAGTAAACGCGTCTTATCAGTTTTTAAAGAGTATTTTCCATACGGTAGACGATCTGACTCTGGACAACAATCATCTGATGATCGTCAGCCCTGATGAAGGCGGCACAAACCGCGCCGTTTACTTTGCCAACGTACTGGGCGTTGATATGGGCATGTTTTATAAACGCCGTGATTACAGCCGTATCGTTGACGGACGTAATCCGATCGTTGCACATGAATTTCTTGGTTCTTCCGTGGAGGGCAAGGACATTCTGATCGTAGACGATATGATTTCATCTGGCGACAGTATGATCGATGTGGCTACTGAGCTGAAAAAGAGAAAAGCAAGAAGAATTTTTGTAATCGCCACATTTGGTTTGTTCACCAACGGACTTGCAAAATTTGACAAAGCCGTAGAAGACGGTATTATTTACAAAGTTGCCACAACTAATCTGATTTATCAGACACCCGAACTTCTTGGCAAACCTTATTACATCAACTGTGATATGAGTAAATATATTGCTTATATTATTGATACGTTAAATCACGATACATCCATCAGTGATTTGCTGGATCCTTATGATAAGATCAAACGTCTGATTTCCAGATATCTGAAAACAAACGGAAAACTGGACGACTGATTTTTCAAAGTTATATAACAAAAAGAACATGAAGGCTTTTAGTGAAGCGCTTCATGTTCTTTTTTTATTTCCTCATATAATTCTAGTGAAGACCACCTTACATTTCCCGGCGTCAAAACCGCTTTCAGGTCTACACGTTCTATTCTGTTTCTTGAAAATTCTCTTAAAAATCTGTCCAGGGTTCCCTGATCAAATCCTTTCATGAGCAACATCTCTTCATCAAAGCCTGTCCCTTCGTAAATCCGGCCGTTAGGTTCAATGCCTTCGATTCCCGCCAGATAACCAACAGGTTCAAGATATTGTTCCGGCAATATTTCTTTTATTTTTATCTTCATCCTGATACAGATCATTTTGATTTTCCGGCCTTTTTCTGTATTCAGGTTATACATTAATACTTCCTGCTTCATGATCTTGTACATCTCAGAAAGTCTGACATAGCCGCCACTGCTTCGTTTTCATCCTGTCCATCGGCTTCAATGTCAACTTCCATTCCCTCCCGCGGACTGATCGCCATAATCCCCATAATGCTCTTTGCGTTGATCCTGCGTCCTTCGCTGAGGAGATTGATAGCACTAGAAAACTGACACGCCACCTGAACCAATTCCCCAATTGGATTTTCGTATTTTTTTACCACATCAGCAACAACAATTTTTTCTTTAAGCATAGCATTCCCTCCAACTGTTACTTTTGTTACTATAGCCTGAAAACGGCATTTTTACAAGCGTCTTTTCAAAAAACTGTTAATTTGACCTAATGATGATATATTTTTGTTTGTTTCTTATGCATGTTTTCTACGTATCTCTTTCCCATTACAAAGAGTTTAACCGGTATACGGTTTATCCACTTTTATTACTGTATTATACTGTTCACCCAGCTTTTTCTTGATAGAAGAAGAAATCTGCTGACACACTTCCCGATCAGACATTTTATATTTAAAAGGGACTACAATATCAAAAATCAGATTTGTATGAGTCGTCCCTTCCACAACACGAAAATCGTGCATGGAAAGTTGTACATCCATATTTTTCAGGATCTTGCGCACATCGTTTTTCAGTTCCAGGATTCTTGGATTTTCCGTAACGATAGGATCCATATGTATGACTGCTTCGCACTTCATTTTTTCCCGGATTTCTTCTTCAATATTATCTATTGTGTCGTGAAGTTCCAATATCCCCTTTTCGGCAGGAACTTCCGCATGAAGGGATACCATAGTCCTTCCCGGGCCGTAATCATGCACTACCAGATCGTGAAGCCCCATAATATTTTCATGAGCCATTACAAGACTTTCCAGTTCCTCAATAAACTCCGGTTCCGGCGGCTGCCCCAAAAGTGGGTTTAAGGTTTCCCGGGCGGCATTGATTCCCGCGTAGAAAATAAATACGCTTACGGCAACGCCGCACCAGCCGTCGATCCGAAGGCCAGTAAAATAACATACCAGAGTAGAAACCAGGACCACTGAAGTAGTCACCGTATCGCTTAAGCTATCCAGGGAGGTTGCTTTCATAGCAGCCGACCGTATCCTGTTTCCGATGGTGCGATTATAGTATGCCATATATAATTTGATCAATATGGACACGATCAGGATTACAAAAGTCAGTCCGCTAAAATCTACAGCTTCCGGATGTATGATTTTTTGCACAGATGACTGAAAAAGTTCAAAAGCCATCATAAGTATGATCGCAGCCACGATCAATCCCGATACATATTCTATTCTCCCATGTCCGAAAGGATGCCTGGAATCCGCTTTCATTCCCCCAAGCTTAAACCCAAGCATAGTCACCAAAGAAGAAGCCGCGTCTGACAGATTGTTAAACGCATCCGCTGTGATCGCTATAGACTGGCTGATCGTACCTGCGATAAATTTGCCGGCAAACAGCAGGATATTAAAGCCGATCCCTACAAGTCCGCATAACACCCCGTATGCTTCTCTTTCTTTTGCGCTGCCTGATTCCTGTTTTTTCAAAAAAATTTTTGCCAGTAATTGTATCATAATCCGTCTTTCCTATTCTGTATTGAAATGTACAAAAGACCGTATCGGATGTTTCCGATACGGTCCGCATATTTTTAATTTTCGTAATTAGCAAACGCCCTGAGCGAGCATAGCTTCTACTACTTTCTCAAATCCTGCAATATTTGCGCCTGCTACATAATCGCCTTCTTTATTGTAACGTTTTGCAGCTTCGTCAATATTGTGATAAATGTTTACCATGATCTGATTTAATTTTGTATCTACTTCTTCAAATGACCAGCTCAGTCTCTCGCTGTTCTGTGACATTTCCAGAGCAGATGTAGCTACACCACCTGCATTGGAAGCTTTGCCAGGGATAAACCATACGCCGTTGTCCTGGAGATATTTTGTCGCGTCCATAGTAGTAGGCATATTAGCGCCTTCTGCAACAGCGATACAGCCGTTTGCTACCAGTTCTTTTGCGTCATCCAGGAACAGTTCGTTCTGAGTAGCGCAAGGAAGAGCGATATCACATTTAATAGACCATACGCCTCTGCCTTCATGATACTGAGCACTTGGTCTTGCTGCGGCATACTCTGTCAGGCGGGCACGTTTTACTTCTTTTACTTCTTTTAACAGCGCGATATCCAGTCCTTCCGGATCGTAAACCCATCCTGTTGAATCAGAGCAGGTTACCACTTTTGCTCCAAGCTGCTGAGCTTTTTCAGCTGCATAGATAGCAACATTACCGGAACCGGAAATTACAACTGTTTTGCCTTTCATGTCTTCACCGTGGCATTTCAGCAGTTCTTCCACGATGTAAAGAAGGCCGTATCCTGTAGCTTCTGTACGAACAAGAGAGCCGCCGTATGTAAGGCCTTTGCCTGTAAGCACGCCTTCGTATACGCTTTTAATTCTCTTATACTGTCCGAACATATAACCGATTTCACGGGCTCCTGTACCGATATCACCAGCAGGTACGTCTGTGTCAGCGCCGATATATTTACATAATTCTGTCATAAAGCTCTGGCAGAAAGCCATTACTTCACGATCGGATTTTCCCTTCGGATCAAAATCGGAACCGCCTTTGCCGCCGCCGATTGGAAGACCTGTCAGAGAGTTTTTAAAGATCTGCTCAAATCCAAGGAATTTGATAATGCCAAGGTATACAGACGGATGAAGACGAAGTCCTCCTTTGTAAGGTCCAATGGCATTGTTAAACTGTACTCTGTATCCTGTGTTTACCTGAACCTGGCCTTTGTCATCTACCCAAGGCACCCGGAAGATAAACTGTCTGTCCGGAGTTGTAATACGTTCCAGGATTGCTTCTTTACGATATAAATCCTCATTTGCCTCTACAACCGGACGAATGCTTTCCAGCACTTCTTCTACAGCCTGAAGGAATTCCGGTTCTGCGGCATTTTTCTCTTTTACTTTTGCAAGTACTTCATCGATGTAATTCATGTGTGACATCTCCTTTTATGTTTAAACTTATAAGTACTATAAAATTTCCAACAGCTATATTTTAGTATGTCAAAGTGAATTGTGCAATATATTTTTGTTTTTTTCTCCGTTCTTTTCACTTTTTCTACTTATAGTACCATTTCTATTTGATTTTTTCTGTTATTTTTTCTGTTTTGTCTACTTCTCAAGAGTCATTGTATATACCTTTTTTGTACTATTTTTTATTTCCAAGAATATTATATACTCTTTTTTAAGTATTGATATAATCCTTTTTATTTACTTCCAAAAAAGTGCTGCTGCGCTAACATCAGCGCGGCAGCACTCTGCTTTTCTAAAACAGTTATTCAAATTCATCATACTGGAGCATATAGTCATCATCGTCCACGGAATAATAAATGATATTCTTCTCAGATGCCGGCAGCATTCCCAGTTCCTCTCTGGCGGCTTTTTTCACAAACTCCAGATTCTCCTGCAGCTGGATTCGCTTTTCCGCCGCGTCATTGGCAGACCTGGACTCTTCCAGCGATTCTTCCATCCGTGATATCTCCACTGCTCTGGATGCTGTCCTGCTCTGCAGGGATATATACAAATAACAGACCCCTACACATAAGGCCAGCGCCAGACACATAAATACAATAAATCCCGCCCCCATAGAAGCAGCAATTTCTCTGTTTCGTTTCACATTTCGAAGCATTTCCCTTTTTCTGGCATGTTCTTTCCGCTCTGCGATCACATGAGCGGGCACTTTTACCGGGCGCAGCACTACGCTGCCTTTTCTGTCTTTTTCAATTTTATAATATCTGCCTTTTGGCTCATAATCCAGATTATCTTTGAGTTCCACTTCTGTACTCCAGTACCTTTTTCAGAATTCTTTTCTCTTGTATTGTGGATTTTCTCAACCACTATATCTAGTATATAAAAAAAAATTCATTCTGTATACACAAAATCACAATTTTTTTAATTTTATGTAAATCCGGCAAAAATTTTTTCTTGTTTTATCTGTCTTTTTTGCATTTTTCTTTCTCTTTTCTTACACTATATCTATGTTCTCCTGATTTTTCACATACAATATCTGTTTCCCCCTCTGGCTTTTCTGCTTCCCTGCCTTTCAGTTTACATAACGTTTTTCTCTTCCCTTTCCGGAGCCTGCCGGTTATTGACTTTTTTTATCAATTAATATATTCTGAGTAGGAAATAAATTTTGTTGATTTTTAGGAGTATAAGTATGACATTAAATGAACTTCCTATCGGGAAAACAGCCCGAATTCTTACTGTCGGCGGAGAAGGTTCCCTCCGCTGCCGGTTATTAGATATGGGATTAATTCCCAAAACACTTGTTACAATGCAAAAGGTTGCTCCTCTGGGAGACCCTATCGAAATACGCCTTCGGGGCTATGAGCTGACCCTGAGAAAAGACGATGCGGAAAAAATCGAAATCACTCCGGAGGAAACAGCATGATTTTTGCGTTAGTAGGCAATCAGAACTGTGGAAAAACTACATTTTTTAATCAGCTCACCGGCTCCAATCAGCATGTGGGAAACTTTCCCGGCGTAACTGTTGATCAGAAAGTCGGCACTATCCGTCAATATAAAGACTGTTCGATTGTCGATCTTCCGGGCATCTATTCTCTGCGCCCCTATACAAATGAAGAAATCGTAACCCGGGATTTTATCCTGAATCAAAAGCCGGACGGTATTATTAATATTGTAGATGCTACCAACATAGAACGAAATCTGTATCTCACCCTTCAGCTGATCGAAATGCAGCAGCCAATGGTACTGGCGCTGAACATGATGGATGAAGTAAGGAACAACGGCGGTTCCATAGATGTGGAGAAGCTTTCTCAGGAACTTGGCATTCCCGTTGTTCCCATCGCCGCCGTCAAAAACGAGGGCGTTGACGAATTGATACAGATTGCTATAGAAACGGCCCGAAAAAAAGCGTTTCCGAAAGTAACGGATTTTTGTGAACCCGGACCGGTCCATCGGTGCATCCACTCTATCGGTCTTCAGATCGAAGACCATGCGGAAAACGCGGGAATCCCCCTGCGCTTTGCGGTAAGCAAACTGATCGAGCAGGATACTGTCATCTGTAACAAACTGAACCTGGATCAAAACGAACTGGAACTGATCGAACACAGTATCTCCCAGATGGAAGACGAGCAGTCTCTTGACCGCAACGCCGCTCTGGCTGACATGCGTTATCAGTTTATCGAAAAAGTATGCTCCAGCAGTGTCATCAAATGCCACGAAAGCAAGGAGCATCGCCGAAGCCAGAAAATCGATAAGATCCTCACTAACCGTATCCTGGCTATCCCTGTTTTTCTGGGTATTATGCTGCTTATCTTCTGGCTGACTTTCGGATTGATCGGATCTGCGCTCAGCGATCTGCTGAGTTTCGGTATTGATGCTTTGGCCAATGTAACATCCAATGCGCTGAACGCTTACGGCATAAACCCAGTTGTGCACAGTCTGGTTATTGACGGTGTTTTCTCCGGAGTGGGAAGCGTTTTAAGTTTCCTGCCGATTATTGTTGTATTATTTTTCTTTTTATCATTATTGGAAGATTCCGGATACATGGCAAGAATTGCCTTTGTTATGGACAAACTTCTCAGAAAGATCGGTTTATCCGGCCGGAGTTTCGTGCCTATGCTCATCGGATTCGGCTGTACTGTCCCTGCGGTTATGTCCAGCCGTACCCTTTCTTCTGAAAGGGACCGGAAAATGACCATTATGCTGATACCCTTTATCAGCTGTTCCGCAAAGATTACAATCTACTCCTTCTTTACGGCGGCATTTTTCCCGAAATATGGAGCACTGGTTATGATCGCCCTGTATGTAACTGGTATTGTAGTAGGTATTCTTGTGGCGCTGATCTTTAAAAAGACTGCCTTTAAAGGGGAACCGATCCCATTTGTTATGGAACTGCCCAACTACAGACTTCCTTCCATTAAAAGCGTTCTGCTGTTAATGTGGGAAAAAGCCAAGGACTTTCTTACAAGAGCATTTACCGTTATTTTCCTGGCTACGATCATCATCTGGTTCCTTCAGACCTTTGACGCAAGACTGAATGTTGTTACCGACACACAGACCAGTCTGCTGGCTCTGATCGGACAGCTGATCGCTCCGGTTTTTGCTCCTCTGGGATTTGGAAACTGGCAGTCCGCAACTGCCCTTATCAGCGGCTTTACCGCAAAGGAAGCAGTTGTAAGTACTCTCAGCGTTTTAACCGGTTCCAGCGCTTCCGGCCTGAGCACAACCCTTGCCCAGATGTTCACGCCGGCCGCCGCAGTCAGCTTCCTGGTATTTACCCTGCTGTACACTCCATGCGTTGCCGCTATCGCGTCCATACGCCGGGAAATGGGATCCGGGAAACAGGCTTTCGGAGTTGTGGTGCTCCAGTGCGTTACCGCCTGGATCGTATCCTTTATCGCATATCATCTGATGCTTATCATCTTCTGATCCTTTCAAAGGACAGGGTAAGCGTTCTACTGTACAGGAACTTTCGTTTCTGGACAGAAAAGACCGGAACACATTTTCTGAAACTATGTGTTCCGGCCTTTTTATTTTAATCTTCTCTTTTCCCTTTGATTTCTGTGAGTACATGGTGCTTCAGCGCTTCATAACTTTCCGGGCTCAGATCGTGCTCGATCCGGCATGCGTCGCCGGCTGCGATTTCTTGATCTACCCCCAGCCAGACCAGCCATTCTGTCAGGAGCAGATGTCTCTCATAAATATTTTCCGCGATTTTTCTTCCTTCCTCTGTGAGAGTAATAAAGCCATTTTTATCGACTGTGATCAATCCGTTCAGACGAAGGTTTTTCATTGCGACGCTGATACTGGGTTTTGAGTAATTCATTTCCACAGCAATATCAATGGATCTGACCACAGGTTTCTCTTTACTCAATTTCAATATACATTCCAGATAATCTTCTGCTGATTCATGGATTTCCATTCCGCACCCCCTGTTATTCATACTTGATCGGGTCTTCAAAACGGGTAAATTCAGGCAGCCATGCCAGTTCTACCGTTCCAATAGGACCGTTTCTCTGTTTTGCTATGATAATTTCCGCGATCCCTTTTTTCTCGGAATCTTTATTGTAATAATCATCTCTGTAAATAAACATTACCACATCGGCATCCTGCTCAATGGCTCCCGATTCTCGCAGGTCCGAAAGCATGGGCCGGTGCTCCGGTCTCTGTTCCACCTGACGGCTCAACTGGGACAGGGCGATCACAGGCACGGACAATTCTCTGGCCAGCTGTTTTAACGACCGGGAAATATCAGAAATTTCCTGCTGCCTGGAATCACTCCTTCCGTTTCCCGACATCAGCTGCAGGTAATCGATGATCACCAGTTTCAGATCATGTTCCAGCTTGTATTTTCTGCATTTGCTGCGCAATTCCGAAATAGAAATACCTGGCGTATCGTCTATGATCAAAGGGGACGCGGCAATCTGTCCCGCAGCATCCATTAATTTGGACCAGTCGTTATCCGCCAGATTCCCGTTTCTCAGGACCTGGGCATCCATAGGCGCCTGCAGGGCAAACAAACGGTTGACCAGCTGTTCCTTGGACATTTCCAGGCTGAATATGGCTGTGGCAAGATTCTCTTTTAACGTTACATGCTGAGCAATATTCAGCACAAAAGCTGTTTTTCCCATAGACGGTCTGGCCGCAACCAGGATCATATCCGAGGGCTGCAAGCCGGACAGCTTATAATCCAGGCTGTTAAATCCTGTAGGGATCCCGGTTACATTTCCCTGGGTCTTAGATGCCGCCTCGATCCTGTCCAACGCGTTCATGACTACCTGGCGTATGGGCACATAATCATCGCTGGTGCGCTTTTGCAGCAGGCTGAATATATTTTTTTCTGTTTCCTCTAAAATGGTATCCAGGCCCGCCGACTCCTGATAACAGTCGTTTTCAATGGACTGTGTCACCTTGATCAGCCGGCGCAGCATCGCTTTCTCCGCTACGATCTTTGCGTAATGCTTTACATTGGCCGACGTCAGATTCATCTCATACAGGTCCTTGATATATTCCAGACTGCTGATCTCCGGCGGTACGTTTTTTTCCTTTAATCGGTTCTGAAGGGTGATCAGATCAACCGGAGCTCCTTCATTATACAGCTCGATCATCGTCTCAAACAAGACTCCATACTGGCTGTAGTAAAAATCCGACTTCTGAAGTCTTTCAGAAGTCGTAACAATCGCTTCCCGGTTCAGCAGCATCGATCCGATGACCGCCTCTTCCGCCTCTTTGCTGTTTGGCATGGCTCTGTTCAGTACTGTTTCTTCCACCTGTTTTCCTCCGGTATAACATTTATCAGTGCAACTGCATTTTACGCTTCTGTTACTTTTACGCGGAGTGTTCCTGTTACTTTGCTGTGGAGCTTCACAGGCACTTCAAAAGTCCCAAGACTTTTTATCGGTTCTGTCATCACCATTTTCTTTTTATCCAGATCCAGTCCCAGCTGCTCTTTTACCGCAGTGGAAATTTCTTTTGTGGATACGGATCCAAAAGTCCTGCCCCCTTCTCCCGCTTTGATCTTTACTTCCACCACTTTATCCTTAATATCTTCCGCCAGCTGTTTTGCCGCTTCCAGCTGTTCCTGGGCCACCTTCTGGGCATGCTGGTTCTGCAGTTTCAGATCATTCAGATTCTTGTTGTTTGCTTCCACACCGAGTTTTTTCGGCAGGATCATGTTTCTTGCATAACCGTCATTTACTGTAACAATTTCACCTTTTTTTCCAAGGGATTTTACATCCTGAAGTAAAATTACTTTCATTATTTTATATCTCCTTCTTCTATCATTTCATCCAGCGTATTCTGTATCGTTTTGCAGGCTTCTCCTATACTGCAGTCCGTCAGCTGAGCTCCGGCTGTGTTCAGATGTCCGCCTCCGCCCAGACGCTCCATGATGCGCTGCACATTAATTTCATCTATGGACCGGGCGCTGATATATATTTTGCCCTGATATTCTGTTAAAACAAAAGCTGCCCTGATTCCGATAATGTTCAGCAACTCGTTTGCCGCCTGGGCGCAGGCCACCGTAGGACTTTCAATATTGTCCGCAGGACAGATACTGATAGCAAAAGATCCCCGGTAAACCTGAGCATGGCGCACCGCCTCCGCACGGGCTTTGTACGCGTTCATATCGTTTCGGAGCATTTTACGCACCCTTGTCACATCTGCGCCGCATCGTTTCAGATATGCGGCGGCTTCAAAGGTACGCACCCCTGTCTTTGTCATAAAATTGTTGGTATCGATCAGTATTCCGGCGTAAATACTGTCCGCCTCAATATCCGACAGTCTGATGTCTTCATCGAAATACTGCAGCACCTCCGCGATCATCTCACATGCGGAAGAAGCATAGGGTTCTATATAAGAGAGCACCGCGTTTTTAATAATATCCTGTCCCTGACGATGGTGATCAAACACCACAATAGACTTTGACTTGTTCAGCAGCTGAGGGCACTCCGTATATCCCGGCTTATTTGTATCCACCACCACAAGTCCTGTATGGTAATCATAAGTTTCCAGCGCTTCATGGCCTGTAATAAACATATCTTCCGGATAACCGTTTTCCACGGAAAACTGTTCCCGCACCGGCCGCAGGGATGTGGTTACTTCATCCAGAACGATCTGTACTTTCTTTCCAAGCTGACGTCCCGCGCAGTAGATTCCTACTGCAGCGCCGAAGGAATCTATGTCCGCGATCTGATGGCCCATGACAAAAAACCGGTCTCCGATCATCATGATCTCACGGAGCGCCTGGGCTTTGACTCTTGCCTTTACCCTGGTGTTTTTCTCCACCTGGCGGCTGTTTCCGCCAAAGTAGTATACATTGTCCTTTGTCTTATGGACTACCTGATCGCCGCCCCTGCCCAGAGCAAGTTCAATAGACGTTCTGGCGTATTCATAATTTTTCATATATTCTTTGCATCCGCTTCCAACGCCTATACTGATGGTAACCGCCATTTTATTGCCGGCTTTGATATTCTTTACTTCATCCAGGATTCCATACCTGTCTTCTTCCAGTTTTTCCAGATACTGCTGTTTAAACACAATAAAATATTTATCTTTTTCAATCTTTTTGATCAACGCGTCCACGCTGGAAAAATATTTATTGATCTTTCTGTCCACCAGCGCCAAAAGCAGGGATTGTTTTACTTCTTCCACATCTTCCATGACTTCCTCAAAGTTGTCAATATAGATCAGTCCCGCTACCAGCTGCATGTTTTCTGTTTCTTTCATATAATAATGCAGCAGCGTTTCATCATGAAGATATATGACAGACAAAAACTGTTTGGAATCCTTCGCCTCGATCATTTCGTTTTCAGCCATCACATCGTTAAAATATACCTTTTTGATAGATGCCCGGTATATTTTATCTTCTATGGTCACTTTGACATCCTGTTCGTCATTTTTAGCCAGCAGTTCTTTTGTAATTCCCGGAAAAACCCCTGCAATGGATCTATTATAATGCTTGTCCTTTCCGGTTGTCTCCGCGAATGCCTTGTTCATCCATAGGATCCGTCCATTGGAATCCAGCAGCCCGTATGGAATCTCAAATTCATTCAGCAGACGCTTCTGAACCAGCCCGTACTGTGTGGCAAAATCGATCAGTTCATTTAATACTACCGGCTTATTGTGCTGATACACTGCCACCAAAATCATAAAATAACCGGCCACGAACACAGTCCCGATCACTCCGGCTTTCGGACTGATAAAATACAGCCATAC
Source organism: uncultured Roseburia sp. (assembly GCA_930989305.1). Taxonomy (GTDB): domain Bacteria; phylum Bacillota; class Clostridia; order Lachnospirales; family Lachnospiraceae; genus Brotonthovivens; species Brotonthovivens avistercoris. Next base: position 708 of record CAKNLF010000028.1, on the reverse strand, counting down.
ATCCATCGCCGCCAGCAAAACTGTCAGCACCAAAGGCGTCATAATATAGGCTTTCAGCTTTCCCTTTAACTTAATTTCCTGACCCATAATATTCTCCTTGTCGCTATGTACCTGTTCTTTCTTTTGCTGCCTCCTGCAGCCTTCATCCATTAAAAGTAATGAAACATATACCTGCCTCTATACGACCATAATGCAGATATATGTTTCACTACTTTTGCATCCGATGGAATCATTATACCACAATGCAGTCCTCTTAAAAAGTTTTTTTCATAAATCCTCTTTTCATGCCCCATACCTTTTTTGTATTGTTTTTATAACAGATCAGGAGAGGAAGCGGAACATTCAGCCGTTCCGTTTTCTCTCCTGACAATATGTTTGTAGTTATTTATTTTTCTCTTTTTCTCTGCAGGCAAGGAATTTTTCCTGATTTACGCAATAGCTGCATCTTTTTTCCAGAATACCTATTTCCTCCAGGGTATCAAGCATTCGGTATACCGTCGCGATCCCGATGCTGCTGTCTTTCTTTAACGCTTCATAATAGATATCTTTACAGTTTTCCCAGTCCTGCTGCAGAATAATATCCAAAATAATCTTTCTTTGTCCGGTAATCCTTTTTCCGTTCTTCTTCAGTTCCTGGAGTACCAGTTCCTGTCTGCTCATTTTCCTTTCTCCCTATGGCAGCCACTGCAATTTCCGCCGCAGCCTCCG
>CAKNLF010000027.1 GCA_930989305.1 uncultured Roseburia sp. | reverse complement strand
CCGTTCATCCGCAGCCGGTCTGCCAGATCGTACAGATCCCACTCCTGTCCGCTCTCATGTTTCAGAGCCCAGCATACCACAGGCAGGTTATGTCCGTCATTGTAAATGCGAAACCTTCCTCTTTCTTCCAGGCCTCTGGAAATGTACAGGGCCACGTCTCTTGTTTTTTCATGAATCCCTTTATATCCGTCAAATCCATACCGCATAAAGTTATAATACTGACCAATGATCTGACTGGCTGATCTGGAAAAATTGATCGCCATAGTGGGCATCTCTCCTCCCAGATAGCTGACTTTGAACACCAGCTCCTGAGGCAGATACTCCTGTCCTCGCCACAAGATCCATCCGATCCCCGGATAGACCAGACCGTACTTATGCCCCGACGTATTGATGGAAATCACATTTTTCAGCCGGAAATCCCAGGGCAGTTCCGGTTGGATAAACGGAGCGAACATCCCCCCTGACGCGGCGTCCACATGGATATACACTTTACAGGGCGCATGCCGGTTGTATTCTTCCAGCAGGCGGTCCATGCCCTGTATGTCATCATATTTTCCCGTATAAGTAATACCCAGGATACCTACCACGCCGATCGTATATTCATCCACATATTCCATCATCCGGTCCAGATCCATACTCAGATGATCCGGAGACATGGGCACCTTGCGAAGTTCGATGTCCCAGTACACGCAAAACTTTTCCCAGCAGATCTGATAGCCGCTTGAGATCACCAGATTTGGCTTTCTTTTGCGGATATCGATCCCTGCCTTTTCCGCCTCTTTGCGCCATCGGAATTTCATGGCCATACCGCCCAGCATACAGGCTTCTGAGGAACCCACCGTGGAGGTTCCGATATAGCCCTGAGGACCGTTCCACAAGTCCGCGATCATATTGACACACCGGTTTTCAATCTCTGCTGTCTGAGGATATTCCGATTTGTCAATCGCGTTTTTCTCCATACATTCCGACAAAAGCCTCACCGCCAGAGGCTCCATGTAAGTCTGACAGAATGTCGCCAGATTCTGTCTGGCGTTTCCCTCATCCAGCAGTTCGTCTTTCAAGATCTGATATACGATCTGAGGATCTGTCGATTCTTTTTTCATTTTATATTTTGGCAGGGGCTCATCACTCAGCCTGGAAGCAAATATAGGTGCCGCTGTATAATATTCCTGTTCTTGTCTGCTGTCTTCTGAATATAACATATTGCTCTCCCTGTAAATGTGCTGTTGTCTCATGGTTGCTTTCTGATTTTTATTTTATCAAAAATTCACCGCCATTTGAATATTCAGAAACTTTTTTTTACAGTTTTTTCCCGTGTCAGATAATGATGCAGACAATGCCTCCGTTGCTGTCATTTACAATCTTCTGCATGGTATCCTGCAGTTTCATCTGGCTCTCATCGTCCATCATGGATATCTTTCTGTCAATGCCGTCTTCCACCAGCTCGCCGATGGACTTTCCGAAAATATTGGTCTCCCACAGCCCCTCTCCCTGGCTTCTTGTGTCATTAATATAAGAAATCAGATCCCTTGCCTGATCTTCGCTGCCGATGATCGGCGCGATCTCCGTCTCCACATTGGCCCGTATCATATGGATAGAAGGCGAAGATGCTTTTAGCTTGACGCCGTACTTGTTCCCATGGCGAATCAGCTGGGGTTCCTCAATCTGAATGTCCGACATTGAAGGAAGCACCACGCCGTATCCTTTCTGCCGGGCGCTTCGAACCGCTTCCGCCACCTTTTCATACTCCTTTTTAACAGAGGCCAGTTCCCGTATCAGAGAAATCAGCTGATATTCGCCGCTGATAGTCATTCCGGCCAGTTCACTCATATTTTCATAGTAAAGCTTTTCATCCACATCCATCCGTATTTTTACGTTTCCTGTAGCAAAATCCACCTGTTCCAGACGGATAGTCTGGATCTCATCCCCTTCCGGCAGAAATTCAGCTCCTGCCGCGTCTCTCACAAGCCGCAGTTTCTCCAGGATTCCGGAAGCATTTTTTACGGCGGCTTCCTTTACCTTATGAGAAATATCCAGCATCTCCACCCATTTTGGAATATAAAACTCAATCTTATTTACAGGAAATTCATACAAAACACTTTGCAGTATCCGGTTGATATCCTCCTTTTTCAGCTGCTCGCAATTTACCGGCAGCACCTGCACCTGATATTTTTCCGACAGAGCTTCTGCCAGTTTCTCGCTTTCTCCCTGATAGGGCCTAGGCGTATTCAGCAGAACGACAAAAGGTTTTCCGATACTCTTCAGCTCCTCAATGGTCTTCTCTTCCGCCGGCACATAATTTTCCCTGGGAATTTCCGTAAATGAACCGTCTGTAGTCACCACAATGCCAATCGTAGCATGTTCCCTTATGACTTTTTCTGTTCCCATAGCGGCCGCCTGGGAAAAAGGGATTTCCTGATCCATCCATGGAGTTTTTACCATTCTCTGATTTCCATCCTCCATATGGCCGTTTACCCCGTCGATCAGGAACCCCACGCAGTCGATAAGCCGGATCCTGACCGGCAGATCTTCCGCAAGGGGGATAACTGCAGCTTCTTTCGGTATAAATTTCGGTTCAGTCGTCATGATCGTCTTTCCCTGGGCGGACTGGGGCAGTTCATCAACCGCCCGTTCCCGTTCGGCGTCGTCCCGGATCTGGGGCAGCACCATCAGATCCATAAACCGTTTGATAAACGTGGATTTACCGGAACGTACCGGTCCCACCACGCCCAGATAGATTTCTCCCTTAGTCCTCTTTTGGATATCCCGGTAGAGATCGTATGTATTGACACTCATTTTGTCCATAAAAATTCCTCCCGTCTATACTAATCTATGTATATGCGGGAGGATCCTCTTACATGACATCCAGGTGCAGAGACTGGCAGAAATCCATAAACAAAGTAGCCGCGTCATTGCCGCAGTCTCTTTTCTGTATCACACAGTAACGCTGAGGCGCTTTCTGAGGCAGCTTTAATACGGCCATGGATTCATCCCGGATCTCTTTTACAAACGCCGGTACAATCGCCGCTCCGTGTCCGGTCTTCACCATCAATAGCTGCGCGCCCAGACTGTTTGTCTGGATAATATGCTCCGGCACGAATCCCAGATCCCGCTCCAGCATCTGCTTGAGCATTTTCATGGAATTAAGGCCATTGTCCTCGCAGTTTGTTACCAGATATTCCTGCTTCAATATTTCTTCAACACTGAGATTTTCATATTCTGCTTTTTTTCTGCTGCTGATCACCAGCACGTTTTCACTGGAAAACAGATCCACTGTGCGGATCTCTTCTTTCCGAAACTCTTCCCGGCACATATCCAGAGAAATGATCAGATCCAGACTGTCCTGCTTAAAGCGTTCTGTAAGGGTGCTGTAAGGATACTGGAAAATGTCGATTTTAATATCCGAATACATTTCCAGGAACCTGGAAAAATACTGCTCCGTATTGCTGTACTCATAAATTCCAAGTCCTACTTTAATATGGCCCTGATAGTTATTGGCCGCAGCCTTCACCTTTTCCAGAAGTTCCTCATGTTCCTCCAGGATTTTTTCCACGCCTTCCGCATACAGCCTGCCGGCCTCCGTCAGGGTAACCTTTCTGGAGCTTCTCTCAAAAAGCCTGACTCCCATCTGTTCTTCCAGAGAAGCAATATAGCGGCTCATAGCAGTCTGGGTGATATGGTATTTGCTGGCCGCCTGAGTAAAATTCAGGCAATGGGCCAGAGTAATAAAATATCGGATACTTTTAAAATTCATATCTTTACTCCTTTTTAACGGAGACGCCCGTACACATACATCATATGACGGAGTTTTTCTGAAAGGCCCCCATGATAAGCGCCTTTCTTCATCCGCCATTTCCAGTTTCCTCCTGTAGTGGAAGGGGTGTTCATCCTGGCCTCGCTCCCAAGATCCAGCAGATCCTGCATGGTCACTACAGACAGTTCCGACACGCTGGCCCAGGCCGCTTTCATCATACCCCAGTTATAACCTTCCCGCTGATCCAGGCGCAGATATTCCACTGCGTACTGCAGCGCATGGACCGGGGCATGAAGCGCCCATCCGAGGATCGTATCATTATCATGGCTTCCCGTATAGACCACGCTGTTTTTTATATGATTATGCGGAAGATAGATATTATCGTTACCCCCGTCAAAAGCAAACTGCAGCAGTTTCATTCCCGGATAGCCGGAATCTTTTACCATCTGCAGCACTTCCGGGGTGAGAAAGCCCAGATCCTCTACGATAATATGAAGCTTTCCCAGCTTTTCTTCCAGAGTATTGAACAGCTTCAATCCCGGTCCTTTCTTCCACTGACCGTTTTTGGCGTTTTCATCTCCCGCGGGAATGGCGTAATAGGATTCAAAACCCCTGAAATGGTCAATACGGATCACATCAAACAGTTCTGACAGATGTTTCACCCTTCTCAGCCACCAGGAAAAACCGTCCTGTTCCATAACATCCCATTTAAACAGAGGATTGCCCCAAAGCTGTCCATCGGCAGTAAAAGCATCCGGCGGACATCCGGCCACATTTACCGGCTTCAGATCTTCATCCAGTTCAAACAATTCCGGATCAGCCCACACATCGGCGCTGTCCATGGAAACGTAAATAGGAATATCTCCGATGATCCGAATCCCCTTTTGAGCTGCGTATTGTTTCACTGCCTTCCACTGTTTTGCAAAGAGATACTGGGTCATTGTCCAGAAATCAATCTCTTTGGCGCACATGATCCGGATCTGCTCCATTGCCCGGATATCTCTGGATTTCAGTTCCTCCCTCCATTCGTACCAGGGTTTTCCCTGATGGAGATCTTTCAGCGTCATAAACAAGGCGTAGTCATCCAGCCATTCTCTGTTTTCCCGGCAGTATTCCAGGTAAGCTTCCTGTGTTCTTTCGCAAAAACGGTCATAGGCTTTTTTCAGCACTTGAAACCGGTTTTGATAAAGCAATCCGTAATCGGTCTCATCGTCCTTTTCTCCCCAGGGAAAAGCTTCGCATTCTTCCGCCGTCAAAAGCCCTTCCCCGCACAGCAGCTCCAGATCGATAAAATAAGGATTTCCCGCGAAAGTGGAAAATGACTGATAAGGGGAATCCCCGTAACTGGTAGGCCCTACAGGCAGCACCTGCCAGTATTCCTGTCCGGAGTCTTTCAAAAAGTCCACGAATTTCAGTGCCTCTTCTCCCAGAGTCCCGATCCCGTACCTGGATGGAAGGGAGGAGATGTGCATCAGTATTCCGCTGCTTCTCATTTCTTTTCCTCATCTTTCCTCATATTTTCTGCTTTACACTCTTTCGGGAAGATCATTTCGCCGGCAATGCGGATAGCGTCCTCAATGCACCCGTCACAGCTTCTTAACGGCTTTTTCGTATCTACCCCTTTCAGTTCTCTGCAGACCACAGACTGATTCTTCTGAACAAAAGCTTTTCTCAACTCTCCCACCAGCTTCATAGTAGAAGGTTTTGTATTGCAGTGTTCCAGATCTCCGCTGCTGTTTGCCAGGCCGGCTACCATAAACATGCCTGTTACCGCGCCACAGGTATCCATAGCTCCCATACCCAAGCCGAATCCCTCGGACATTTTAAACAACAGGCTTTCATCGATTCCCAGCAGATCACAGTAGGCACAGGCTACCGCCTGGGAACAGCTGTATCCTTTTTTATGATTCTCCATAGCTCTTTTTATACGTTCTTCCATATCTATTTCCTCCTTTGACACATGGTCCGGTTTTCTCTGTCATCCCCTCCGGACACCGCTTTACCCTATATTTTACATTATTTTTGCCTACAGTCCAATATTTTTCTATTGTAATATTTTTTCGGTATGATATAATATTATATGGTTACCTATACGATACTCAATAACCTTTTTTAGGATATTAAATTGATATATTTTTACACACGGGAGGTCTATATGAATTATGTAAACCCTTATCATTTTGTAACAAACTGTATTTCCGGAAAATGGAAAATGACGATTCTTCACCATATTCACCACTATGGAAAGATCCGTTTTAATGAAACAAAAAAAACACTGGGTGTCAGCGAAAAGGTGCTCAGTCAGCAGTTAAAGGAACTCACTAACGACGGTCTGGTGGAAAGAATCCAGTACAATACGATTCCTCTTAAAGTCGAATATATTTTAACGCCCCTTGGAGAAGATCTGATCCCCGCCCTTGATATCCTCTACATATGGAGCGTCCGGCGTCTTGCCAGTCTGAATCTTCCCATTGATCCGGACGCGTTCAAAGTCCATACAGAAATGAAATACGAAGACCAGCTGATGGACATTATGGATACTTACAAACAAAAACAGCATCAGGATGACCAGAAGGATACTTCCAAGGAAGATTCCAAATAAGTTTCCCGCAAAAAAAATAATCTTTACCGAAAAAAGTTTCCCCTTTAGGCAGACAGTTGAATCATAAAACTGTCTATCTAAAGGGGAATTTTTATTGTCTGCTTAACAGTCAGCACACCACTTTTTATTTCTTTGTCACATACTCATAAATAGCTTTTGCGGCCTGTTTTCCGGCTCCCATCGCCAAAATGACCGTAGCGGCTCCTGTTACTGCGTCGCCTCCTGCGTAAACGCCCTCTTTCGTTGTTTTCCCGTGTTCTTCATCTGCCACAATACATTTCCACTTATTGACTTCCAGTCCCTTTGTAGTAGATGAGATCAAAGGATTGGGAGATGTGCCCAGAGACATGATAACGGTATCCACATCCAGTACGAAGTTGGATCCCTCAATGGGTCTGGGACGTCTTCTTCCGGATTCATCCGGCTCGCCCAGCTCCATTCTCACACATTCCAGTCCCGCTACCCATCCGTTTTCATTTTCCAGCACTTTTACCGGATTGGTCAGAAGGTCAAAAATAATTCCTTCTTCTTTTGCGTGATGCACTTCTTCCACTCTGGCGGGCAGTTCTTCTTCGCTCCTTCTGTACACAATATGCACCTGAGCTCCCAGGCGAAGGGCTGTTCTGGCAGCGTCCATAGCTACATTTCCGCCGCCTACAACTGCTACTTTGCTGCCTGCATGGATCGGAGTATCATAATCTTCCCGATAAGCTTTCATCAGATTGTTCCTGGTCAGATATTCATTTGCGGAAAATACGCCGTTGGCATTTTCTCCCGGAATCCCCATAAATTTAGGAAGCCCGGCTCCGGATCCGATAAATACCGCTTCAAATCCTTCTTCTTCCATCAGCTCATCAATAGTAGTAGACTTTCCGATGATCACATTGGTTTCGATCTTAACGCCCAGGTCCTTTACTTTTTCAATCTCCTGAGCCACTACCTTTTTCTTCGGGAGACGGAATTCCGGAATTCCGTACATAAGCACGCCCCCCGGTTCATGAAGCGCCTCAAAGATTGTGACATCGCATCCCATTTTTGCCAGTTCTCCGGCGCAGGTAAGACCTGCAGGGCCGGATCCGATCACTGCGATCTTATGTCCGTTTGGCTCTTTGGGCTGGGGCTGGCTGTATCCGTTTTCCGAAGCGTAATCCGCTACGAAACGCTCCAGTTTTCCGATGGATACCGGCTCCCCCTTAATTCCCCGGATGCACTTTCCTTCGCACTGATTTTCCTGAGGACATACCCGTCCGCATACCCCGGGAAGTGATGTATATTTGGAAAGTTCCTGATAAGAAGCCTCAATATCCCCTTCTTTGATATGACGGATAAATTCCGGAATATTAATGGCAACCGGACAGCCGTCGATACATTTGGCGTTTTTACATCCAATGCACCGCATGGCCTCTTCCATGGCTTCTTCTTTATTATAACCGTAACAAACCTCTTTAAAATTTCCAGCTCTGACCTGTGGGTCCTGTTCCCTTACCGGTACTTTTTTTAATACATCCATTAATCGTCACCTCCGCAATGTCCGCAGCCACCGTGGTGGGTAGCTCCTTCCTTCAGTTTCAGCATGGCTCTTCCTTCTTCGGTCTTGTACATCTGCTGCCGTTTCATAGCCTGATCAAAGTCTACCAGATGTCCGTCAAATTCCGGGCCGTCCACACAGGCGAATTTCACTTCATCTCCCACCTGAAGCCTGCAGGCGCCGCACATTCCCGTGCCGTCCACCATAATAGGATTCATGGAAACAATGGTCGGTATACCCAGATCTTTTGTCAGAAGGCAGACAAATTTCATCATGATCATCGGGCCGATAGCTACGCATACATCATACTGATTTCCCTTCTGTGCCAGTTCTTCAATGACCGTTGTAACCATACCCGGTGTCCCGTAACTGCCGTCGTCAGTACATACATACAGACGTCCCGCTACTTTTCTCATCTGCTCCTCCAGGATCAGCATGTTTTCTGTCTTGGCGCCGATAACTACATCCACGTCAATCCCCAGTTCATGCATCCATTTTACCTGTGGATAAACAGGAGCTGTGCCGACTCCTCCGGCTACAAAGAGCATTTTCTTTTTGCTCAGTGTTTCTCTGTCTTCCTCCACCAGTTCAGAGGCACAGCCCAAAGGACCTACAAAATCCATAAAGGCGTCATCTTCATAAAGTTCTGTCATACGCTGGGTTGACGCTCCCACTACCTGAAAGACAATGGTAACCGTTCCCTCTTCTCTGTCATAATCGCATATGGTAAGAGGGATACGCTCGCCCTCTTCATCTATCTTTACAATGACAAACTGCCCCGGTTTACAGGCTTTTGCAACACGGGGGGCATGGACATCCATCAGATAGATATTATCTGCCAATTTCTCTCGTTTTAAAATCGTGTACATACTTACCTCCATTTATCAAACGCAATCCGTTTTGTTTGTTGCTTTTTGTTAATTATTTATCATTCATTAAACATTGTATACATAAAGTGCACAAAAAAGCAATATGCATATGCAACATAGATTGTTTTTATTCCTATACACCAAAACTGTTTTCTGAAATGAAAAAAGCTCTGAAAAAACAGAGCTTTTTTCACAGGTATAATTTTGGAATCAAATAATTGAGATATCTATGTCTCTATTATATACGATTTAAAGTTATTTTTCCACTTTTACGAAAGTTTTTGCTTTTTCTTCTCCACGCTGTACACGAAGAGCGCCAAGAGCCAGTGATTCCATTTCATTTTCTCCCGCATATACAATAACCGGAGCAATGAATTCCACTCTTTTCGCAACTTCTTTTGTAAAGTACTCAGAATAAGCGATACCGCCGGTAAGAATAATATTATCCACTTTACCGTCTACGTATACTGCCAGCTTCGCAATATTCCGGGCTACATTTAAGATCATGGCGTCATAGATCAGTTTTGCCTTTTCATCTCCGTCCAGCATTTTCTGCTGTACGATGCGGGTATCTGTCACGCCGAAATATCCCATAAGTCCGCCCTGGCTTTTCACTTTCTTCATCATCTTCTTTTTATCCATGCCTTCAGAAGTAGCCATGTCGATTACCTGGAATACAGGAAGTCCCCCAGCCCGTTCCGGTGAGAAGGGGCCTTCGTCATCAGAAATCATGTCTACGATACGGCCTTTGTGATGAAGGGATAATGTGATTCCCCCGCCCAGATGGGCTACTACTACGGAAATATCGTTATACGGTCTGCCCGTTTCTTTTGCGTATTTCATAGCTGCGGCGCGCATGTTCAGATTGTGTCCCATGCCTTTGCGCTGCATTTCCGGAAGTCCTGTTACCTTTGCCAGGGGTTCCAGCTCATCTACAGTTACTGCGTCGTAAATATAAGCCGGAATATTATTCAGCTCTTTGCTGATGGATCTGGCGATAACAGCTCCCAGATTGGAAGCGTGCTCATTCTGAGGCGCATAGGTAAGCTGCCATACCATATCATCGTTGATGGCGTACGCTCCCGCTTCGATAGGAGGCAGAAGTCCTCCTCTTGAAACGATTGCTGTAAGATCTTCTTTCTTTGCACCGTGTTTTTCCATTGTTTCCAGGATCAGATCTTTTCTCATTTCATACTGGTCAATAATGTTTTCATATTTTTTGATCTCGTCCTGTGAATGCTCAATACTTTCTACAAATAACGGGTTTTCATCCTGATATACCGCGATCTTGGTAGATGTGGAACCCGGATTGATCACTAAAATCGTCTCCATAATTCACTGCCCTTTCTGTTAAATCCTCTCGTATGACTTTTTCAGTCCTTTAGGCTATGCTTATTTTTTACCTTCGCTTACAGCTGCCGCAAGTACCAGAGAAAGGAATTTTTCTTTTGCGGAAGATCCTCTGGAGGTAAGTACGATCGGAACCTGAGATCCTACGATAAATCCTGCCATATTTCCTTTTGCGATCACAGTGATGGATTTGCCCAGGATATTTCCAACCTGGATATTCGGTACCAGGATTACATCTGCGTCTCCGGCTACCGGGCTGTTAAATCCTTTGATATCAGCGATTTCTTTATCAAGGGCAATATCAAGAGAAATCGGTCCTTCAACGATACAGTCTTTGATCTCGCCTCTCTGATTCATCTGTTTCAGCTGATCTGCTTCCACAGTCTCCGGCATTTTCGGATTTACTTTTTCCACTGCTGCTACAGCGGCGATCTTCGGATTTTCATATCCCAGCGCTTTTAATGTTTCCACTGTATTCTCGATGATCTGTTTTTTCTGTTCCAGTGTAGGGTAAGTCATCATTCCGCCGTCTGTTGTAACCAGAAGTTTGTGGTAATGAGGAAGCTCATCAAATACGAAGTGAGACATAACCCGTCCGGTTCCCAGTCCTGTTTCTTTATTTACAACTGGTTTCAGTATCTGCGCTGTCTCCAGTTTGCCTTTCATGATAAAGTCGCCTTTTCCTTCATGGATCAGAGCAACTGCTTTTTTCGCCGCTTCGTCAGCGTCCGCTACGTCGTAGATATCTTCTGCCGGAACGTCCAGCCCGATCTTTTTGCAGATCTCGTCGATCTTTGTCTTATCCCCAACAAGTACCGGTTTTACAATGCCCTCTCCTACCGCATGGGCGATGGCTTCCAGAGTGTGTTCGTCGCCGGCTGCAGCCACGATCACCCTTTTGGCTTCCGGAAAGCTTTTTACTTTTGCAACCAATTCATCAAAATTTTTTAATACCATTTGTATTCTCCCTTTCATTTGCAGTATTTCGGCCTGGCGCCGATATCTGATCACTGACTTTCTTCACTGCTGTGAGTATATCACATCCCCTGTTCAAATACAAGATAATGTTGCGAAATACACAATATATTTTGCATAATATTTTTTCTCAGCCCCGGGATTATTCCAGGCAGTAACAAAAAGGACAGATATGATATCGTATATCATTCTGTCCCGTCTTTTTTGTTTCCTTTATCCCCGCGCTTTCACGGTTTCAAGATTCTTTACAATATATTTTCTCGCCCAGAGCTGATGCCCTTCCAGGCCGTCGCATACTTTGGCGAAATTGTTTTCCTTTACCGCCTCGTAAATGGTCTCAAAATAGGCTATGCCGGAATGGTACTGACCGCCGCTTCCTCCTTTTTCCCTTGGCATTGAGAACAGAGAATGAAGGATCTCATCCATACCGTTTAAGGACGCCATTTTATTCACAAGCATAGCGTTGTCTGCCTGTTTGTAAAATACATCTTTGATATTTTTAATGCATTTGCAGCTTTCCAGCACGCCGCTGGACTGTCGGTAATCTTCTATGTAACTGTATATCTCTTTTGACATCTGCGCCACATCTCCCCGTTTCATTGCGTAACGGGCCGCCGCCATTTCATAAGCCAGGGACACTTCCTGGAACTGCCGGATATCTTCTTCCGTTACATCGATCACTCTGGCGCCTACATTATTTTCAAATTCGATCAAACCTTCATTTAAAAGCCGGTTCAATGCCTCCCGTACCGGAGTGGAACTTACCCCGTATTCTTCCTGCAGCTTGCTCACATTCAATTTGCTGCCGAAAGGAATCTTCAGCTGAACGATCCTCTCTTTCAGTTTTTCGTAGACCTGGTCAACTAGGGATAACCTTTTTATTACTGCCATGAAACTTCTCTCCTGTCTATACTTCCCTTATCATTTATTTCACATTTTGCAAAATGTCAAATGCTAAAAACATTATGCCACACACCTGGGAAAAAGTAAATAAAAGAAACCCCCGTATTTTGAGATTTTCTCAAAAACGGGGATATTTATCGCCTGCAGATATCCGCTTTTTTTTCCGGCGGCTACTCTACTTCATAATATTCCGCATCGTCCAGTGTACGGGCGCCTTCTTTTTCATAGACTCCCATCACCTTGCAGTCCGGACAGAAACCGAATTCATCGCCGAATTCTGTCATCATATCCAGCTCATATTTGAATTTTTTAGAACATTTCGGGCAATGATAATATAAAAATAAAGGTCCCCAGGTCATGATTTCCTCCTTAAAACAATTCATACCTGCAACTTTCATTGCAGGTATGATCTGTTATCATATGCTGCTCATACCGCAGCAGTTTTTCAATTGGTCAATCAATGCTTATTATTTTAAGCTTAAGATTTCACGTGCTTCATCCGGTGTAGCAACATCGTTGCCGTATTCTCTGATAACACGAGCAGCTCTTTCTACGAACTGTGTATTGCTGTCCGCAAGAACGCCTTTTGCGTACATTACGTTATCTTCCATACCTACACGGATGTTTCCGCCAAGTGCTACTGCTCCGTAAAGCATTTCCATAGCGCTGTGTCCAACACCGAAGCAGGACCATGTATAGTTGCCTTTTCCGATCAGTTCATCAGCTGTTTCTTTCATGAAGATCAGGTTTTTCATAGAACCTGGGATACCATTTGCGCATCCCATACAGAACTGGAAGTGAAGAGGAGCTTTTAACACACCTTTTTTCAGGTAGTAAGCTGCGTTTCCGATCATACCCGGATCAAAAGCTTCGATTTCAGGTTTTACATTCAGTTCCTGGAATAACATTCCGCAGTCTGTTAAGAATTTCGGAGAGTTGATGAATAATCCGCTGTTTAACCAGTTCATGGATCCGCAGTCGTAAGATGCCATTTCCGGTTTTAATTTTTTAACGTGAGCAACACGGATTTCATCATCAGCGTGGATATCACCTGATGTTGTCAGATTTAAGATAATATCGCAGTCCGGATATTTTGTATGGATAAGATTTACTGTCTCTTCGAATTTAGCTGTATCCATTGTACCGTTTCCTTCGTCATCTCTCATATGAAGATGAGCGATTGCAGCTCCGGCTTTCCAGCAGGAATATACATCGTCAGCGATTTCTGCCGGTGTCATCGGTACGTTAGGATTGTTTTCTTTTTTTGGCCATGCGCCTGTTACAGCAGCTGTGATAATAGTTTTTTTCTTTGCCATTTTCTTTCCCTCATTTCTTATTTATAGGATTTACAAACCTCTACCTTATGAATTTTAGTTCATTCAAGGTATGCTTGTCAAGTGTCTGATGGAAGTTTCCTTAAGCGTTAAGAAAACCGCTGCAGTTATGACCTGCAACGGCCTTCTTGTTTTATCTTATTTTTGTGCAATGGATCCCCACTGCCTCTGACAGATTAGTTTTTGAAACCGTAGTTATCTCTGTCCTGGCAGCCTGTTCCGCAGTACATATATGTTCTTTCCGGAACATCGTTCAGATCATCTTCGTCGATCTCAGCTACGCAGCGAGCCATTGAGCCGTCGCCCATGTACCATCTGAGCGGGAAGCAGTAGAATCTGAAACGTTTGTTGGATACTTTGTCAAGGTCACCGCCCAGGTTTTCAACACCTACGATACCATGTCCAAGTAATGTTTTGTGGCATGGCTCCCATGTGCCCCAGCATCCGATTGCTTCCAGAGCGCCGAATTTTTTGTCGTAAGCTTCCTGTCCGTGGATACGGATGTATTCTTCTTTATCGAATTCAGCGTAAGCTTCTTCACCGAACTGCTCTTTGTATTCTTCTGTGATCGGTCTGCCTGAAGCGCCAAGAAGGTTCATACGTGTCATACCATTGTTGCCCATTGCTGTATGAAGCGGATGGTCAAGAGCCTGCATATCCATAGCTACACATTTAACTTTGTGATCTACGAACCACTGGCCTGCTTCAACGCCTGTACCGCAGGAATAATGATAATATTCTTTGGAGTCGTCGAATTTACGATGCATACCTGTATTTAAGCATACAACCATGCCTTCCAGTTCTTCCGGTTTGATACCAGCGCGTTCGCAGGCATCTTCCAGATGTTTTGCTGTGATCAGGCCCCAACGCTCAATGTGGATCTCCAGACATACTGCATCTCCTGTATAAGCGTCAACCGGCATTTCGTGTGTATAACGTGCTCTCTTTCCGTCGAATTCACGTTCCATAACGTGACGAGGTGCGTCACAGTGTGTACCTGTATGCATTGTGCATCCGATATACTGTGTTAAAACACCGCCTTTTGCCATAGAATGTTTGCTGTCGATAACCGGTTTATCAAAATATGGCCAACGCGGAATCTCTGCACTGAAAGGATGTGTTAAATCAACAAATACTTTTTTTCCCATTTTAAACGTCCTCCTTTTTATTCGGAACTAATCCTCATTCATACATTTATTTTTCATGCGTCAGGGGAAATTTTCCCCTGACGGAATGAACTTTTTATTTTCCGTAGAGCATTTTGATCAGGTATTCGTTCAGGCCGTTGTTGATCTCTGCGATCTCTTCATCTGTATATTTCATAAAGCCTTCCCGTACGCCGTCTTTTTCTTCTGCACGGAATCCCATCTTGCCGTCATCGATCATTTCTTTCAATAACGGAGATGCGTCATGTCTGTCTTCCAGATCTTTTAATACATAGCTGTGAATGTTGTATGTAAGCTGTGTACCTACCATATCAGAGTTTACAAGAGGCGGAAGGTACGGAAGTCTCAGACCAAAGCTGTATTTGCATGCGTCATCTACTGTTTTTGCGTCCGCAATGCCTCTTTCTACGATAGAGATTGCTTCACGCCACAGAGCATGCTGCATTCTGTTGGCAATAAATCCCGGTACGTCTTTTTTGCACAGAACCGGTTTTTTGCCAGCTTTTGTAAGCACATCCATAACGGTCTGCGCTACTTCATCTGTTGTAGCAGGAGTCTTTACGACTTCTACCAGCGGAATCAGGAATGCCGGATTCCAGAAATGCGTACCGCAGAGTCTTTCTTTGTGTTTGCATTTTGCGGAAATCTCTGTAGGGCTCATAACGGAAGTATTGGTACAGAAGATCGTATCCTCCGCAACTACTTCTTCCAGCTGTGCGAACAGGTTCTGTTTTAATTCCATTTCTTCCAGAACGCATTCTACAACCATCTGGGCATTCTTTACGCCTTCGCTCTGCATATCCTGTGTGAAACTGATCTTGGAAACGATCTTGTCCACGTCAGCTTCTGTAACGATTCCTTTTTCTACTAATAATTTCATGTTGTTGCGGACTTTTGCTTCCACATCAACCGGATATACATCGTATACGGTAACTTCCGCGTCATCCAGGCCTGCAAGGATCTGAGCAATCGCGCTGCCCATCATGCCGCCGCCGCATACTAAGAATTTTTTAATGTCTTTCATTCTATGCCATCTCCTAGCTTCTCTTATTTTTTAGCAGGTCAGGTAACCGCCGCTGCAGTCGCAGTTAGCGCCTGTGATGTAGTTAGAAGCGTCAGAAGAAAGGAAGATTGCGTATCCGACAAAGTCTTCCGGCTCAGCCAGACGTCCGATCGGCTCACGTTTCATGAAGTTCTGGTATACTGCTGATTCCGGATCAAACATCCATTCTGTTAATTCGCTGCGGAATACAGTCGGGCAGATGGAGTTAACATTGATGCCGTACTGAGCTGACAGATCGCATGCCATACTGGAAACCATAAGATCTGCGCCGCCTTTGGATGTACAGTATCCTGTGTATCCTGCCATACCGCGTTTGGAACGCTGAGATGTAACAACTACGATCTTGCCGCCTTTGCCCTGAGCAACCATCTGCTGAGCAACGTATTTGCATACGATGTATACAGATTTGCAGTCAGCGTCCATGATGTACTGCCAATCAGCAACAGACTGTTCAAGAATGTTCTGCGGTTTGTTGAATCCGTGGCATACTGCAAGGATGTTGATCTCGCCGTATTTTTCAACACATGCTTTGATCAGCGCGTCAACGTTTTCTTCTACAGCAGGATCTGCTACGAAGTATGCGCAGTCGATATCTTCTGCTTTGAACTCTTCTTCCAGAGCTTTTAATTTTGCGTCATTACGTCCTGTCATGAAAACTTTTGCTCCGGCATATCCGTATGCTTTTGCAAGAACTTTTCCAAGAGCGCCTGTAGCACCTGTTACAAGAGCAACTTTTCCTTTAACGGAAAACATATTATCAACGAAATCTTTTTTTACACTAACCATTTTTAAAAATCCTCCTTCATCTATTTTTCTGCCGTCTCAGACGGCGTTTTGTTTTTCATACTGTTAATTTACTGAGGATCCGTAAATTAAACTCCCGGATATGTGATGATAACCAGAACTTTTGCCGGATAATCTGTTTCATTTTCAAAGTAACGTTCTTCGTACGGTCCCATTGAAAATGTATCGCCAGCGTTTAATTTCCACTCATGTCCGTTTCTGTCTTTTGTTGTCATCTGACCTTCAAGAATGTAGTAGCATTTTTCGCAACCGTTGTCAGCATAGCCCCAGCCAGCTCCGCCGTGGGGTTCAAAGTGAGACATACCAACCCAGAATTTTTCTGCGCCTGTCTCTTCTTTACCATGGAATCTTCTCAGTGTTACGTCATGATGTCCTGGTGCTTCATAGATTGTTGCGTTTTCAAATGTGTTCTTTACCATAATTACTATCTCCTTTCGGTTTTCGATACAATTGGGATCCTGGCAGGAATGCCTGTCAAAATCCTTTAAGCATAGTATAGGTCAGTTTCTCTTTTTATGCAATACATACAATAATGTTATCAAGGAACCTTTTGGTAACTTATTTCTTTCTGGTATTTTTTTACTGGTTTTTTAGAATTTTACCAATGTATTTTCTTTGATACATTGACAGATCCGTTTTTTTATTGTGCATTTTCAACAATTTAACCTTTGTACTTTTTCAGGTACAAAATCACCAGCCCCTCAAAAATACTGCTTACGCCAGAAAACGCGTTTTCCACAGACTTCCAAAGTCCGCAAAAACGCGTTTTTCTGTAGACAGATTCTTTCTTATTTTTCCGCATTGGAAAGGAGGATCCGGTCGTTGTCGAATCGCTTTCCCACCCCTTCTTTGAATTTTTCCAGAATATCGTCCACTGTCATAGTCTCCCGTTCTTTTCCCTGGATATCCAGGATAATACTTCCGGAGTCCATCATAAGGGTCCTGTTTCCCAGTTCAAGAGCAGACTGCATATTATGGGTGATCATCAGGCAGGTGATATTTCGCTCCTTTACAATTGTCTTAGTAAGGTTCAGCACTTTTTCAGCTGTTCCCGGATCCAGAGCCGCTGTATGTTCGTCCAGGAGCAGGATCTTGGGCGTCACTACCGTAGCCATCAGCAGAGTCAGCGCCTGACGCTGTCCGCCGGAAAGAAGTCCCACCGGATTTTTCATCCGGTCCTCCAGTCCCATGTCCAAAAGGGAAAGCTTCTCACGAAACATCTCTTTTTCTTTTTTGGAGATTCTGCTGAATATCCTGCCTTTGGCATTGGAAGCCCGCAGATAAGCCAGCGCAAGATTTTCTTCTATACTCATATGAGGAGCGGTCCCCTTCATGGGATCCTGGAACAGATGTCCGATATATTTGCTCCTGCGATGTTCCTTTTCATAGGTGATATCTTTTCCGTCAAGAATAATCGCTCCCTCATCTACATAAAAAGTCCCGCATATCGCATTGAACATAGTGGATTTCCCCGCTCCGTTGCTTCCGATAATGGTAGCGAAATCCCCTTCTTTCATTTTCAGGCTCACATGATCCAGAGCTTTCTTTTCATTCACGGTCCCGGGATTAAAAGTTTTGGAAATATCAATCAATTCCAGCATGGATCCCACCTCCCTGTTTTCTCTTTCTGAGAGCGGCACGCTTTGTTTTCATAAAAGCCGCCTGCTGCTTTAAATAAGGCAGCGCGATGGCTACCGCTACGATGACGGAAGAAACCAGTTTCAGGCATTCCGCCGGCACATTAAACCGCAGGGCAATGGCCACGATAAAACGATAAAGACAGCTTCCCAGAATCACGCCGAAAATCCGTTTCATTACTTTTCCTCTTCCCACCAGCGTCTCTCCAATGATCAGGCTGGCAAGGGCGATGGTCACCTGTCCGGTACCGATATTGATATCGCAGGATTTCTGATACTGAGCCAGAAGTCCGCCGGACAGTCCTGTCATGGCGTTGGCTACACACAGGCCTACGGTAATGGTAAATACAGGGCTTACAGAGGAAGCCCGGATCATAAAGGGATTGTCTCCGGTAGCCCGGATGGAAAGCCCCAGGCGGGTTCCCAGAAACCAGGCGAGTACCAGCGCCACAATCACTACGATCACCAGGATCACAAACAGATCTGTCCAGTTGGAATCAAACAGGGCTTCCGCTTTCTTGAAAACCGTATCGCTGGCAAACAGGTTTACGTTTGAAGCGAATCCCATAACCGCGATGTTGATGGTATACAATCCCGTATTGACAATGATCCCCGCAAGGATGGACTGTATGCCGAGCCTTGTCTGCAGAAAGGCAGTCACATATCCGGAGGCTATACCCGCTGCCATGGCTGCAAACAGCCCCAGTATGGGATGACCGTTTAAAGTTACAATGGCGCATACCGCGCATCCCAGAGTAAAACATCCGTCTGTAGACAGATCCGCGATGTTCAGCAGGGAAAAGGATACAAACAGCGCCAGCGCCACCAGTCCGTAAATGCATCCCAGCTCAATGGCGCTCTGAGCAAGGGACACGGTAAATACAGAAGATAACATAACTTTTTCTCCTCTCAGAAAGGCAGGGGCTCATTTGCCCCTGCGTCTGTTCTTTCACTTTTGTCTTTTTATTATTCAAACTCTTCCGCGGTCTGTACTTCTTTTACTTCTTCACACATATCCGCGAATTTGCTGTAGTCAATGCCAATGGCCTGAGCCACTTCCGTATTGACAGTGGCGATACCGTTGTTCATAGTCTGCACCGGCATTTCGGCAGGATTTTTGCCGTTTACCAGGATATCTACCACCATATCCGCAGTAGCTTTTCCCAGTTCTTCATAATTAACGCCGTATCCGCAGAAAGCGCCGTTCAGCGCAAAGGAATCCGCTCCGCAGTACTGAGGTACTTTGGCGTCTTCAAATTTTTCAAAAATCGCCAGCTCAGCGGTCATAACCGTGTTGTCCGTAGGAGTAAATACCGCTTCGCACCCTGCAGCGATCAGAGCGTCTGCCCCCAGGGAAATCTCATCGGTTGTATTTCCTGTTTTTTCCACATATTCAATTCCTTTTTCTTTCAGATATGCTTTCGCGTCCTCGATCGGCACTTTGGAAGCATCCTGTCCTTTGTCATAAAGAAGACCTACTTTTTTGATATCCGGCTGTGCCGCCAGCATCAGATCCAGGATCGCTTTTGTATCCAGAGCATCGGAGGTACCGGTAATATTGCCACCAGGAGCGTTCATATCTGCCACCAGTCCGGAGCTCACCGGATCAGATACAGCTGAAAATACAACCGGCGTCTGGGTATCTTCCGCAGCAGCCTGCATTACCATAGCAACCGGAGTTGCCACCGGCACGATCGCGTCTACATCTTCAGCGATCATATCGGAAGCGATCTGATTCATAACAGTGGAATCCGCCTGGCCGTTGTAAGTGTAATCCTCATAATCAAAGGTAACTCCCAGTTCCTCTCCTTTTGCGTCCAGCTCCTCCTGGACTGCTTTTACGATCTGATTCAGGGAAGCGTCATCCACATATTGAGCGATTCCTACTTTGTAAGTAGTTCCATTGCCTTCTGAGGAAGCGGAAGTTCCGTTTCCGCCGGTCTTCCCGCAGCCGGTCATTACTGTTGCTGCCGCCATGATCCCTGTTAATAAACATACTGCTAATTTCTTTCTCATTTTCCTTTTCCTCTCTTCTTTTTATTCTTTTTTAACTGCAGAACAAAAACCGTACAGAAAAGGGTGACCTTGATCTTAATTTTCTGAAAACAAAAAACCGTCTCAAGCAATTGCTTGAGACGGTAATAAACAAATTATTATCGCGGTACCACTCAAATTGACAAATCTGTCCACTCTATCATGTACTATCATACATGCCGGATTGATAACGGGTTCGGTTCCCGGCACTACCTACAATCTGAAAGATTTTCGGAAATGCCCTCGAAAGTCCATTCAGCCAGCTTCTCCATACTGCAATCCCACCATCTGCAGCTCTCTGTGATTTCAAAAAAAGGCTTACTACTCTTTCTCAACGGTTTGTTCTATGCAGTACTTAAGATAATACTTTTTCTCCGGTTTGTCAACCTTTATTTAATTAAAATATACAAGTTCATCCTGAGGCGGCTGGGCTTTTTTCACTTCCAGAGCATATAAAACAGGCCCCTTCCCCCTGTATTCCTTGGCAAATTCATGATGGATCTCAGCCGTCAGATCCACCCAGGATTTGTGTGGAATTTCAGCGGCTTTGTCATATTTGCACTTGAACCCGATAAACTGGATATCCTCTACACAGCAGGTCATGACAAAGCGTCCGGGCATAAAAAGGGGCTTTTTCCCGAATTTTTCCGGCCGGTACACAAGACCCAGAAACCGGATCTTTTTCCCTTCATATTTTTTGGGATTATCCTGTACGTCCAGATAAAAAATACCGTAATCTTCATCTGTGATATGGATCAGATCCTGGTTGATATCATAGGGCAATTCCTCCATATCATTTTCGTCAATGGTCCCGTCTTCTCTCTCATATACGATCTGCGCTTTCCGGTTTACCGCTTTAATGCTCCGGCGGAATTTCGCCTTGGGAGTTTCATCGGTGCAGCGGTTAAAAATAACCACATCCGCGTGAAAGAGCTGTTCCATGATCATGGGACGCATATTGCTCAGATACATTTCATAGGTGGACGCGTCTACCGTGGCAAGGGTCTGGACGATCACCCAGTCTTTCGGAAGCTGCATCTCAAGGATCCGGGCAGCCTCCCATGTGCCGTTATATTCAATGAACACCTGCTCCGGGCGGAACTGGGCGTCGCAGGCCTGCAGATATTCTCTGGTAAAAGTTTCTTCCGACTCCACACCTACTACTGTGGTATCGATTTTTCCAAGCTTTTCCTCATCATATTCCACTTCCCCGTCTTCACAGGCAATGATCAGATTCCTGTTTCCGGTGCCGAAATCATTTTCCAGCAGCGTCTCTGTGATCAGAGAGGTCTTTCCACTGTCCATAAAGCCGGTAAACAAATATACGGGAACTTCCATAAAGCTTCACTTCCCCTTTCTTCAGGCAATGCCGAATAATTTCTCCAATTCATCTTCTTTCACATTGGTGCCGATCACACAGAGACGTCCTGTATAGTCCGGTTCTCCCTGACGAAGCTCATATTCTCCCGGCACCATGTCAAAATAAATCCATGTGCCGTCCTGAGCAGGCACCATGCCTTTGGCTCTGAGGATCACTCCGTAATCCTCTGTCTCGCTGAGGGTCTTCATTATAGACTCAATCTCTTCTTTTGTGTACTTATGAGGCGTTTCTTTTCCCCAGCTTGTAAAGATCTCGTCCGCATGATGATGATCGTGATGGTCATGGCCGCAACAATCGTGATCATGGTCATGATCGTGATCCGCGTGGTGGTGGTCATGATCTTCATGATGATGGTGCTCATGGTCATGGTCGTGATCGCAGCAGTCATGGTCATGGTCGTGATCGTGGTGGTGTTCTTCATGATGATGTGCTTTTGCCTCTTCCAGCATCTGAGTCAAAAGATCATTGTGCTGTTCGATCACGTTCAGGATCTGCTCTCCGGTGATCTCATCCCATGGCGTAGTGATAATCGCCGCCTTTGGATTTACTGCCTGAAGTTCTTTTACACATGCTTCCAGTTTTTCAGGAGTAGCGTTCTGCGTACGGCTCAGCACGATGGTAGCCGCATTTTCCACCTGGTTTCTGAAAAATTCTCCAAACGCCCGCATCTGTTTTGTAACTTTCAGCACATTTGCCACAGTAACAAGGGCGTTCACTTTAATGTCCTCATATTCTTCCATTTCCTGAACGGATGCCAGCACATCGGACAGTTTTCCCACTCCGGAAGGCTCAATAAGGATCCGGTCCGGATGATAGGTCTCCACAACTTCCTTCAGACTTCTGCTGAAATCTCCCACAAGGGAGCAGCAGATACAGCCGGAATTCAGCTCCTTGATCTCAATGCCGGAATCTTTTAAAAATCCCCCGTCAATGCCTACTTCCCCGTATTCGTTTTCCACAAGTACGACTTTTTCATTCTGGAATACTTCTTCCAGCATCTTTTTTATAAATGTGGTCTTTCCCGCTCCGAGAAATCCTGAAATGATATCTATTTTTGTCATGTTAATCTGCTCCTTTCCGGTTTCTTTTTCTTTCTGATTAAAAATCATAGTCCCACCGTGTGCAAATGTCAAGCAATGCCCTCCGGACAAGCGTAGGTCACCATTCCTTTTTCCATCATAAAGGCCGGCCGGTAGGATTCTTTTGCTTTCCGCAGTCCTTCAGATCCTGCGTCATCCTCCCGGTTCACATATTTATAATCTATGGCTTCATGAAGGACAAACTGCTGATTGATCATCTGATATGCTCCGTTCATATGCGCGAAAGCCTTCTCAATGTGGACCACGTACATATCTTTATTCAGTTCTTCGCCGATGGAAAATGCCACCACTTTCCCACCCACCCGCAAAAGTCCTCCGGTGAGCTGCAGTTCGTTCATCAACCGCAGGGCGTTCATTGTCACGCACACTTCCGCTCTTTTTTCTTCATCCTGGTCGCACTGGTTCAGTCTCCTCCATTCCAGAGCCATCTGAAAACATTCTTCCACATTTTCGTCTGTGATCTTTTCGTAACTCCAATCCGGATAAGTGGCTTTAAATTTGTTTACATGATTTTTCTTATTGTGATAGGCCTTTCCTGAAAGATTGGCAAGCTTTTCCGTTTCATAGACATAATCCGCCACATCTCTGTCATAATCCACCTGAAATCTGCCGGGATACCACTGTTCCAGTTTTTCAAAGTCGCTTGGTGTGACCAGATACAGCTTAAAAGGTTTTCCTTCTTTTGCCGCGTCTTCTTCCAAAGCGGCAATCGCTTTTTTCTGATCCTCTTCTTCCCCAAACGGGAAAGCAAAACTCCATGTCTCTCCCGGATCTCCAAAGACCAGACAGTTTTCCAAGAGAGTATATCCTACTTTATATTTTCTGCTCCATAAATAGATGTCTGCGAATGTCATGTCGCAGCATCTGTCAGGTTTCATCGTCAGGTACCGGTTCATCATATCCCGGTCCGTCAGTTCTACTTTTTTTAATTCCATAATAATCTCTTTTCTTTGTTTTTATCGGTCAAGCCATATGGCTTTTAAAGTATTTTGAAAGTAACATCCGTTTATGCTAAAATGAAAAAAACGCAATAAGGAGGTTTTCACCATGAGTCCCAAAAACATATATTACGAAAGATGCGCCCAGACGATCATCAGCAATCTGCAGAAGCGCAGAATGGAAGGCTATTATTATCCTACCGCCAAAGAAGCAGTGGAAAAAGCCCTCAGCTTTCTCACTCCCGGCTGCAGCGCCTGCAGCGGCGGTTCCATGACTCTTCAGGATACCGGTATGATGGACGCCTTAAGGGCCAGGGAAGATATTACTTTTATCGACCGGGAATCCGGCAAAAATCCCGAGGAAATGCTGGAAATCCAGCGCCGCGGATTTTCCTGCGATTACTTTTTCATGAGCACCAACGCCATCACCATGGACGGAGAGCTTGTCAATACAGACGGCACAGGCAACCGGGTAGCCGCCCTGATCTACGGCCCCAAAAATGTTATCATCCTGGCCGGGATGAACAAAGTGGTTTCCGATGTGCACAGCGGGATCAAACGGATCCAGGACATCGCATCCTCTCCCAACTGCATCCGGCTGAACAGGAAAACCCCATGTTCTGTTACCGGCAAATGCGGAAACTGCCTGGGAGACGATTCCATCTGCAGCCAGACGGTGATCACACGCAGAAGCGGAACCCCAGGCCGTATCAAAGTCATCCTGGTGGGAGAAGAACTGGGCTACTGATCTTTTCCCTACCCTTTTCCGGTCTGTGACAAATAATCAAAAAGAGCATGGAGGAACCGCGCTCATTGCGTATCCCCCAGCTCTTTTCTTTTTTCATCTGTTTCCTACATCCGGTCAGGCGCCGAAAATCCCAGCATATCAATGCATGTTTCCAGAATATCTTTAGTCAGTTCCAGCAGTCTGATATATCCGGCCTGTACCTGCTCGTCCTCTTCCGCCATGATCTTTGTCTCATGATAGAAATGGTTCAGGGCATTGGCCAGATCATAAATGTAAGAGCATACCTTATGGGGAGCCAGCTCTTCAAAAGCGTTTTCCATGGCTCCGTTAAATTTGGCAATCTCCAGCATCAGCGCTTTTTCGCTCTCTGTATGGGGCGGAAGGATTTCCTTTCCTTCTGCGCTTTTTTTGCTTTCCTGATATTTTTTCAGGATGGACTTGATCCGCACAATGGTATACAGGATATATGGCCCCGTATTTCCTTCAAAAGAAGTAAAACGATCAATATCAAAAATATAATCTTTGGAGGCCTGGTTGGACAGATCTCCGTACTTCACAGCAGACAGAGCCACTACTTTGGCTGTTTCTCTCGCCTCTTCTTCCGACATAGACTGATTTCCGGCGATCTTTTGATACATCTGCTCGTTAATGTCGTCCAGCAGTTTTTCCAGACGCATTACTCCGCCCTCTCTTGTTTTAAAAGGCTTTCCGTCTCTGCCGTTCATAGTACCGAATCCTATAAAAGTCAGCCGGGTGTCAGGTTCCACCAGCCCTGTTTTCCGGGCGCAGCGAAATACCTGTGTAAAATACAGTTCCTGTCTTTTATCTACCACATAGATCAGCTGATCCGGATGATAATCTTTCATCCTCCATACGATCGTCGCCAGATCCGTTGTATTATACAGGGACGCTCCGTCTGATTTCAGGATCATACAGGGAGGGATCTCCTTTGTATCTGTATCTTCCTTTACATCTACAACAAGAGCCCCGTCGCTGATATAGGCAAATCCGTCTTTTTTCATTTTTTCCACCATATCCGGAATATACGGCTGAGCGTCGGATTCTCCTTTCCAGAGCTCAAAAGATACGTTCAGTCTCTCATAATTCCATTTCAGATCCGCTACGGATACATTCAGGATATGGCCAAGAAGGGCCTGATAGCCTCTTCTTCCGTGCTGAAGTTCATAAGTCGCCTGCATTGCTGCCTGTTTGTACTCTTCATCCTCTTTGGACTTTCCGCTGGCTGTAGGATAAATCTCCTCCAGTTCAGAAATGGTAAAGGGAGGCTCTGTCGGATACTCTCCTGTATAGGATTCATCAAAATATACCAGATCCGGTCGGCGCAGCTTCAGCTCGGTAATGATCAGTCCCATCTGCAGCCCCCAGTCTCCCAGGTGCACATCTCCGATCATATGATGCCCGGCAAATTTTCCCATGCGCTTGATCGCTTCCCCGATCACCGCTGAACGCAGATGTCCCACATGAAGAGGTTTGGCCACATTGGGCCCGCCGTAGTCGATCATGATCGTCTGGGGATGCTCTGCTTTTTCAGCTCCGAATCGCTGGTCTTTCTGCATTTCTCTTAGATATCCCGCCAGAAAATCTCCGTTCAGTTTCAGGTTTAAAAATCCGGGTTTTACCGATTCCACACTCTGGAACATGGCATTTCCCCGAAGTTTATCCGCCACGTCATCTGCGATCATAAAAGGCGCTTTTTTATACTGCTTTGCAGCTGCCATAGCGCCGTTGCACTGAAATTCGCACAGATCCGGCCTGTTCGACAGGGTCACTTTTCCGTATTTTTCTTCATATCCGGCTTCCCTGAAAGCCTCTGTCACTTCTTTTGTAATTATATCAAGGATTTTTTTCATCGGTCTTTCCTTTCTTTCACAACTTGTTTAAGTATAATGCTTTTTCCCATCCTGCGCAAGTCCTTCCTTTTTTTGTCCGCTCATGTATAGATTTCTTCAAAAACGTGCATTCTCTTACTAACAATCCATCCGGAGGTAAAGAAATGCTATGGCTGCTTATAAAGTAGAAATCTGCGGTGTGAATACATCCACACTTCCCATACTGAAAGAAGAGGAAAAGGCGTCCCTGTTCAAGCGCATCAAAGAAGGGGACAGAGACGCCCGCGAAGAATACATCAAAGGAAATCTGCGGCTTGTCTTAAGCGTCATCCGGCGTTTTTCCGGCAGCAGTGAAAATGTTGACGACCTGTTTCAGATCGGCTGCATCGGTCTGATCAAGTCTATTGATAATTTTGATCCCACTATGAATGTCAAATTTTCCACATACGCAGTGCCCATGATCATCGGAGAAATCCGCCGGTATCTGCGGGACAACAACAGCGTCCGGGTGAGCCGCTCCATGCGGGACACTGCATACAAAGCCATTCACGCTCAGGAGATCATGACCCGGCGCAACAATCAGGATCCCACCCTTTCCGAAGTGGCCGCCGAAATCGGGATCCCTCAGGAGGAGATCGTGTTCGCTCTGGATGCTATCCAAAGTCCCGTCAGCCTCTACGATCCCATCTACACCGACGGAGGCGATACTCTCTATGTCATGGATCAGATCAGCGACAAAAAGAACCGGGAAGACAGATGGATCCGGGATCTGTCTCTTTCCGACGCCATGAAACGTCTCAGCGAGAGAGAACACCGGATCATTCAGCTACGATTTTTTGAAGGGAAGACACAGATGGAGGTGGCAAATGAGATCCACATTTCCCAGGCCCAGGTCAGCCGTCTGGAAAAAGCCGCGTTAAAAAACATGAAGCAGTTCCTGACGGTGCAATAAAAAAAACGCCCCGCCGGATACGAGTATTCCTCATTCCCGGAGGGGGCAGTTTTTAAAATTCTTTTTCGTTTTAATATACAATCACCGGATCTCCGATAGATACCGCTTCATATATTTTCTTTGCAGCTTCATAAGGTGTATTTACGCATCCGTGAGATCCGTTTGTCTTATAAATCTGGCCCCCGAATTTGTCTCTCCAGGTAGCGTCATGGACACCTACGTTTCCATTAAAAGGCAGCCAGAAGTTCACATGGGACCGGTAGCCTTCTCCGGTAAGATAGTAATCCGTTGTTCTGGCGTCAATAGCCCAGACTCCT
>CAKNLF010000026.1 GCA_930989305.1 uncultured Roseburia sp. | reverse complement strand
CGGCTATGGCAGAAGGAAAAACCGTAATAGAAAACGCGGCAAAAGAACCTCATGTGGTGGATGTGGCGAATTTCCTTAACTGCATGGGCGCCAATATCAGAGGAGCGGGAACGGATGTGATCCGCATTGAAGGCGTGGAAAAATTACATAAAACAGAGTATTCCATCATTCCGGATCAGATTGAAGCGGGAACTTTCATGTTCGCGGCAGCCGCGACAGGGGGAGATGTGACAGTAGCCAACGTGATCCCGAAACATCTGGAAGCCACTACGGCGAAACTTCTGGAAGTGGGATGCCGTGTGGAAGAAGGAGACGATTATGTCCGTGTGATCGCTCCGGATAAGCTGAAACATACCCAGGTGACGACTTTGCCTTATCCGGGATTCCCTACGGATATGCAGCCGCAGATGGGCGTGGTGCTGGGAATATCCCAGGGTATCAGTACAATTACGGAAAGTATTTTTGAAAACCGGTTCCGGTATGTGGATGAACTGACCAAGATGGGCGCCGCCATAAAGGTGGAGAGCAATATTGCGATCATAAGCGGCGTGGAACGCTATACGGGAGCAAGGGTCAGCGCTCCGGATCTCAGGGCAGGGGCTGCGCTGGTGATCGCCGGGCTGGCAGCGGAAGGCATTACCGTTGTGGACGATATCTTCTATATTGAAAGAGGATATGAAGCTTTTGAGAAGAAGCTGGCAAAACTGGGCGCCAAGATCGAGAGAGTAAGCTCAGAAAAAGAAATACAGAAATTTAAATTGAAAATATCCTGAAAACAGGACTTTCTTCTGCATAATGCGTTCTGCAGGATCAGAAGGAAGTCTTTTTGTTTGATCAAAAAACAGAGAAAATAAAATACAATATAAATAATATGTTGACAAAAATAAAACAAAAGTGTAAAAATATATTTTGAATTTATACAAATATATTAAAATGTATTAGAAAAAGATACATAAGAAGCGATTTGCATATATTCAAGCACAGGAAATCCAGATATACTTTGTGCAGTTAGTTTAGCAGTTAAAATAGTTGTAAAAGTATGTCCGTATGGCTTGCTGCCTGAAAAAACAGATCGGACACAATAAAACGGAGGAGAAATTATGGAGAAATTATTATTTACATCAGAGTCTGTGACTGAAGGACATCCGGATAAGATGTGCGATGCCATTTCTGATGCCATTCTGGATGCGTGCATGGCGCAGGATCCTATGAGCCGTGTAGCATGCGAAGCTGCAAGCTGTACCGGCTTTGTACTTGTAACAGGAGAAATCACAACAAAAGCACAGCTGGATATCCCGGCTATTGTTCGGAAGACTGTAAATGAAATTGGATACGACAGAGCGGAAACAGGTTTTGACGGACATACATGCGCGGTGATGGTTGCTCTGGATCAGCAGTCTCCGGATATCGCAATGGGCGTTGACAAAGCCCTGGAAGCAAGAGAAAGCAAGATGTCTGATGAAGAGATCGAAGCTATCGGCGCCGGCGATCAGGGTATGATGTTCGGTTACGCAACCAATGAGACAGAAGAATACATGCCATATCCTATTTCTTTGGCTCATAAAATGGCTCTGCAGCTGACAAAAATCCGTAAAGACGGCACAGTGTCATACCTGAGACCGGATGGAAAGACTCAGGTGTCTGTAGAATATGATGAACAGGGAAATCCAAAGAGACTGGAAGCAGTTGTATTATCTACACAGCATGATGAAGACGTAACACAGGAACAGATTCATGAAGATATCAAGAAATATGTATTCGATCCGGTTCTTCCTAAGGATATGATCGATGAAAATACAAAATTCTTTATCAATCCTACAGGCCGTTTTGTAATCGGCGGACCTCACGGAGACGCAGGACTTACAGGACGTAAGATCATTGTTGATACATACGGCGGATACGCTCGTCACGGCGGCGGCGCATTCTCCGGAAAAGACTGTACAAAAGTAGACCGTTCCGCAGCATATGCGGCACGTTATGTGGCAAAGAACCTTGTAGCGGCAGGACTGGCTGACAAATGCGAGATCCAGCTGTCTTATGCTATCGGCGTAGCACAGCCTACTTCTATTATGGTAGATACATTCGGCACAGGCAAACTGGCAGACGACAAACTGGTGGAGATCGTACGTGAAAACTTTGATCTGCGCCCGGCCGGCATTATTAAAATGCTGGATCTGAGAAGACCGATTTATCGTCCTACAGCGGCATACGGACATTTTGGACGGAACGATCTGAACCTTCCATGGGAAGCGCTGGATAAAGTAGAAGATCTGAAAAAATATTTATAATTTATTATAATAAGAAAACTGAGGAGAAAACTCAGTAAAAGAGAAACCGGACATAAAAGATCCTGAGAGGGGATGCTTTTATGTCCGGTTTTTGTGAAAATATTATAAATAATCACTAAAAAAGCTGGATAGAAATTAGGTATATGCTATAATATGAATACTTGGCGAAGTGTTTTCGCATTTAGTATATCATGCCTGGCAGGCAAAGAACGGACGGTGTATAGCATGAAATTAAAGACGCGGCTGATCCTGTCGTTCTGTTTTATCATATTTCTTCCCATGGCGCTGGCCTGCGGAGCTCTCTTTGCTTTTTATCAGCTGCAGGTGCGCAGCCTGAGACAGAATTATGATCTGGAAAAAGAAGACACATTATTTTTTTCGAATTCCATACAGCTGCTGAACCGGTATACAAGATCGGATTTTACGGAGTTTCAGAATCTGGCATCCAACGACAGTGACAAGTTGGAAGATATGGGATATTTAGCGAAAAAAAATGATGAGCTGAAAGACAAAGATTCTTTTCTGGTAGTAAGCAAGGATGGACGGATCATTTACAACGGTTCGGACGGAGATAAAAATTATACGGATGAAGCGCTGGAGCAGATGCTTCCGGAATACGGAGATGAAAAAAACAGTGACGAGAACGGCTATTATCTGGATGATAAGATGCAGATCATTGTAAAGCAGATTAACTTTGAAGACAGAGCCGGGGCAAAAGGCAGTCTTTATCTGCTTACTTCAACGGAAAGCGTGATTCCGGAACTGCAGCAGCTGGTGATCGATATGGGGATCTCCATTGTCTTGATCCTTGTGCTGACGGCGGCTGTCATGACGATCTGGATTTACAAGGGTATTATAAATCCCATTGCCAAGCTGAAAGTGGCCACCCAGAATATCCGGGACGGGAATCTGGACTTTACCATAGATGTGGACAGCGATGACGAGATCGGAGAACTGTGCAGAAACTTTGAGCAGATGCGTCAGCGGCTGAAGTATTCCACAGAGGAAAATATTTCGGCGGAAAAAGAAAACCGAATTTTGATCAGCAATATCGCTCATGATCTGAAGACGCCTATCACTACGGTAAAAGGCTATGCGGAGGGCCTGATCGACGGTGTGGCTGCTACGCCGGAAAAACGGGACCGTTATATACGGACCATATATAATAAGGCCAATGAGATGGACCGGCTGATCAATGAACTGACTCTGTATTCTCAGATTGACACGAACCGCATACCATACAACTTTAATAAGATCAATGTATCGGAGTACTTTAACGACTGTATTGAAGAGATCGGACTTGATCTGGAGGCAAGGGATATCGGATTGGCCTATTACAATTACGCGGATGAAAAAACGGTGATCATTGCGGATCCGGAACAGCTGAAGCGTGTGATCAACAATATTATCAGCAATTCCGTAAAATATATGAATAAGGAAAAGGGCTTTATCAATATCAGGATCAAAGATGTGGGGGATTTTATCCAGGTGGAAATTGAAGACAACGGCTGCGGCATCCCTACAAGAGAGCTGCCCTACATATTTGATCGTTTTTACAGAACGGACGCGTCCAGAAATTCCAGTACCGGCGGAAGCGGGATTGGTCTTTCTATTGTAAAAAAGATCGTTGAAGACCATGGAGGAAAAATCTGGGCTACAAGTAAAGAAAATACAGGAACGATCATGTACTTTGTAATACGTAAATATCAGGAGGTGCCAAATGAGTAAAATTCTAATTATTGAAGACGAGGAAGCTATTGCGGATCTGGAGAAAGATTATCTGGAGCTGAGCGGATTTGAAGTAGAAATCGAAAACCGGGGGGATACAGGACTGGAACGAGCCCTGAACAGTGATTTTGATATGTACATTCTGGATCTGATGTTGCCGGGAGTGGATGGATTTGAAATCTGCAAACAGATCCGGGAAGTAAAAAATACTCCTGTGCTGATGGTATCCGCCAAAAAGGATGATATTGATAAGATCCGCGGGCTTGGACTTGGAGCGGATGATTATATTACAAAACCCTTTTCACCCAGCGAGCTGGTAGCCAGAGTAAAGGCGCATCTTGCTCGTTACGACAGACTGATCTCCAGCAATGTGCAGGAAAACGAAGTGATCGAGATCCGGGGAATCCGGATTGACAAAACCGCCCGAAGGGTATGGGTGAATGACGAAGAAAAGCAGTTTACTACAAAAGAATTTGATCTGCTCACATTTCTGGCTCAGAATCCCAATCATGTGTTTACAAAAGAGGAGCTGTTCAGCAAGATCTGGGATATGGAGTCTATCGGAGATATTGCTACCGTAACAGTGCATATTAAAAAGATAAGAGAGAAGATTGAGTATAATACTGCAAAGCCCCAGTACATAGAAACAATCTGGGGAGTAGGATACCGGTTTAAACTTTAAGGCGGAGATAAGCGGAAAACTTATGAAAGAAATCGAAAAGGAAATTATATACGAGGACAGGGACCTGATCGTATGCCGGAAGACGGCGGGTATTCCCACCCAGACACCCAAGATCGGCGTGAAAGATATGGTCAGTATCCTGAAAGGATACCGCAGTAAAAAAGGGGAACCTCCCTACATCGGCCTGATCCATCGCCTGGATCAGCCTGTGGAGGGGGTTATGGTGTTCGCCAAGACAAAAGAGGCGGCGGCAGAACTGAGCCGCCAGGTTGCCGACCGGGGAATGGACAAGGATTATCTGGCTGTCGTAAAAGGAAGTTTTTCGGAACCGGCCGGAGAGATGCAGGACTATCTGGTACGTGATGGAAGAAACAATATTTCCCGTGTGGCAGCGGAAAATGATCCCAAGGCAAAAAAAGCGGTGCTTTCTTATAAGGTGCTGGCTGAAGCCCGGGAGGGAGGGTACTCCCTGGTGAGGATCCGTCTGCATACAGGCCGACATCACCAGATTCGGGTGCAGATGGCGCATAGAGGGCATCCTCTGCTGGGTGACCGGAAGTATGATCCCCAGTGGAAGGGCAGCGGCGGAAATACAGCGCTGTGTTCTTTCCGGATCGGATTTGTACATCCGGGCACCGGAAAAAAGGAGGTATTTTCCATTCTTCCGGAAAATGCTTATTTTGCGGAATTTCAGGAATGCATCGGCAAAGAGGAAGGAAGAAATCTTGACAATTGAAAAAGTTTCACTTAAAATATGCTTCGGAAATATGAAATAATCGTATTATGGCAAAGATAAGGAATAGTACTGTCAGGAAGAACCCCAGAGAGGAAATCGGTGGTGTGAGATTTCTGTTCCAAGCGGCAGGAACCGGCCCTTTGAGCCCGGCATGAAAAATGCCGCGCAGTTCTGCGTTACGGACATTTGAGTGGATATACGAGTCTGCGGATCTGTATATGAATCAGGGTGGTACCGCCGGAAATCCGGTCCCTATGGGACACGGGGATCCGGCGTTCTTTATTTCTGCGGTAAAAGAAGGGAGAGCGAATATGGCAAAAGAAAAGAAACTGGTAGAAGCCATTACGTCTATGGATGTGGACTTCGCACAGTGGTATACGGACGTTGTAAAGAAAGCGGAATTGATCGACTATTCCAGTGTGAAAGGATGCATGATCATAAAACCGGATGGATATGCTATCTGGGAGAATATTCAGCATGAACTGGACAGACGGTTTAAGGAAACCGGCGTGGAAAATGTATATATGCCGCTGTTCATTCCGGAAAGTCTGCTTCAGGTGGAAAAAGATCATGTAGAAGGCTTTGCGCCGGAAGTGGCATGGGTAACTTACGGAGGTTTAAATCCGCTCCAGGAGCGTTTGTGCGTGCGTCCTACATCTGAGACGCTGTTTTGTGATTTTTACAAAAATCTGATCCAGTCTTACAGAGATCTGCCGAAAATCTATAATCAGTGGTGTTCAGTTGTGCGTTGGGAAAAAGAGACAAGACCGTTTCTGCGTTCCAGAGAATTTTTATGGCAGGAAGGACATACGGCTCATGCCACTGCTCAGGAAGCGGAAGAACGGACGGTTATGATGCTGAATCTGTATGCGGATTTCTGCGAGGAAGTGCTGGCTATGCCGGTAGTCCGGGGAAAGAAAACAGAGAAAGAAAAATTTGCGGGAGCGGAAGCTACTTATACGATCGAAGCGCTGATGCACGACGGCAAAGCGCTCCAGTCCGGAACAAGTCATAATTTCGGAGATATTTTCGCGAAAGCTTTCGGAATCCAGTATACGGATAAAGATAATCAGCTGAAATATGTATATCAGACTTCCTGGGGCATGACCACCAGACTGATCGGAGCGATTATCATGGTACACGGAGACGATTCCGGACTTGTGCTGCCGCCTCGCATTGCGCCTACACAGGTTATGGTGATCCCTATCCAGCAGCATAAGGAAGGCGTTCTGGAGAGAGCGGAAAGTCTGAAAAAAGAACTGAGTGAAGTATGCAGAGTAAAACTGGATGATTCCGAGAAGAGCCCGGGATGGAAATTTTCAGAACAGGAAATGCGCGGTATCCCAGTGCGTGTGGAACTGGGACCGAAGGATATGGAGAAAAATCAGTGCGTGCTGGTAAGAAGAGATACAAGAGAAAAGATGATCGTATCTTTAGATGAAGTGAAAACAAAAATTTCTGAACTTCTGGATACAATTCAGCATGATATGTTTGAACGGGCTAAAGCCCACAGAGACGCCCATATTTACGATGCCCATAACTATGAGGAATTCAAAAAGACCGTAGAAGAAAAACCGGGATTTATCCGGGGCATGTGGTGCGGCGATCAGGCATGCGAGGACAAGATCAAAGAAGAAACCGGAGCAACTTCCCGGTGCATGCCGTTCCAGGATCAGGAAAAAATCGCAGATACATGCGTATGTTGTGGAAAAACTGCCCATAAACTGGTATACTGGGGAAAAGCATATTAAGAACTCGAAAAAAAGATTAAGAAAGAAGAAAGGAGGCAGCCTTATGAACATACAGTTACCGGAAAAAGTATCGGAGATCATAAACTGCCTCCGTTCGCATAATTTTGAAGCGTACGCTGTAGGTGGCTGCGTAAGGGATTCTCTGCTGGGAAGGACACCCTCGGACTGGGATATTACCACATCCGCTACTCCGGAAGAAGTGAAAAGTCTGTTTTCCCATACTGTTGATACTGGGATACAGCACGGGACTGTTACAGTAATGCTCGGGCATGAGGGATTTGAAGTGACCACGTACCGGATCGACGGAGAATACGAGGACGCCAGACATCCTAAGGAAGTGGCTTTTACCCTTAGCCTGAGAGAAGATTTGAAAAGACGGGACTTTACCATTAACGCCATGGCATATAATGAGGAAAGCGGTCTGGTGGATCTGTTTGGCGGAGCGCAGGATCTGGAGAGGGGCGTCATACGGTGTGTGGGAGACCCCGGGGAACGGTTCCGGGAGGATGCTCTGCGTATGTTCCGGGCAGTGCGGTTTGCCGCCCAGCTGGGCTTTTCCGTAGAAAAAAACACAGCCGGAGCCATATCGGAGCTGGCAGGCAGTCTGGCCAGAATCAGTGCGGAACGGATCCAGACAGAACTGGTGAAGCTTCTGGTATCGCCCCATCCGGAAGAAATGAGGCAGATTTATGAACTGGGGATTTCGGATGTTGTGCTGCCTGAGTTTTCCGTTATGATGGAAACTCCTCAGAACAATCCCCACCATATGTATTCCGTAGGAGAGCACACGATAAAAGCGCTTCAGTTGATCCCGGAAGATAAGGTGCTGAGGCTGACCATGCTGCTCCATGATGTGGCGAAACCTCCCTGCAGGATCACGGACCGGAAGGGGATCGATCACTTCCCGGGACATCCGAAGCGGGGGGCTCAGATGGCGGAAAAAATCCTGAAGCGTCTGAAATTTGATAATGATACGATCAGGCGGGTAACAGCGCTGGTGCTGATACATGACAATCAGCCTCCGGCTAATCCGGCAAGTATCCGCAAGGCACTG
This sequence comes from uncultured Roseburia sp., assembly GCA_930989305.1. Lineage (GTDB taxonomy): Bacteria > Bacillota > Clostridia > Lachnospirales > Lachnospiraceae > Brotonthovivens > Brotonthovivens avistercoris. The sequence goes on along the minus strand of CAKNLF010000026.1, from coordinate 19,193 downwards.
GTAAAAGACGGGCTGGATCAGTATCCGGCTCTGTTTTTGGTAAAAAGAGCGGATATCGGGGCCCAGAGCAATCATTTAAGAGAAAGCAAGCTGAAATATGTGGATGCATATGAAGCGGTTTACAATCAGATCATGGAAAACGGAGACTGTCTGTCGCTGAAAGAACTGGCAGTTACCGGGGCGGATCTGATCAGCACCGGCATGAAGCCGGGAAAAGAGCTGGGAGATGTACTGGAACGCATGCTTCAGGATGTCCTTGAAAATCCGGAGTGGAACAAAAAAGAGATTTTATTAAACAGATTTCAGCAGAAAGCATACTTTTAAACACCCTTTCATATGATGAATAGACATAGAAAGTTGTCTTTAAACTTCGTATGAAGGGGTGTTTTGTATGTATTATCAGATAGAGCAGGTGCTGGAACAGTATGGAGTGGAAAATGTCCAGACCTATAAAGGGAGAGGGGTGCTAATCTGCGAGTGCGGCAGCGAACTGCTGGCGCTGAAAGAGTTTCGGGGGTCTCAGGAAAAGGCGGAATTTTTGTATTTGCTGGGAGAATACCTGAAGGAACAGGGAATGGAGACAGACGGGCTGAGAAAAACTGTGGAAGGAGACTATACGGCGGAAGGGCCGGACGGGGTATGTTATACCATGCACCAGTGGTTCAAAGGGAAAGAGTGCGATGTAAAAAACCGCATGGACATTATGATGGCGGTATCTCATCTGGCAAAGTTCCATACCCTTGTGTCCGGATCCCAGTTTCATTTTCAGAACAAAGGGCGCAAAAAAGAAACCGTGCTGTCCGAATACAGCAGACATAACAAAGAATTGAGAAAAATCCGGAATTACATAAAAAAAAGAAGGCAAAAGAATGATTTTGAACGGCTTTTCCTGAAGTGCTTTCCGGATTTTTTTGAACAGTGCCTGAAGGTGGAGGAAGCGCTGGGCATGGCAAAAGATCAGGCCGCAGTGGGCAGAGAGGGAATCTGTCACGGAGATTTTAATCAGCACAATATTATTTTCGGCAGAGCGGATACGGCGATGATCCATTTTGAAAAGGCAAAAAGCGGCATACAGATTTCGGACTTCAGTAATTTTATGAGAAAAATTATGGAAAAATATAATTGGGAAGAAACATTGGGAATGTCCATGATCGAAGAATATAACCGGATCAATCCCATCAGCCGGCAGGATTTTGTCCAGCTTTATTACCGCCTGGCGTACCCAGAAAAATTCTGGAAAATCGCCAATCATTACTTCGGAGCAAGCAAAGCGTGGATTTCAGGACGGAATCTGGAGAAGCTGCAAAAGGAGATCCAGCAGCACAGATCCAGATGTCATTACCTGGAATGCCTCCTGCGAAGACTGTAGATCCGTGTCCTGGATAAAATACAAAAAAGGCGTAAAAACAGCGGTTTTTGATAAAAATAAATGGCGGAAATATATATCCAGACGGGATATTTATGATATAATAAGAGACAAAATCAGGGAAGTTTCTGCTGCCCTGAAGCAGATGAAATTCTGGAATAAGATTTAGGAGGAAATTGGGATGGATTACAGAAAAGTATATGAGTCATGGCTTGAAAATCCATATTTTGACGAGGCTACGAAAGCGGAGCTGAAAGCCATCGAAGGGGACGATAAGGAGATCGAAGACCGGTTTTATAAAGACCTGGAATTCGGTACGGCAGGACTTAGAGGTGTGATCGGCGCGGGAACCAACCGCATGAATATTTATACAGTACGCAAAGCCAGCCAGGGTCTGGCCAACTATATTTTGAGCCAGAATACGCAGAAGCAGGGTGTGGCTATCGCATATGATTCCAGACATATGTCTCCGGAATTTGCGGATGAAGCCGCTATGTGCCTTGCTGCAAACGGGATCAAGGCTTATGTATTTGAAAGTCTCCGTCCTACGCCGGAGCTGTCTTACGCAGTGCGGTATCTGGGATGTACGGCGGGCATTAATATTACCGCCAGCCATAATCCGCCGGAATACAACGGATATAAAGTATACTGGGCGGACGGCGCTCAGATTACGCCGCCTCATGATACCGGCATTATGGACGAAGTAAAGCAGGTTACGGATTACGGTCAGGTAAAGACCATGGACAAAGACGCAGCCGTGCAGGCCGGACTTTACGAGACTATCGGCGCAAATATTGACGTTCCCTATATGGAAGAGCTGAAAAAACTGATCCTTCATCCGGAAGCGATCAAAGCCGCGGCAGAAGATCTTAAGATCGTATATACGCCTCTTCACGGAACCGGAAATGTGCCGGTGCGCCGTGTACTGTCAGACCTTGGATTTCAGCATGTATATGTAGTTCCGGAACAGGAACTGCCGGACGGCGATTTCCCTACGGTAAGCTATCCCAATCCGGAAGCAAAAGAGGCATTTGCCCTTGGCCTGGAACTGGCGAAGAAAGTGGATGCGGATCTGGTGCTGGCAACTGACCCGGACGCGGACCGTCTGGGTGTATATGTAAAAGACCGGGAGACAGGAGAGTATCATTCCCTTACCGGAAATATGTCGGGATGTCTGATCGGAGAATACGAGATCGGACAGAGAAAAGCCCTTTACGGACTGCCGGAAGACGGGGCGCTGGTAAAATCTATTGTTACCACAAATCTGGCAGACGCGATCGCTGAAGATTATGGGATCCGTCTCTGCGAAGTGCTGACAGGATTCAAATATATCGGACAGAAAATGCTGGAGTTTGAAACAAAGAAAAACGGTACATATCTGTTTGGCCTGGAAGAAAGCTACGGATGTCTGCCGGGCACATACTGCCGGGATAAAGACGCAGTTGCGGCCAGCATGGTATTGTGCGAAGCGGCAGCTTACTACAAAACGCAGGGCAAGACCCTGTGGGACGCAATGATCGATCTGTATGAAAAATACGGATACTATAAGGATGACGTAAAGTCCGTTACATTAAAGGGAATTGAGGGACTGGAAAAGATCCAGACGATTATGAACACACTGAGAGATAATACTCCGGATGAGATCGGAGGATACAAAGTCCTTTCCGCAAGAGATTACAAAAAGGGCGTAATCAAAAATATGGAGGACGGAAGCGAAACAGGAACAGGACTTCCGGAGTCCAACGTGCTTTACTATGATCTGCCGGATAACGCATGGGTGTGCGTAAGACCTTCCGGTACAGAACCGAAAGTGAAATTCTACTATGGCGTAAAGGCGTCCGGAATGGAGGAAGCTCAGAAAGCATCCGACGAACTGGGCAAGGCAGTGCTGGCTATGGTGGAACCGATGCTGTAGAGAGGAATCGAACGGTTGAAAGAAAAACAGTATACGTTTGAGGAATTTTGTGATATCATCCGGCTCCTTCGGGCGCCGGATGGCTGTCCCTGGGACAGAGCCCAGACCCATGGAAGTTTAAAACAGTGTATGCTGGAAGAAGCTGCGGAGGCTGCAGCGGCCATTCGTATCTATGAAAATACAGGAGATGACAGCAACCTGAAAGAAGAATTGGGAGATGTGCTGATGCAGGTGGTCATGCATTCCCAGATTGCCCGGGAAGAAGGGCGCTTTGACGTGCAGGATGTTATTTCCGGGATCAGCCGGAAAATGATACGGCGTCATCCTCATGTGTTTGGAACAGAAGAAGAAAAAGCAAATCCTCCCGGCTGGGAAGAAATTAAAAAAAGAGAAAAAGAAGGAAAATCCCAAAAGGGAGTGCTGCCGGAAGAATTTCCCAGGGAGTTTTCTGCACTTATGAGAGCGCAGAAATTATATAAAAAGCTCCAAAAGAAACAGGAAGGATCCCCAGCAGATCCGGATAAGATACCGGAATATGTGAAAGAGTGTCTGAACCTGGCACGGACCGCCAAAGACAGCGAAGAGGCCCGACGGCAGATAGGACAGGCCCTCTGGTATATTGTGGGACTGGCGCAGAACCTGGGGATTTCCGCGGAAGTGGCCCTGGGTGATACGGCGGATGGGAAAAGTCTTAAGAACACATAAAATTCCTTGACAAATAAGGGGAAACCAAGTATATATATTCTATAAGCAAACAAGAAAGCAATTATTTTTTTATAATTTAGGAGGAATTATTAATGAACAAATCTGAATTAGTTGCTGCTATGGCTGAAAAAGCAGGATTACAGAAAAAAGACGCGGAAAAAGCTTTGGCGGCATTTACAGAGGTAGTTGCGGAAGGCCTGAAAAATGGAGATAAGATCCAGTTAGTAGGCTTTGGTACTTTCGAAGTATCCGAAAGAGCTGAAAGGGTTGGAAGAAATCCTCAGACTGGCGCTGAAATGAAAATTCCGGCTTCTAAATCTCCGAAATTTAAAGCGGGAAAAGCATTAAAGGATATGTTAAACTAAGGATAAATATTAGGGCTGTTTCCGGAGCGGTTTGGAAACAGCCATTTTTTATGTAATCGGATGTTGATATGAAATTTCTGCCGGGCGTCCCGGCACAGGAGAGTGAAATATGAGACTGGACAAATTTTTAAAAGTATCACGGCTGATCAAGCGCAGGACTGTGGCCAACGAGGCCTGTGACGCGGGAAGAGTAACGGTTAACGGGAAAGCGGCGAAGGCTTCCTGCAATGTGAAGCCGGGAGATGTGATCGAAATCGCTTTCGGGACCAAATCTGTAAAAGCGGAAGTGCTCCAGATCGCGGATACAACTAAAAAAGAAGAAGCAAAAGAGATGTTCCGTTATATATAAGTAAGATTTCGCCGGGATTTCAGACATAAATTACAGGTCCCTTCATATACATTATCAAAGGGAGGGAAGCGATATGGAAGAAAGACAGGCACCCAGACAGCATAAGGTGATTCTGACAGACCGGAGCAGCGGAGTGCTGAACGGAGTACTTGATATATTGTCTTTTGATGTAAATGAGATCCTGCTGGAAACGGAACTGGGTATGCTGATGATAAAAGGAAAAGAGCTCCATGTAAACCGTCTTACTCTGGAAAAGGGAGAAATTGATATTTCCGGACGCATTGATTCCCTGATGTATTCGGATGTGGCAAAAAAGAGCGGCAAACAAAATGAATCGCTGTTGAGCCGCCTGTTCCGATAAGTGATCAGTGCTGAAATTACCGGGCAGTGCCAGCTGTTTTTAAGCGGAGTTTTTCTGGGAATGTGTATGATCTTCGCCTATGATCTGCTTCGTATCTGGCGCCGTGTGATCCGGCATGGGACGGTTTGGATCGGGATTGAAGACATGTTTTTCTGGTGCGGATGCGCAGTGGCGCTATTTGGCATGCTTTACCGGCAGAATGACGGACTTGTGCGGGGGTTTGTGATAGCGGCGGTGGTCAGCGGGATGCTTCTGTATCATTTCGGCGTCAGCCGATATGTGGTAAGGGCCGGCGTAAAGGTGCTAGGGGCCTTTGTAAAAGGACTTTCCGTTATTTTTAAACCATTATTCGGCCCCCTGGGAAACATCTGTAAAAAAAATAGTCAAATCCTGAAAAAACGATTGAAAAAACTTTGGAAAGCGATTAAAATAAGGTTATGTAAACTCTAAGCAGGTGTGAAGATGGGCTATAGGAAAAAAACAAAAAGAAAAGATCAGAAAAACCGGTTTGGGAAAATATGCGTAAGTTTTGCAGTGCTTGTACTTGTGCTGGTTTTTTCGGTGCAGATCGTTCATCTGTATCACAAGAATCAGACGTACAAAGCCCGTCAGGAGCAGCTTCAGGCACAGCTGGATGAAGAGAAAGAACGGGAAGAGGAATTAAAGCAGAAAGAAGATTATGTGGGCTCCAAAGAGTACATAGAAGATGAAGCAAAAGCAAAACTGGGAATGGCCTACGACAATGAGATTATATTTAAAGAAAAGAACTGAATGAAAAAGCGTTTTGGAGAGTTCCGGCAGAGAGCCGAAACTGTTTCGGAACGCTTTTACTGTTGTATCAGAAAATGAAGGAAATATCTGAGGGCTTAAGAGCATCCTAAAAGAGATCAATTCCCTCGATTCGGGAAAACATGCCTGTCAGGATCAGTTTTTGCCGAAAAGTTTTTCGGAAGGAGTCATTCGTTTGACAAACATTTCTCCAGGTTCGTTTTAGAATATCCCCTACATTGTAAATGCAGGAGGAGAATGGAAATGAAACGATTTGACTGGAAACAGATTTGTTTTTACGCGGCGGCGCTGCTTTCCGCGAAAGTATCGGTGGCCGGAGTATATCCCTTTATCCCGGCAGTGTTTATGGTCGGGTTTATGAGCGGGGTCAACAGAAGTATCCTGTTTTTATGCGCTTTGGGGGGAATGCTGATATTCGCGCCTGTGATCGCGCTGATCAAATACAGTCTGGCAGTGATACTGGCGGTGCTTTTGGTAAAAGGACTGGAATGGTATAGAAAGAACTGTTCCTGCCTCCAGGCGGCTGTGATCGCCGGAGCCAGTACTTTGTGTATGACTTTGTTCGGCGCGTCTATACATCTGAGGATGACGGCCAATGTGGGAATCGGTATTCTGGAAGGAATATTTGTTGCCGGATTTGTACATGCTCTTGGAAGATGCAGTTATCTTTTCCTGGAATGGGAACCTTTTCGGAAAGTGCCGCCTCAGATACTGGTAGGGGGAGAAAGAAAACTGGAAGGCTATGCGGAATCGTTTGAAAAACTGTCCAGGACATTTGACCGGATGAACCGCTATAAAGAGGATTTTTCAGCGGAGGAACTGAGCCGGATGCAGACAGAGGTGACAGGCAGAGTCTGCATTGCCTGCGGTCAGAGCGCTATATGCTGGGCTTCGGAAGATCCGCCCATGTATCAGGTGCTGTACCGTTTCTTGCAGACCTTGCAAAAAGGCCAGGATATAGAGGAAAATACAAAGGAGCTGGAGGAGCACTGCCCCTATTACGGCGAAATGGTAGAGCAGATCCTTCAGATATTTGAAAAGGCGAAACTGAATATGGCCTGGTACAACCGGCTTCAGGAAAACCGGGAAGTGATCGCCCAGCAGCTAAACGCCATGGCATATATTATGGAAGACTGCGCCAGAGAAAATAAGGATATCAGCAGACAGGAAGGGAAAATGCTGGCCACAGTAAAGTACAGTCTGAAAGAGGCAGGCGTACTGATCGAAAATCTGAAGATACTGGAAAAATCCAGCGGGAAAAAGGAAATACTGCTTCAGGGAAGATCCAGGAGCAGCCGTTGTCTGTCGGTCAGAGAACTGGCGAAGCTGATCAGTCATACAGCCGGGATCCGGTATGTATCGGACCGGGAAAACCGGGCTCTGGTGGGACAGGAGTCTGTCCTTTACAGGTTTTTGGAAGACAGCAGATATTCGGTTTATTATGGGATCGCCCGTATGATGAAAGAAGGGGAACAGCTGTCCGGGGACAATTTTTCATTTCTTCCGCTGGACAACGGGAAATTTGTCATGAGCCTGTCTGACGGAATGGGCTGTGGAGTTCAGGCGTGCAGGGAAAGCGAGATGGTGATCGATCTGCTGGAAAAATTTTTGGAAGCGGGCTTTCACCCGGAAACAGCCATCCGTATGATGAATTCCGCCATGGTGACTCACGGGGAAAATAATCTGTTTTCTACGGTGGATGTAATGCAGGCGGATCTGGATACCGGACAGTGCGAATTTTATAAAATAGGAGCGTCTGCCACATTTATAAAACGGGGAAGCCAGATTGAATGTATCACCGGAGACGATCCGCCGGTAGGTGTTTTCTCGAAAATGGATATCCATACGATACGGCGAAAACTGGAAAACGGAGATTTTGTTATTATGGTGTCAGACGGAGTGCTGGATCATCTCCATGTAAAAGACGCCAGAGAAGCCATGACGGATATCCTGCGGTCCCTGGATACAAAAAATCCGGATCAGATGGCAAAGCAGATACTGGAGCGTATTTTGCTCTTTACAGGGGGACAGGCAAAAGATGATATGACCGTATTGACGGCCGGGATATGGGAGAAAGAATCGTGATAGACAGAATATGGGAATTTCAAAAAAAATTTAATATGATACAGCCGGGAGACCGGATCATAGCAGGCGTCTCCGGGGGAGCGGATTCGGTATGCCTGCTTCTGGTACTGATAGAGCTTCAGAAGCGGTGCGGATTTGAACTGAAAGCCGTCCATGTGGAACATGGGATCCGGGGCCGGGAAAGTATGGAGGACGCGGTATTTGCCAAAGAGTTCTGTGAAAGCCAGGGGATTGCCTGCCGGATATTCCACGCAGATGCGCCGGGGAAGGCCAGAGCGGAAAAAAAGACTCTGGAGGAGGCTGCAAGAGAATTGCGGTATCAATACTTTGAACAGATGCGCGAGGAAGAAAAGGGAACAAAAATCGCAGTCGCCCATCATGGAGACGACTGCGTGGAAACGATGCTGTTTCATTTGAGCAGAGGCACCGGTCTGCGGGGGCTGTGCGGCATACCGCCGGTGCGTGACAGGATCATACGTCCCCTTTTGTGCGTGACCCGCAATGAAATAGAAGATTTTTTGAAAAGCCGGGGACAGACTTTTTGTGTTGACAGCACCAATGCCCAGCTGCAGTATGCCAGAAACCGTATCCGAAACTGCGTCATGCCTCAGCTGGAACAGGTGAATGCCCAGGCGGTGCGGCATATGCTGCGGACAGCCTGGATGCTGAACGATGTGTGCGATTATCTGGAAGAAGCGGCCTTTGAGGCCGGAAAAAAGGGCTTGATCCTTTCTTATGAAGGGGATGACCAGGAGGACAAACCCTGGGGGATACGTATGAAGAAGACGGTTTTCGCCCAGATGCCGGAAGTGCTCCAGACCCATCTCCTTCACCGGCTTATGGGAATGGCGGCGGGAAGCCGCAAAGACATTACTTCCGTACATGTGGAAAATCTGAGAAGACTTTTCCGGGCAGGGCCGGGAAAAGAACTGTCTCTTCCTGCCGGGCTGAAAGCAGTCAGCGAATACGAATATGTGTGGATCTTTCATGAAGATACCGCAAAGGCGAAAAAGCAGGAAGCGGAACCAAAAGAAACACAGCTGGAGCTGTCGGCTCCGGGAGAAGCTTTTTTTAACGGGGACTGGCGTATATGCCTCAAATTATTGGATTTTGATGGAGACATGAAAAAAATTCCGGAAAAAACATATACGAAATGGTTTGATTATGATAAGATAAGGAGTAATATTCTGCTCAGAAACCGCCGTCCCGGAGATTTTTTTATAACAGACCGACGAGGTGGACGGAAAAAGATAAAAGATTATTTTATTGATGAGAAAATTCCCAGAAGCCAGCGGGACTCCATATGGCTTTTGGCAGACGGTCCTCATATCCTGTGGATCTTGGGGCTGCGTATCAGCGAAGAATATAAAGTAACGCAGAAGACAAAACGCATTCTGGAAGTCTGCGTAGATGGAGGAAAAAAAGATGAAGGAAAAGATTCGCGTGATGTACCCGGAGGAAGCGGTAAATAAAAAAATTGTAGAGATGGGTAAAAGGATCAGCGAAGATATGAACGGTGAACCGGTTAAGATTATCTGTATTTTGAAAGGCGCGTGTTTTTTCGCGTGCGAGCTGGCAAAGAGAATAACGGTTCCTGTATTTATTGATTTTATGTCTGTTTCCAGTTACGGAGAAGAGACAACATCCAGCGGCACCGTCAGGATCCTGAAAGACCTGGACAGTCCCATCGAGGGAGAAAATGTCCTGATCGTAGAGGATATCATAGATACGGGGCGGACGCTGAACTATCTGGTAAACAATTTCAGAAGCAGAGGGGCCAAGACCGTCAGACTCTGCACTCTGCTGAACAAGCCGGACCGCCGGGCGGTAGAGGTGGATGTGGATTATGTAGGGTTTGAAATACCGGATGAGTTCGTAGTGGGCTATGGACTGGATTACGCTCAGAAATACAGAAACCTTCCATATATAGGAATTGTGGAATTTAATGAATAACGAGGAGGAAAAGAGGAGTTGAAAAGATCACCCTTTAGGAGCATCATAATGTATGTGCTTGTCCTGCTTATCATTCTGGGAATCTGGTATTCTTTTGACGCCAGACGGACAATGAGCAGCACATACACATACGATCAGTTTAAAGAAGCCGTACAGGATGAAGAAGTGTCATCTGTACAGATCAATCAGAACCGGGAAGTTCCTACCGGAGATGTGGTGGTTGTGCTGAAAGATGACAATCAGAGACGGCAGTTTAACGTAACCGACGTCAATGAAGTCCGGGATTATCTGGAGTCTCAGGATTTCACTGATTATACTGTAACCGATGTGCCGGGCGTAAACTGGATGGTATATGTGCTGCCGGCGCTGATCCAGGGTATCGTGCTGTTTTTGATCATCATGCTTTTCATGAATGCTCAGGCGGCTTCCAGCGGCGGCGGAAATAAGATGATGAATTTTGGAAAGAGCCGGGCAAAGATGACTACGGGAGAAAACGTTAAGGTCAGATTTGCGGATGTGGCAGGACTGAAGGAAGAAAAGGAAGAACTGGAAGAACTGGTGGATTTCCTGAAAGCTCCGGACAAATATACGAAACTTGGCGCGAGGATTCCCAAAGGCGTCCTGCTGGTTGGACCTCCCGGAACCGGAAAGACTCTGCTGGCAAAAGCGGTTGCCGGAGAGGCGGGAGTGCCGTTTTTCAGCATATCAGGATCTGATTTTGTTGAAATGTTTGTAGGTGTGGGAGCGTCCCGTGTCCGGGATCTGTTTGAGGAAGCGAAAAAACACGCTCCCTGTATTGTGTTCATAGATGAAATCGATGCGGTAGCGCGCCGGAGAGGCACCGGAATGGGCGGCGGACACGATGAACGTGAACAGACGCTGAACCAGCTGCTGGTGGAAATGGACGGTTTCGGCGTTAATGCGGGAATCATTGTAATGTCCGCTACCAACCGTGTGGATATTTTGGATCCGGCTATTATGCGTCCGGGCCGGTTTGACAGAAAAGTATATGTGGGACGGCCTGACGTAGGCGGCCGTGAGGAAATATTAAAAGTGCACGCGAAAAACAAACCCATCGGTGATGATGTGGACCTGAAACAGATTGCTCAGACAACCGCCGGATTTTCCGGCGCTGATCTGGAAAACTTGATGAACGAGGCGGCTATTGGGGCTGCGAAGGAAAACCGGGTTTATATTCAGCAGAGCGATATCCGGAAAGCATTCGTCAAGGTGGGTATCGGAGCGGAGAAAAAAAGCCGTATTATTACGGAAAAGGAAAAAAGAATCACGGCGTATCACGAAGCGGGCCATGCTATTTTGTTCCATCTGCTTCCGGATGTGGGACCGGTTTATTCGGTTTCCATTATTCCTACCGGAGTAGGCGCAGCCGGATATACAATGCCTCTTCCGGAAAAAGATGAAATGTTTAATACAAAGGGCCGGATGCTTCAGGAGATCATTGTAGATCTGGGAGGCCGTGTGGCGGAAGAACTGATATTTGACGATATCACCACCGGAGCTTCCCAGGATATTAAACAGGCAACATCTGTAGCTAAGGCAATGGTAACAAAATACGGAATGTCTGAAAATATCGGACTGATCAATTATGACAATGAAGACGATGAAGTATTTATCGGCAGGGATCTGGCTCATACCAGAGGATACGGAGAGGAGATCGCAGGCAAGATTGACCGGGAGATCAAACGGATCATTGACGAATGTTATGCAAAAGCCCGGGAGATGATCAGAGAGAACAGAGATGTGCTGGAGCGCTGCGCCCAGCTGCTTCTGGAAAAAGAAAAGATCGGACGTGATGAGTTTGAGGCGCTGTTTGATCAGAAGGAAGAAACTGCGGACAGAGATGCTGGAGATACGGAAATGTTTGAAGAATAAAAGCATTGCGCCTGCAGGCGATTTTACCATGGAACGGGGTCAGGTAAAAGGCTGAGGGGGAGAAAAGATTTTTGATTATACAGAATACCTAGTGGAATGCGAGGAAATAACCATTCGGTAACGTGTAAAATCGACAAAAAGAAAATTGAATTTTTTTGATCTTTGTGCACACTTCTGTATAGACGGATGCTATAATTACAACCGTAAAAACCCCCAATACATTATATAGTTTTTTGCTACACCCCATAGTAAAAAATACCTTCTCCTAAAAAGGCAGCAGATCGACCGGCTGCCTTTTTTCATTTTATACAAGTTACATTTTACGTATCCATGCATATCATAAAACAGCAGGGGGAATCCATATGAAGTACGATTCTATTGAAAAACTGAACAGTATACAGAGATATATTATGCAGATGCGGCCGGTTTTCCGCAAACAGGCATTGTTTACAGATGAAACGTCAGATTACCGTTTCCCGCAGGATGTAAAGGCAAACGATATGGTGACCATACGATTCCGAACGGGAGCGGATAATGTAGACCGGGTGCTTTTCTGCCACGAAGACATGCGCATGGCTATGACCCTGGCGGAAAGCGACAGTGAGTTTGATTATTACGAAATTACGGTAAAAGTGGAAGCAGAACGGTATGAGTATCATTTTGAAATATTATCTGGCATGCTGAAGTGTTATTATGACAGAAAGGGTGTCAGCGGGGAACTGCGGCCACAGTATGAATTTGCGATTATTTCGGGGTTTTCGATTCCGGAGTGGGCAAAAGGCGCGGTAATCTATCAGATCTTTACGGACCGGTTCTGTAACGGGGATCCTGCCAACGACGTGAAAACCGGAGAGTATTTTTATATTAACCGGCTCACCAAAAAGGTGGAAAACTGGGATAAATGTCCAGATGATTTTGACGTGGCGGATTTTTATGGAGGGGACCTGGCGGGAGTGATCTCCAAACTGGATTATCTTCACGGTCTTGGCGTGGAAGTGCTGTATTTTAATCCGCTGTTTGTGTCCGCTTCCAGTCATAAATATGATATCCAGGATTATGATTACATTGATCCCCATTTTGGGGTGATCCTGGAAGATGGAGGGGCAGTTATGCAGCCGGGAGAAAGGGATAATCGGAAAGCCGAGCTGTACCAGAAACGGGTGACCAGTCTGAAAAATCTGGAGGCCAGCAATGAGCTGTTCGCGAAACTGACAGAAGAAGCTCATAAACGCGGGATGCGCGTGATCCTGGACGGTGTGTTCAACCACTGCGGTTCCTTTAACAAATGGCTGGACAGAGAAAAGATATATGAGGGAAAAGAGGGGTTTCTGCCAGGGGCCTATCTCCAAAAAGACAGTCCCTATCACAAGTATTTTAAATTCCAGAATGAAAATGCTTTTCCGGATAATGATACCTATGAAGGATGGTGGGGACACGATACGCTTCCTAAGCTGAATTACGAGGAGTCCCCTCAGCTGGAAGAATATATTCTCCGGATCGGAAAGAAATGGGTGTCTCCTCCTTACAACGCCGACGGATGGAGACTGGATGTGGCCGCGGATCTGGGGCATTCTCCCAGATACAACCATTTATTCTGGAAAAAGTTCAGGGAAGCGGTAAAAAGCGCCAATCCGGAGGCCATTATTATTGCGGAGCATTACGGCGATCCGAAAGAGTGGCTGAAAGGGGATCAGTGGGATACGGTCATGAATTATGACGCGTTTATGGAGCCGGTTACATGGTTCCTGACAGGTATGGAAAAGCACAGTGAATCTTATGTGGACTATATGCTTGGAAATATCCAGAGTTTTCAGGATGCCATGAAGCACTTTATGGCCAGTTTCCCTACGGCGTCACTCCAGTGCGCCATGAACCAGCTTTCCAATCATGATCATTCCCGTTTCCTTACAAGGACCAATCACAAGATCGGGCGGGCTTCTTCCCTGGGAACGAAAGCGGCATCCGAAGATGTAAATAAGGGTATCATGAAAGAAGCGGTAGTGATTCAGATGACCTGGCCCGGGGCTCCGGCAATCTACTACGGAGACGAGGCGGGATTGTGCGGATTTACAGATCCAGATAACCGCAGGACCTATCCCTGGGATAATGAAGACAGAGACCTTCTGGAGTTTCATCGGGATATGATCGCGATCCACAAGAAATATCCGGCATTTCGGCAGGGTTCCGTTAAGTTCCTGGAAGGAGAAGATCAGGTGCTCTGTTACGGGAGATTTACCCGCAGACAGCAGTTTGTGATCATTATAAATAACGACAGATATTCCAGAGAACTGGATCTGTCCGTATGGCCGGTGGGAATTCCGCGAAACGCTCTGCTGCGCCAGATTATGTATACAAATGAAGAATCCTATTCCATGGTGCCGGTAGAGTATAAAGTAAATAAAGGGCATTTGAAGATATGGATGCCCAGGTTTTCCAGTATTATACTGGAGCATGTGACCGGAGAAGAATAACAGAGGGAAAAATGTAAATACTATCTTTGAACAAAGAGCAGCCTGTCAGTATACTGACAGGCTGTTTTGGAGGAAGGAGTATTTGCATGATCAACATAAAAAAAGGGGCTGTGATCGGCTGCGGTATGGTAGGATCGGCAACGGCATTTGCTTTGATGCAAAAAGGGCTGTTTTCGGAGCTGGTGCTTATTGACGCAAAAAAAGAAAAAGCCCAGGGTGAGGCGATGGATCTGGCAGACGGTATGCCTTACGGCACTTCCATGGATATTTACCCGGGAGATTACAGTGATCTGGCAGACTGCGCCCTGGCCATTATAGCGGCAGGAGCCAGCCAGACGCCCGGGGAAAAACGAACGGATCTGATCGGACGCAATGTGAAGATCCTGAAGGACATTATCCCGGGAATATGCCGGTCGGGTTTTCAGGGAATTCTGCTGATCGTATCCAATCCGGTAGACGCTCTGACCTATGCTGCCTGGAAAATATCGGGATTTTCGCCTGCCAAAGTCATGGGTTCAGGTACTGTGCTGGATACAGCCAGATTAAAGCAGCTTCTGGGGGAAAAGCTGAAGGTGGACCCCAAAAGCGTTCACGCTTTTATTATTGGAGAACACGGGGACAGCGAACTGGCGGTTTGGAGCAGCGCCAATGTTTCCGGGATCGATCTGAAGCATTTCTGGGAGCTTAAGGGATGCCGGGATTATGAGGCGTCTTTGAAGGGGATCTACGAAAGTGTAAGAGACAGCGCCTATGAGATCATACAGCGAAAGGGCGCCACCTATTACGGGATTGCCATGGCTGTCCTGCGGATCGTTTCCGCTATTGTAAATGAAGAACATTCCGTGCTGCCTGTCTCCGGGGTTGTACAGGGTCAGTACGGTCTGGAAGGGCTGTGTCTGAGCCTGCCGGCTCTGGTAGGAAGAGAAGGCATTGAAGAAATCCTGGAAATACCTTTGGATAAGCGGGAAGAGGAAGCTTTGAGAAGATCCGCAGGATACCTGCGGGAACTGATGAAAACCATATGACCGGTCCGGCGTCCGGGTAAATACAGCCGTAAAAAACCGGGGGATCCGTTTTGGAAAAATGAAATGGACCTCCCGGTTTTTTTCGTGTTATTTCTTCAGCTGATATTTTTGGCTGAAAGAAAGATAATATTTTTGGAATGTCAGGGAGTCTTCCTCATCCAGCTGATCAAGATAGGAATGTTCTTCGATGGTGCTGTCTTCTGTCTGAAGCTCGTAAATAGCAATATTGGAGCAGTGATCGGAGATACGTTCCATATGGGCGGTTATATCAGACAGGAGGAGTCCCAGGTCAATGGAATATTTCCCATTGCGCATCCGTTTTAAATGATGCTTATGTATGGTCTTGTTCAGATCATCAATCACTTCCTCCAGGGGTTCGATGGTCTGAGCGGTCTCTTTATCTCTGTTGACGAAGGTCTGTTCCGTACGGTTCATGATATCTTCCAGCGCACTGCTGTAGATTTCAAGCTCTTCCTGACATCGCCTGGTAAGCGGCATCTGCCGGGTGTGTATCTGTTTCGCGTAAGTGCCGATATTAATGGCAAGATCGCTGATTCGTTCAAAATCCATGATGCTGTGCTGGAGTACGGAGATCTGCCGGATATCCCGGTATGTTACGTTCTGTCCGCTTAATTTTGCCAGATAGGAACTGAGGCGGTCTTCGTACTGATCGGCGGTATTTTCCAGAAGTTCCAGTTTGTCGTATGCTTCCGGATCGTAGCGGAAAATCAGCTGCAGAGAAGACTGAACGGATTCTTTCGCGATTCCTGCAAGTTCGTTGGAGAGCCTGCGCACATTGTCAAGGGCGAACGCCGGAGTGTTCAGATACCGGCTGTCCAGCAGCTGAAAGCGGTCTTCTTTGGCTGCGGCTTCCACCTCCTGGGAGGTAAGAGGCAGTGTAAGGTAGGACAGCTTTTCCAGCCCTTTTGTAAAAGGCAGCAGGATCAGGGTAGTGAAGATATTGAAAATACTGTGTATCAGGGCGATTCCCGCCGGACCTGCAACCATATCGGAAAAAGAAAAATGGATGATGGCATTGAGGATGTAGTACAGGGACAGGAATATGATGGTCCCGATAATATTAAAGTATAAATGGACAAGGGCGGTGCGTTTCGCGTTCCTGTTGCCGCTGAGACATGACAGAATAGCGGTTACGCAGGTGCCGATGTTTTGCCCCATAATGATGGGGATCACGGCGCTGTAAGTGAAGCACCCTGTTATGGAAAGGGCCTGCAGAATGCCTACGGAGGCGGAAGAACTCTGTATAATGCCCGTAAGCAGCGCGCCTATGAGAACTCCGAAAAGGGGATTGGAAAACAGTGTGAGTATGCTGGTGAACTCCGGAACATCAGCCAGAGGCGCAACGGCGGCGCTCATGGTTTCCATACCAAACATTAAAGTGGCAAAGCCCAGAAGGATTTCACCTACATCCTTTTTGCGTGTTTTACCTCCTGCCAGGAAAAGCAGGATACCGATCACTGCGAGAATGGGAGAAAACGAAGATGGCTTGAGCATCTGAAGAAAAATGCTGGAACTTTCGATCCCTGTGAGACTCAGCATCCAGGCGGTAATAGTCGTGCCGATATTGGCGCCCATGATCAGACCGATGGCCTGAGAGAGTTTCATAATGCCGGAATTGACAAAGCCCACAACCATAACTGTTGTGGCGGAAGAAGACTGGATAATGGCGGTGACGCCGGCTCCCAGCAAAACAGCCTTAATGGGATTTGAGGTCAGCCGTTCCAGAATCTGTTCCAGTTTCCCTCCGGAAACTTTTTCCAGACCGCCGCCCATAATATTCATGCCGTAAAGAAATAGAGCAAGTCCCCCAAAAAGTGTCAAAAACCCAAAAATATCCATAGTTTTACCCTCCTGATACAGTAATGATCTTCGCCAAACCTCCATTAGGAAAACACACAGACAGAATCCGGAGATTGTCTGATTTCAACATAGCTGAAGCATGAGGGGATGTCAATATAAAAAATTAACATATCGGATATATTGTTAAAAATATATAAAGAATATGTTATAAATAAATAAAAACACAAGTTTTAACAGGAAAATATCAGGGAATACTTGAAATTCAGTTTACAGATGTTATAATTGACATATGCCAATAAAAAGGAGAGATACAGATGTCAAGACCGGAAAAGGAAAAAATGATCTGCAGGATGCCTGCGTACCGGTGTTTTGCCCCCGGAGATCCCGGACAGGCAGATAAACATTCGCTGCTGCTTGGAGTAGACGAATACGAAGCTGTCAGACTGATTGATTATCTGGGGCTGACCCAGGAACAGTGCGCGGCGCAGATGCAGGTGGGAAGAGCTACAGTGCAGGCTATTTATTCGGATGCCAGAAAAAAGATCGCCCGTTTTCTGGTGGAAGGGGCGAGCCTGAGAATCAGCGGCGGATCCTACCGGATCTGTTCCGGGAGAAACTGTATCTGTCCGGATGACAGAATACATTGCGCAGCAGGAGGGACAAATACAATGAAAATTGCGGTAACTTATGAAAACGGTATGGTGTTCCAGCATTTCGGACACACGGAGCAGTTTAAGATTTATGAGGTAGAAGACGGAAAGATCATAAAGAGTGAAGTGGTAGATACAAACGGAAGCGGACATGGCGCATTGGGCGGTTTCCTTGCGGACAGAGGCGTAAATGTGCTGATCTGCGGAGGTATCGGCGGAGGAGCAAGAAATGCTCTGGCTGAATGCGGCATTCAGCTTTATCCGGGAGCCCAGGGAGATGCGGACAGTCAGGTGGAGGCTTTTCTCGGGGGAAATCTGAATTACGATCCGGATACGGTATGCGCAGATCATCAGCATGCCCATGGGGAAGGCTGCCATGAGCACGGACATGATTCCTGCGGACACAGCTGCCACTAGGAAGATCCCGGCCGTATATACCAAAAGACGGCGGGCAGAATATCAATAGAAACGAATCAGACAGTAAAGAGGAACGGGTATGATACAAAAAAGCAGAAAATCCGTAGACGATCTGCTGGCCCAGAGCTTTAAAGAGCTTGTCTGCCAGCAGCCTATTGAAAAGATAACCATTAAACAGATCACTGACAGAGCAGGCGTAATCCGTCCTACGTTTTATAATCATTTTGAAGATAAATACAATCTTCTGGAATGGATCATGATCAAGGACATTGTAACGCCGGTCCAGCCTCTTTTAAGCAACGGAATGATCAATGAGGCAATGATACTGATCTTTCATAATATGCGGAAAGAAAAAGATTTTTATATGCACGCCAGCAAACTGGAGGGCCAGAACTCCTTCCGGGGAATGATCGAACGGGGGATCCAGCTGGTGCTGGGCAGTATGATCGTAGACCAGATGGGAACGAAAAAGCCGATCAACCGGTGGCTGACTCCGGAGCATTTGGCGGAGTATTACTCTCAGTCCATTACATATGTGCTGATGACCTGGATCCAGGGCGGTATGGAAATGCCGCCGGAGGAGCTGGCACAGGTGTATGATTTTATCATTTCCCGTTCCCTTTCAGATGTATTGGAAGATATGTGGGTGCCTTTGAAAGAAAAATAGCAGACCTAACAAAACGAAGGGTACTGCTCATTCAGATAATCTACGGCGGCCTTCAGGCCGTCGTTGCTGAATTCGAAAACCGCGGTCCGCTTCAGGCTGTCGTCGGTTGCGGCGAAGTTGTAAGGACCGGGCCAGATAGTCACCAGCAGGGCGGGAGAATCGTCTTCATTTTGGGACTGCTGGATCTGGTAGCGCATCTGTTTCCAGCTGCCGTGGAAAATTTCTTTTTGGTAAAAATTAATGTTAAAAACATCAGTATATTTTATCATAATATCAAATCCTTTTTTATAAAGTCTGCAGGGGAAAGCCCCTGCAGACTTATTTTAACAGAAACTTCTTTTCTGATGCAAGGACGGCAAAA